>DASSSQ010000085.1:0-10254 GCA_035708405.1 Gaiellaceae bacterium
CTCGACCCCGATCCCGACGATCCGCGGCTCGCGTCGATCGGATCCGCGCTGGCGGCCTGGACATCGGCAGGACTACTGACCGTGGCTGTGCGACGGGATGGACCGGCGCCGCTGCTCGTCGGGACCGTGCGCGAGCAGCTGCGGCCGTCGGGGCAGGGGCTCTGGGCGCTGCGGCTGCAGGTACCGCGGCTCGAGCGGGCGTGCCTCGAACTGGGCATCTACGTCCCGGGCGCGGAGAGGCCGGAGCCGAGGTGGGTCTGGCGGGGGCCGGCGATGCGGCCCGCGCCGCCGGAGCCGCCGCCTATCGAGGTGGCGCCGCCGCAGCCGATCGCAACGGGCGAGCGTGCCGAGCGGCACGCGGTCACGTGCTGGAGCCCCGCCCGGCCACATGCGCTGGTGCTCTGCGCCGACGGCGAGGATGTTCCACGGCTCGCAGCCTGGGTCGCCGCGGCCCATGTGCCGGTCGCGCTCGTCGGGATCGCATCGGCGGCACGCATCGTGCCCTACGGCGAGTTCGACACCTACGAGCAGCGTGCCGACCCGCGGGCGTGCGCCTACCTGCCCGAGGTCGACCCTACGTACTTCGCCGACCACATGGCATACGTGACCGGAACGGTGCTGCCGTGGGCGCGCGACCGGCTCGGACAGCTTCCGGCGCTCGCCTTCGGCGTCTCGAACGGCGCCGTCTGGGCCGCGTCGGCGGGAGTGCTGCATCCGGAGCTCTTTGCCGGCGTCGTCGCCTTCTCCCTGGGAACCGCGCCGCCGCCAGCCGCAGCGGGCGCGATCCCGCCGCACGCGCTCGTCGCCGGGCGGCTGGAGCCCGACTTCGACCGCGTCACGACGCTGTACGCACGCGACCTGCGCAGCCGCGGCGTGCCGGTCCGGCTGCGGCGACCGACCCGAGGCCACGACTCGTCGATGTGGGTCGAGGAACTCGCGCCGGCTCTGCGCTGGGCGCTTCAGCGCTGAAGGATCCGCCGGCAGCGGTCGAGCGCGGCCGCGGCCCGCTCCGCGCCCGCTCCCTCGGCCTCGAGCCAGCGCTCGCCCTCGACGACGAGCCGCTCCACCTCCGCGAGCAGCCGCCGTTCCAGCCGGTCGATCCGCTCCAGCCGCGCCAGCACCGTGCGCGCCTCGTCCATCTCTCGACGGTAGCGAGGAAACTGTGACGGCTTCGGAACTTCTCAGGCGGCCTTGGAGTAGACGCTCGCCGGCCGCGGGCGCAGGCCGAGCAGCGCCTCGTCGAGCTCGGCGACGAGGCCGGCGCGGTCGCCGTGCATCAGCGTCTCGACGAGCGCGCGGCGCACGTCGCCGGCGCGCGGTCGCTCGCGCAGGCGCTCGAGCAGGCCGGCCCGCTCCTTCGACGTCTCGCCGAGCAGCAGGGACGCGCGCACCGCCGCCGCCCAGAGCCCGTCGCCGCGGCCGAGCAGCGATTCGAGCGCCTCCTTCACCTGGCCGGTGCGGAACGGCTCCTCGGCGAAGAGGGAGAGCTCCCAGCGGTCGAGCGCCTCGGCGAGCTCGCGGTCCGTGTCGGCGAGGACGAGCCGCGCGCGCAGGTCGACGGCGAGGCCGCCGCGGAAGCCGTCGAGCCGCGTCGGCTCGCCCGGCGGCTGCGTGCCCGCGATCGGCAGCAGCGGCCGGATCCCGAGCGGGCGGAAGTCGAGCCGCTCGAAGAGGACGGGGCCGGCGGCGACCGGGCCGGCGGTCGCCAGGCGGAGCGCGGAGACGGCGTCGGCGAGCTCGCCCGGCGCGTCGGGCGGCTCGGCCTCTCCCTGCGGCAGGTCGGCGCGCAGCTCGAGCACGCAGAGGCGGTCGGGCGCACGTCCGAACTCCGGCGGCAAGAGCCCCTGCGCCTCCGGCCAGAGCTGCGAGATCTCGCCGGCGGCCATGTGGCGGACGCGGACGCCGCCGCCGAGCTCGAGCTGCTCCGCCGCCGAGATGCCGACGAGCGGCGCGACGGCCGCGTAGGCGCGGTGCTGCCCGAAGAGCGAGCGCTCGAGCTCGGCGTAGGCGCGGTCGAATGCGTCGTCGGCCCAGTCGAAGCCGCCGCTCGCCTCGGCGGTCGCGACGACGAGCGGCAGCAGCACGGTCCGGAAGGCGGCCTGCTCCTCGGTCGGGCCTGCACCGGCATGGGCGCGCGCGAAGATCGCCGCCGACGGCTCGTGCCGCAGGTCCTCGACGGCGAGCGCCGCGTCCGGGATCGCACGCAGCAGGTGGGCGCGCTCCTCGACGAAGCCGCGGACGAGCGGCCGGTACTCGTAGAGCGCGGGCGCGCCGAGACTCGGATGCTCCTCGAACGCGAACGGCAGCTCGCAGCCCGCGTCGACCTCGCGCTGCAGGGCGAGGAACGCACCGAGGCAGAAGTTGCGGAGCGTCTGCTGGAGCTGCGGAGCGCGGACTGCCACGGCTGCCTCTACGCGGTCGGCGACGCCTCTCCTCTCTCGGCCTGGCAGGCGGGGCACCAGTAGGCGGTGCGGTTGGCGTCGCCCTGGCCGCGCGAGCGGATCGGCTCGCCGCAGCGCGGGCAGGAGCGACCGGCGCGGCGGTAGACGTTGCGCGGCGGGCGCGCGCCGGCGACGGCGGCGCGCATCTGCGACGCGGTGTCGGCGAGCAGCGCACGGAGCTCCTCGTCGGCGACGGCGCCGAGGGGCAGCCACGGCGAGAGGCGTGCGCGCCACAGGCTCTCGGCCTTCCAGAGATTGCCGATGCCGGCGACGAGACGCTGGTCGAGCAGCGCGTCGCCGAGCGCGCGGGCCGGGTCGCGGCGGAGGTTGGCGACGATCGCTTCGAGGTCGGGCGGATCGGCGAGGACATCGGGCCCGAGCCGTTCGGGCGCGCGGCCGCCGAGCTCGAGCACGGGCCCGTTCCAGAGGACGCCCTCGTGCGACGCGCCGCGAAGGACGAGCCAGGGCCGGCCGCGGCGGGGCTCGCCGCGGGGGCGGAGCTGCCAGCGACCGGTCATCCGCAGGTGATTGCGGAGGACGAGACCGCCCTCGAAGTGGAGCAGCAGGTTCTTGCCGACCGCCTCGACCCGCTCGAGGCGGCGGCCGTCGAGCCGCTCGGGAAGGCGCAACGCCGCGGCGCGCGGATGCGGCGTCTCGACGGCGACCGGCTGCCCGACGAGCGGCTGCAGGAGCGCCGCCGCGCGGTGGAGGCTGTCGCCCTCGGGCACGCGGCCAGGGTACCTTCGAAGTCCGATCGACGAACCCGGCGCGCCGGTACCGCTGCGGCGTGGAGGGCCCGCGCTTGCGCTCGAGGGCCCTACGCAGGGAGGAGATGCTGCCGATCCCGCGTCGCGGCGGCCAGGCCGCGTGCACGGCGCCGGGTCGGAGCACCTTCCTGCTCCATCCCAAACCCCCGCCCGCCCACGGGGAACGGTAGCCGTGGCCGGCGCGGGCGTCTGTGCCGAAAGTGTGAATTCTCGGGGCGTTACGGCCGCAGGACGGCGCGCCGGGGGCCGGCGAGGAAGCCGGCCTCGACGAGCAGCGGCAGCACGTCGCTGTCTCCGATCGAACGCGAGTCGAAGCGCTCGACGGCCAGCCGCTTCGCGCCGCCGGCGTGGACGAAGGCGACGAGCGCCGCGAGCGCGGGCCGCAGCCATGCCTCGTCCGGCTCGCGCAGGGGCACGAGCGAGCGGCCGCCGCGCTCGACATAGAGCGCCGGCTCGCCGCCGAGCAGGACGACGTGGGCGCCCGCGACGCGCGCGGCGCGGCCGCCGGCGCGCGCGGGCCACGGCAGCGCGGCGCCGTAGGGCTGCGCCGGGTCGGCGGCGGCGAGCACGAGCGGCTCCGGCTCGTCGCCGTCGCGGCCGCGCAGCTCGCGCAGCCGCTCGACGGCGCCGCCGAGCGCGAACTGCGCGCCGCCGAGGCCCTCGACGAAGTAGCCGCGGCGGCAGAGGCCCAGCGTCTCGAGCGCGCGCAGCTCGCGGTAGACGGCGCCGTAGCCGCCGGGGACGCCCTCGGCGCGGACGCCGTCGCGCGTGACGATCCCCTGCCGCTCGAGCAGGAGCTCGGCGAGCGCGCGCGGGTCGGGATCGCCCGAGAACAGCCTCCCGGTCGGCGACCACCGGCCCTGCGTCGCCGTCGCAACGGCGGCACGGCGGCGCGAGAACCGCCGCGGGCGCCGCTCCGGCTTCGGCACGCCGTAGCGCCGGCCCGCACGCAGCGGCTGCCACGCGTCGTTCGAGACCTCGCCCGCCCAGACGAGATCCCAGAGCGCCGGCAGCGCCGCCTCGGCCTCGAGCCCGGTCTCGGCCAGCAGGTCGAACCAGAACTGCGCTCCGCGGGCGAGCGACGCGCGGATCTGCTCGTGCGGCTCGCCCTCGGGCGGTTGCGCGGCCGGCACGCGACCGATCGCGGTCGCGTCCTCGCGGAAGTAGAGCGCGACCCGGTCGAGCCCGGCGCCGACCCAGACGAGCTCGCCGGTCGCGCAGAGCTGGTCGAGCTGCTCCGGCCGGTAGCCGGGGACGCGGCGCGGCAGCAGCTCCGACTCCCAGAGCGCCACCGGGAGAGCGAGCCCCTGCAGCGGCACGAGCGCCTCGCGCAGCGTCGCGCGGCGGTCGACGCCCTGCCACGACGGCAGGAAGCGCGCGAGCGCGGCGTGCTCGACCGGCTCGACCTCGCGCCGGAGCGCCGCGAGCGACGCGCGTCGCAGCCGCCGCAGGACGTCGGGGTCGCACCACTCCCGCTCCGTCCCGCCTGGCCGGAGCTCGCCGCGGACGAGCAGTTCCTCGCGCTCGAGCTCGGCGAGCACGGCCTCGACGTCGCGGCCGAAGCGCTCGCCCGCCTCCGCGCTCGTGAACGGCCCGCGCCCCTTCGCATACCTGTGGACGAGTTGTCGCAAAGCCGTTGCGGGGTCTGATCCCGCCAGGTAGACGCCGGGTAGGCCGCCGGGCGGCATCACGCCGAGCGCGTCGCGGTAGCGGCCGGCGTCCTCGACCGCGATCAGCCGCTCCTCGCCCGCGACCCGAACGAGCAGAGCGCGGCGCTCGTCGAGCAGCGGCCGTGCGAGCGCCCGATCGTACTCGCCGTCGCGCAAGTCGCCGCGAAGACGCAGCACGTCGTGCAACTGATCCGGCGAACGCGGCTCGCCGCGCAGCTGCCGCTCGACCTCCTCGACCGCGTCCGCGTCGAGCAGGTCGCGGAGCTCCTCCTGGCCGAGCAGCTCCTTCAGCAGCTCGCGGTCGAGCGAGAGCGCCTGCGCCCTCCGCTCCGCCGGCGGCGTGTCGTCCTCGTACATGTAGGTCGCGACGTAGTCGAAGAGCAGCGAGGCCGAGTACGGCGAGGCCGAGGCGGTCTCGACGTCGACGAGGTCGAGCTGCCGCGTCTTCAGCCGCTGCAGAACGCAGTGCAGCGCCGGCAGGTCGAAGACGTCCTGCAGGCATTCGCGGTAGGTCTCGAGCACGACCGGGAACGAGCCGTAGCGCCGCGCGACCTCGAGCAGCGACTGCGCCTTCAGCCGCTGCTGCCAGAGCGGCGTGCGCTGACCGGGCCGGCGGCGCGGGATCAGCAGCGCACGTGCGGCGTTCTCCCGGAAGCGCGCGCCGAAGAGCGCGGTCTGGCCGACCTCGGCGACGACGAGATCCTCGATCTCGTCCGGCTCGATCGCGAGCTCGTCGAGCGAGGGCGGCGCGTCGGCGTCCGGGAAGTGGAGCGCGATCCCGTCGTCCGACCAGATCGACTGGGCCTCGATCCCGTGCGCGTCTCGCAGCCGGGCCGCGAGCGCCATCGCCCACGGTGCGTGCACGCGGCCGCCGAACGGGGACAGGATGCAGACGCGCCAGTCGCCGATCTCGTCGCGGAAGCGCTCGACGACGACGGTCCGGTCGGAGGGCACGGCGCCGGTCGCCGCCTCCTGCTCGCGCAGGAACGTGAGCAGGTTCCGGGCGGCTCGCTCGTCGAGGAAGTGCTCGCCGGTCAGCCGCGCGAGCGCCTTCGCCTCGGAGAGCGCGACGAGCTCGCGCGAGGTGCGCCCGATCCGCTCGCCGAGCTCGTACGGCCGCCCGACGCCCTCGCCCTTCCAGAACGGCACCGCGCCCGGCACGCCCGGCGCCGGCGAGACGAGCACGCGGTCGCGCGTGATCTCCTCGATCCGCCACGTCGAGGCGCCGAGCAGGAACGTCTGGCCGGCGCGCGCCTCGTAGACCATCTCCTCGTCGAGCTCGCCGACGCGGCCGCCGCCGTCGACGAGATGGACGCCGAAGAGGCCGCGGTCGGGAATCGTGCCCGCGTTCGTGACGGCGAGCCGGCGCGCGCCCTCGCGACCGCGCACCAGGTTCGCGGTGCGGTCCCAGACGATCCGCGGGCGCAGCTCCGCGAACTCGTCCGACGGATAGCGGCCGGCGAGCATGTCGAGCACGTTCTCGAGCTGCACGCGCGAGAGGTCGGCAAACGGGTAGGCGCGGCGGACGAGCTCGTGCAGTTCGTCGACCGCGATCTCCTCCTCGGCGGCGATCGCGACGATCTGCTGCGCGAGCACGTCGAGCGGATTGCGCGGGATCCAGGTCTCCTCGATCTCGCCGTCGCGCATCGCCCGCGCGACGACCGCGGACTCGAGCAGGTCGGAGCGGAACTTCGGGAAGATGCGGCCCTTCGCGGTCGCCTCGAGCGTGTGGCCGGAGCGGCCGATCCGCTGCAGGCCGCGCGCGACCGACTTCGGCGACTCGACCTGGATCACGAGGTCGACCGCGCCCATGTCGATGCCGAGCTCGAGCGACGAGGTGGCGACGAGGCACGGGATCCGGCCGGCCTTCAGCTCCTCCTCGACCACGAGGCGCTGCTCGCGCGCGAGCGAGCCGTGGTGGGCGCGGGCGATCTCCGCCTCCGCCAGCTCGTTCAGCCGCAGTGCGAGCCGCTCGGCGAGGCGGCGGTTGTTGACGAAGACGATCGTCGAGCGGTGCGCCTGGACGAGGCGCAGGATCTCGGGGTAGATCGACGGCCAGATCGAGTTGCCGGGCTGCTCGTCGGCGGCGCCGGGCTCGCGCAGGTCCTCGACGGGGACGACGACCTCGAGGTCGAGCTGCTTGCGGTGGCCGGCGTCGACGAGCCGGATCGGACGGCCGCCGGAGACGAACTTGCCGATCTCCTCCATCGGCCGTTGCGTCGCCGAGAGCGCGATCCGCTGCAACGGCTGCTCGACCAACCGCTCGAGCCGCTCGACCGAGAGCGCCAGGTGCGCGCCGCGCTTCGTGCCGGCGACCGCGTGCACCTCGTCGAGGATCAGCGTCCGCACCGAGCGGAGCAGGTCGCGCCCCTGCGAGGTCAGAAGCAGGAAGAGGGATTCCGGCGTCGTGATCAGGACGTCGGGCGGCGTCTTCAGCATCTCGCGCCGCTCCTTCTGCGAGGTGTCGCCGGTGCGGACGCCGACCCGCAGCCGCGACTCGAGCCCCGCGAGCGGGCCGCGCAGGTTGCGCTCGACGTCGTAGTTGAGCGCCTTCAGCGGCGAGACGTAGAGCAGGCGGAGCCCCTCGCCCGGGCTCTCGGTCAGCCGGTCGATGCCGTACAGGAAGGCCGCGAGGGTCTTGCCGGAGCCGGTCGGGGCCTGCACGAGCACGTGCTCGCCCGACGCGATCGCGGGCCAGGCGAGCGCCTGCGCGGGCGTCGGCGCGGCGAAGGCCCGCTCGAACCACGCTCGCGTCCGTGGAGCGAAGACTTCGAGCGGATTCATACGCGTCAGGGTACCGGCGGGCCTCGCTACGGTCCGTCGACGCACCCGACAGAGAGGAGAGCGCATGCGCGCGATCTTGCTCCTTCCGGTCGTGGGTTCGGCGCTCGCCCTCGTGGGCTGCGGCGGCGCCGGAGACGCGATCACCTTCAAGCTCGATCCCCGTCATCGCTCGGGGCTCGACGCCGTCGTCACGCTCGTCCCCGCCGCCGGGGCCGCGAGCAGGCTGACGATCGACCTGACCGACCCTGCGCCGCGCGACGTCACCGCAGCCGTGTATCGGGGCACGTGCGCCGAGCTGCCGACCTCGCGGGTCTCGGCGAAGACGCCGGTGCACGGGACGCAGGCGCGGCTCCGGGTGCCCGAGCCGCCGCCCGCGCTCGGCCGCCGCGAGCGTGCGGTCGCGCTGAAGCGGCACGGCGACCTGCTTGCCTGCGGCGACGTGCCGCCGGGCCGGGCCGCGGCACGCGGCTTGTGACGATCCGTCACTAGTTCACGGTTCCGTTGCGATTCCGTGGCGCGTTCGTCACCGCTTCGGCCGCAAATTGCGGTCGAACCAAGGGGCCGTTCCCCGGACCTGGCACGCGGCGAGCTTGTGACGGATCGTCACAAGCTCGCCGCCAGGACGTGCCGCGAGCGATACTTCGCTCGATGGCGACCGCGAACCGACCCGCCTACCTCCACTTCACCGGCGACGACGAGGCGGACGCGCTGCTCGCGCGCGATCCGCTCGCGCTCCTGATCGGCTTCGCGCTCGACCAGCAGGTGCCCGTGCCGAAGGCGTTCATGGGGCCGCTCGAGCTGAAGCGGCGGCTTGGCTCGCTCGACGCGGAGCGGATCGCGGGGACCGAGCCGGACGAGCTGCAGCGCGTCTTTGCCGAGAAGCCGGCGATCCATCGCTTCCCGGGCTCGATGGCGACGCGCGTGCAGGAGCTCTGCCGCGCGATCGTCGGCGAGTACGGCGGCGACGCGGCACGCGTCTGGAACGAGGCGCGCGGCGCGGACGACCTGCGGCAGCGGCTCTCCTCGCTCCCGGGCTTCGGCGAGATGAAGGTGAAGTCGCTGGGCGCGGTGCTCTCGAAGCGCTTCGGCATCGCGATCGCGGCGCCGCTCGCGCCCGGCCATCCGACGCTCGGCGACGTCGACTCGGTCGAGGCGCTGCACGCCTACCAGGCGGCGAAGCGGGCGCACAAGGCGAACGTCCGGGCCGGCCGCGAGACGGCCTGGTAGCTACCGCGCGTCGCGGAGCGCGATCCGCGCGGCGGCCCAGCCGCACATCCCGTGGACGCCGCCGCCCGGCGGCGTCGAGGCCGAGCAGAGATAGACGCCGCGGAGCGGCGTGCGGTAGGGGACGAGCTTCCGCGCCGGCCGGAACCAGAGCTGGGCGAGGTCGATCGCGCCGCCGTTCAGGTCGCCGCCGACGAGGTTCCGGTCGTGCGCCTCCAGCCAGGCCGGGCCGGCTGCGTGCCGGGCGAGGACGAGCTCGCGGAACCCGGGCGCGAACCGCTCGATCTGCGCCTCGACGCGTTCGGTCATGTCCGCGGCCGAGCCGTTCGGCAGGTGGCAGTAGGCCCACGCGGTGTGCAGTCCCTCGGGGGCGCGGGTCGGATCGAAGAGCGTCGGCTGCGAAAGCAGGACGAACGGCAGCTCGGTCTCGCGCCCGCTCCAGGCGTCCCACTCGGAGCGCGAGATCTCGTCGAGACCGCCGCCGAGATGAACGGTGCCGGCGCGGCCGCAGGCAGCGGCGCGCCAGGGGATCGGCGCCGCGAGCGCCCAGTCGACCTTGAACGCGCCGGGGCCGTGGCGGTAGCGGAGGAGCGCGCGCTCGTAGCGCTCCGGCAGGCGCGCGATCCGCGCGAGCTCGCGCGGGCTCGTGTCGGCGAGGACGACGTCGGCGCGCGGTAGCTCATCGACCGGCGAGCCGGTCCGGAGCTCGCCGCCGAGCTCGACCAGCTTCGCCGCGAGCGCGTCGGCGAGCCGCCGGGCGCCGCAGCGCGGGAACGGCCACCCGACGGCGTGGCCGAGGACGGCGAGCGCGATCCCGACGCCCGCGCTCGGGCGGCGCTCGAGCGGCAGCATCGAGTGCGCGGAGTTGCCGGCGAGGAGCGCGCGCGCCGGCTCGCCGCGGAAGAGGTCCTCCGCGAGCGGCCGTGCGGCGGCGAGCGCGTGCCGCAGAGGCGCGGCTCCGAGCGCGCGGGCCGAGACGATCGGGCGCAGCGCGACGAGATCGTCCCAGGCGGCGAGGAACGGCCGGATGAGCCGTTCGTACGCGGCGCCGTCCCCGCCGAGCTGCGCCGCGGTCGCGGCGAGGGAGCGCTCGAGCACGACGGCCGTGCCGTCGTCGAGCGGGTGCGCGAGCGGTGCCTCTGGGTGTACCCAGTCGATGTCGAGGTCGAGCTCGCGGAAGGCGGGCGAGGCGACCGCGAGCGGATGGACGCCGGAGCAGACGTCGTGCACGAAGCCGGGCAGCGTCAGCTCCTCGGAGCGCAGGCCGCCGCCGGCCCGGTCGGCCGCCTCGTGGACGACGACCTCGTAGCCGGCTCGCGCGAGCACGATCGCGCCGGCGAGCCCGTTCGGGCCGGAGCCGATCACGAC
>DASSSQ010000086.1:0-27140 GCA_035708405.1 Gaiellaceae bacterium
GCTCGAGGTGGCGCTCTCGCATGCGGCGGCCGTCGCCGCCGCTCAGTGCACGCGCGCGTCGGCGTGGGGGCCGACGGCGGCGGACGCCATGCGCGCCGCGGAGCATCACGCTCGCAGCTCCTCGCGGAGGAGCGAGTAGAAGGCGATGTCCTGGCGCCGGTTCTGCCGCGTCGCGAAGCGCACCGAGCGGTGGACGCCCTCGCGCGTGAAGCCGGCGCGCTCGGCGACGCGGCAGGACGCCTCGTTGAGCGGGTCGGCGCGGAGCTGCAGCCGCTCGTAGCGGAGCGGGCCGAGCACCCAGCCGGCGACGAGCCGCGTCGCGCGCGTGGCGACGCCGCGGCCGCGCGCCTCCGGGCTCACCCAGTAGCCGACCTCCGCGACCGCCTGCTCCGGATCGACCCAGCGGATGCCGCAGGAGCCGACGAGCGCGCCGCTCTCCGCCTCGACGACCGCGAGCGGCGTCGCGTCGCCGTGCCCGCGCCAGCCGCGCTCGGCGCGGGCGACGTAGGCGCGCGCGTCCGCCTCGCCGTAGGGATGCGGCACCGCCTCGAGCCAGCGGTGGATCTCCGGGTCGGAGCAGGCGTCGGCGATCGCGGGCGCGTCCTCGCGCGTCCACGGGCGTAGCGTCACGACGCCGTCCGAGAGCGGCGGGTCGGGCGGCGACGTGGGGCGGACCGGCACGCGCTAGAGCCTCTCGGCGAGCCAGTCGGCGACGAGCGAGCGGGACCGGAAGGCCAGGTTGTTGCAGACGTGGACGCCGTCCGGGAAGACGACGAGCTCGTTCGGGCCGTTCACCTCCGCGGCGACCCGCTCGGCGTGCGAGGGCGGGGAGGACGGGTCGCTGCCGCCGTAGACCTGCAGCAGCGGCACGGTGATCTTCCCGGCCACGTCCGCGACGGTCAGCGCGTCCTGCACGGCCGCCGGGTCGTCGCCCATGTACTGCTTCAGCCCCGCCTTCGAGATCGGCGCCTGCGTCTCGTAGCGGCCCGCCGGCGTGTACCAGCTCGAGACCGAGACGACCGCCTTGACGCGGTCGTCGGTCGCGGCCGCGCGGCAGGCGAAGATGCCGCCGTAGGAGATGCCCGCGACGGCGAGCCGACCGCCGTCGAGGTCGTCGCGCGAAAGCAGCGCGTCGCAGACGGCACGGATCGGCACCTCGTAGTCCGGCCGCAGCTTCAGGCGCGTGCTGACGAGGCCGTGGCCGGGGCCGTCGAAGGCGAAGGTCGCGATCCCGCGCCGGAGGATGTGCTCGGAGAAGTCGTACAGCTCCTCCTTGGTCGAGTCGGCGCCGGGCACGAGCACGGCGAGCGGCGGCCGCTCGACGCCCTCCGGCTTGCGCAGGTGGCCGGGCAGGAACGTCCCCTCGAACGGGACGTCGATCCGCTCCAGCGGCGGGTCGACGAGCGGCGCCGCGAGCCGCCAGATCTCGTCCATCCGCTCGAGCGCGGCCACCCAGCCCGGCTCGTTCACCGTCAGGAAGGTCGCCCAGTGGTAGAAGATGCCGGCCTGCGCGTAGGCGCGGCCCGCGGTCGCGCGCCGCCCGGCCGCGAGCGCCTCGTCGCCGAGGCCGACCCACCGCTCCTCGGTCCAGCGCGTCCACTCCGGCAGCCAGTCCTCCCAGCGGGTCACCCGCGTTCGCAGCTGCTCCCAGTCCCAGTGCGGCACGTGCGAGGCGATCCGCCAGCCGAATAGGCGGTACATGCCCTCGAGCAGGTCCTCGGTCACGCCTTACTCCTTCCCGTCGCTTGCTCTCGCGGCCAGCCGCCGCTCGGCCGCGCGGGTGCCCGCCTTCAGCAGCATCAGCGCGTTCGTCCCGTTGCCGTGCGTGAGCGTCAGCGCGTCGCGGGCGAGCTTCTCCACCGGCCAGTCCGACATGACGCCGCGGCCGCCGAAGAGCAGGACGGCGCGGCGCGTGACGTCGATCGCCGCCTCGGTCGCGAACACGCGCACGCACCAGGCGAGCGCCGGATCGAAGTCGTCCGCGTGCGAGAGCTCCCACGCCGTGCGCAGGACGTAGCTGCGCACCGCCTCGAGCTGCATGCGGAGCGCGCCGAGCTCGTGCGCGACGAGCTGGTGGCGCCAGATCGGGACGCCGCCCTGGACGCGGTTGAGCGAGAAGTCGAGCGCCTCCTCGTAGGCGGCGCGGGCGACGCCGAGCGCCGTCGCCGCGTTCGTCACGTTCGGGCCGACGAGCACCGCCAGCTGCGCCTGGAGGCCGCGGCCGACCTCGCCGACGACCTGGTCGCCGGCGACGCACACGTTCTCGAGGACGACGTCCGCCTGCGGCGAGGAGCGCTGCCCGAGCTTGCGGTAGAGCGGCCCGGTCGAGAGGCCGGGCGCGTCGGCGGGGACGACGAAGTGGGTCATCGCCCGCTCGAGCGGCGCCTCCGGGTCGGTGCGCGCGTAGACGAAGTAGACCGAGGCGAGCCCGGCGTTCGTGATCATCATCTTCGTCCCGTTCAGCAGCCAGCCGTCGCCGTCGCGGACGGCAGTCACCGCCGGGCCGCTGCCCGGCGCGTCGTACGGGAGCGCGTTGTCGCTGCCGGCGAGCGGCTCGGTGACGCCGCTCGCGGGCGCGTAGCGCGGGTCGTTCGCGATCCCGTCGAGCACCCGCTCCCGCCAGCGCGGCGCGAGTCGCTGGAGCAGCCGGCCGAAGCGCCAGAAGTGGCGGAAGAAGTAGCAGACGCCGAGGTCGCCGGCCGCGAGCTCCTCCGCGACCAGGCAGAGCGTGACCGCGTCGGCGCCGCGACCGCCGTGCTCGACCGGCAGCGGCAGCGTCTTCAGCCCGAGCGCGGCGCCGGGCTCGATCACGTCCCACGGGAACTCGTCGAGCGAGTCCAGCCGGTCGAGCCGGGCCCGCTGCGGGACGACGGTCTCGCGCACGTACGCGCGCGTGGCGGCGACGAGCTCGCGCTGCTCCTCCGAGAGCTCCAGGTTCACGGGACGAGGATCGGCCGGACGTCGGTGCGCCGCCGCAGCGCCTCGAGCGCGGCGTTCATCTCCTCGAGCGGATAGACGTCGCGCGTCAGCGGCCCGGTGCGGACGGCGCCGCTGCCGAGCAGCGCGATCATGCCCGGGTACGCGTTCGGGCTCGACCGGATCCCCAGCACGTCGATCTCGTCGAGGACGAGCCGGTCGGGAGCGAGCTCGGTCAGCTTCCCCGGCGCGAGGCCGGTCAGCGCGACGCGGCCGCCGCGCGCGACCGAGGCGAGCGCCTGCGCGACGACGCCCGTCGAGCCGGAGCAGTCGTAGACGCGGTCGACGCCGCGGCCGCCGGTCAGCGCGCGGATCGCCTCGACCGGGTCGCCCTGCTCGTAGTCGACGACGTGCGTCGCGCCGAGCTCGCGCGCGATCTCGAGCCGGCCGCCGCGGCCGACGACGATCGTCGTCGCGGCGCCGGCCGCGCGCGCGACCTGCATCATCATCAGCCCGAGCAGCCCCGGCCCGAAGACGGCGGCGGACGAGCCGGGATCGAGACCGGTGCGGCGCACCGCGTGCACGGTCAGCGCGCCCTGGTTGACGAGCGCGCCGGCCTCGTTCGAGACCGTGTCCGGCAGCCGGTGCAGCAGGCGCACCGGCCGGACGGCGAACTCGGCGAGCGCGCCCTGCGCCGTGTGACCGTAGAGCTTGTAGCCGGAGAGGCCGGTGCGCTCGCAGAGGTTGTAGCGGCCGGCGCGGCAGCGGGCGCACTCGCCGCAGCCCGCGTGGTTCTCGGCGGCGACGCGGTCGCCCGGCTGCAGCCCGGAGGGCTCGGCGCCCGGCCCGAGCCGCACGATCTCGCCGCACCACTCGTGGCCGAGCACGAACGGCAGCGACGGCGGCCAGCGGCCCTCGAAGCCGCCGGAGACGATCTTCAGGTCGGTGCCGCAGATCCCGCAGGCGAGCACGCGGACGAGCGCCTCGCCCGGGCCGACCTCGGGGACGGGCACCTGCTCGACGCGCACGTCGTCCCAGCCGTGGAGGACGGCGGCCCGCATCGTGCGCGGCTCGGCCGCAACCGCAATCATCGGGCGCCTTCCTCTGCGAGTGCGTCCCACAGCTCCCGGGCCCGCGACGCGACGTGCTCGGCGACGCGCGTGAAGAGCGCGCGCGCCTGCTCCTCCGAGGCCTGCTCGGGATGGCCGTACCAGCCGCTCGCCGCGACCTCGCGGAAGTCGCGCAGAACCGGGAAGACGTCGCGGCGGCGGAAGAGCGCGTGGCCGGCCTCGCCGGCCTCGTCGGCGGTCGCGTCGCGGGCCTCGTCGAGCCGGACGAGGGCCGGGTCGTGGGCGAGGACGGCGGTCGTCTCGAGCGTCCCCGCGTGCGTCAGCTCGAGGCCGCTCAGCTCGTGCGCGGCGACGTGCGTCTCGGCGACGACGATCCGCAGGCGCTCGTTGCGGCGCTGCGCCTCGTCGGCGGCGAGCCGCAGCGTCGGCGTGTTCCCCTCGTGCCAGTTGACGAGCAGCAGCCGCTCGACGCCGGCGGCCGCGAGCCCGTCGCAGACGTCGACGAGGAGCGCGATCAGCGTCTGCGGCCGCAGCGTCAGCGAGCCGGGCCAGGCGGCGTGATAGGGCGCGACGCCGACCGGTCCGAGCGGCAGCAGCGGCGCCTCGAGCAGCGCCGAGACGCGCTCGGCGACGGTCAGTGCCGCCAGGTAGTCGGTGCCGAGCGGCAGGTGGGCGCCGTGTTGCTCGACGCTGCCGACGACGAGGATCGCCGTCCGCGCCTCGCGCAGCCGCGCCGCCGCCTCCGGCTGGGAGAGCTCGTGCAGGTAGGTCATGCGGGAGCGGGCGCCAGCGTCTGGCCGCCTTCCTCACCCGGCTCGCGCGAGGCGCCGCCGAGGTAGAGCGCAGCCACGCGCGGGTCGTCGAGGAGCGCCGCCGCCGGCCCGACGAGCCGCACGACGCCGAGGTCCATCACCGCGCCGACGTCGGCGACCGACAGCCCGAGCCGCGCGTTCTGCTCGACGAGCAGCACCGTCCGCCCGTCCTCGTTCAGCGCCGTCACCGTCTCGAAGACCGCGTGCCGCGCCTTCGCGTCGAGGCCCATCGTCGGCTCGTCGAGCAGGATCAGCCGCGGGTCGAGCATCAGCGAGCGCGCGAGCTCGATCAGCTTCTGCTGCCCGCCGGAGAGCGAGCCCGCCCGGTCGTTCCGCCGCTCGGCGACGATCGGGAACCGCTCCGCGATCTCGTGCGCGCGCCGGCGCACGAGCGCGCGGTCGCGCAGCGAGTGGCCGCCCATCAGCAGGTTGTCCCAGATCGTCATCAGCGGGAAGAGGCTGCGGTCCTGCGCGACGTGGACGACGCCGTGGCCGAGGATCGCCGCCGGCGAGAGGCCGCCGATCGAGACGCCGTCGAGCTCGACCGTCCCCTGGCGCGGCTTCAGCAGGCCGCTCAGCACCTTCAGCACCGTCGACTTGCCGGCGCCGTTCGGGCCGATCACGCAGGTGATCGACCCCTGCTCGAGCTCGAGGTCGACCCCGCGCAGGATGTCGGCCTGGCCGTAGCCCGCGCGCAGCCCCGAGATCCTCAGGAGGCTCACGTGCCGAGGTAGGCGTCGAGGACGACGGGATCCCGCTGCACGATCGCGGGCTCGCCCTCGGCGATCTTCTTGCCGTGGTCGAGCACGATCACCGGGTCGCAGAGGCTCATCACGAGCGGCATGTTGTGCTCGACGACGAGGAAGGTCAGGCCGCGCGCGTGCAGGTCGCGGATCCGCTGCTCGATCCGCTCGACCATCACCGGGTTGACGCCCGCGGTCGGCTCGTCGAGCAGGACGAGCTTCGGCTCGCTCATCAGCACGGTCGCGAACTCGAGCAGCTTCTTCTGGCCGTAGGAGAGCCGCCCGGCCTGCTCGTCGGCGAGGCGCGCGAGCCCGAACTCCTCGAGCAGCCCGTCCGCCCGCCTGCGGTCGCTGCGGGAGACGGACGCGAAGCCGACGCGGTGCCACGGCTGCTGGATCGCCACCGTCAGGTTCTCGACGAGCGTCAGGTCGCCGAAGATCCGCGCCTGCTGGAAGGTGCGGGTCAGGCCGCGCCGGTAGAGCGTCGTCGGGTCGGGCCGCCTGATCGTCCGCCCGTCGAAGGCCATCCGCCCGGAGTCGGCGCGCGCGAAGCCGGTCAGCAGGTTGAAGAGCGTCGTCTTGCCGGAGCCGTTCGGCCCGATCACCGCGGTGATCGACCCGGCCGGGACGTCGAGCGAGCACGCGTCGACCGCCGTCACGCCGCCGAAGCGCTTCGTCAGCCCGTCGACCTCGAGCAGCGGCGTCATGCGGCCCGCTCCCCGATCCGCGGCTGCAGCGGCAGCTCGTCGTCGGCCGCGAGCGCGGAGCCGCGGTAGCGCCAGCGCTCGACGAGCCCGCCGAGCGAGGGCAGGATCCCGCGCGGCAGCACGAGCAGGATGACGACGAAGACGGCCGCGTAGGCGACGAGGTAGAGCTCGCTGGCGCCGAGCCGGTAGGCGAGGTACTGCTGCGCCGGCACGAGGATGAACGCGCCGAGCACCGGCCCCCAGAGCGTGCCGCGCCCGCCGAGGAAGACCGGCAGCACCGAGCCGATCATCACCAGCGGGTCGACGGCGTACTGCGGGTAGATGTAGGTCAGGTAGTACGCCCAGACGGCGCCGGCCATCGCCGTCAGGCCGGCCGAGACGGCGAAGACGAGCAGCTTCGAGCCGGTCGTGCGGACGCCGAGGCCGCGCGCCTTCTCCTCGTCGCCGCGGATCGCGAACAGCATCAGCCCGAGCTTGCTCGTGCGCACGTGCCACGAGACGAGGAGCGCGACGGCGAGGATCCCGAGCATCGCGAAGTAGAAGGGGCGCTCGTAGGTCGCGACGGAGAAGGTCGGCACCGGCAGCGCGTAGCCGGAGGAGCCGTGCGTGATGCTGCGCAGGTTCGTCGCCAGGTTCTGGAAGACGAAGAGCATCGTCAGGGTGACGATCGCGAAGGTGATCGCGCGCGTGCGCAGCGCGACCCAGCCGATCGGCAGCGACGCGAGGCCGACGCCGATCGCGACGAGCGGCAGCACGTAGAACGGCCGGTAGCCGGAGCCGATCGAGGTGTGCGAGAAGGTGATCGCCTCCGCGTAGGCGCCGAGGCCGAAGAAGGCGACGTGGCCGAGCGAGATGTAGCCGCTGTAGCCGGCGAACAGGTTCCACGCGACCGCGAGCGCGGCGTACATCAGCGTGAAGACGAACATGTTGACGACCCAGTGCGCGCTGAACGCGAACGGCAGCGCGCAGAGCAGCGCGAGGATCGTCCCGCCGCGCGCGAGGCCGACGGCGCGAATCCTCACAGCGTCCGCTCCCGCAGGCCGAAGAAGCCCTGTGGCCGGACGATCAGGACGGCGATCAGCACGATGAAGAACGCGAGCGCGGCCCAGGTCGGCGAGACCTCGACCGAGACGACCGACTCGGTGATGCCGAGCAGCAGCGCCGCGATGATCGCGCCGCCGACGCTGCCGAGCCCGCCGAGGACGATGATCGACAGGAGCCGCGAGATCAGGTCGTAGTGGCTGCCCGGGTTGAACGGGTAGATGACGCCGTAGACGGCGCCGGCCGCCGCCGCCGTCGAGACGCCGATCCCGAAGCCGATCGCCGAGACGCGCGCCGGGTCGACGCCGAGCAGCCGCGCCGCCGCCACGTTCTGGACGACGGCGCGGATCGAGCGGCCGAACTTCGTGTAGCGGAGCAGCGCGAACAGCAGCACGAGGATCAGGATCGAGACGCCGAACCCGATCACCCGCGGCACCGAGAACTGGTAGCCGGCGAGCGACCACGACTTGTCGGCGTAGCTCGTCAGCGTCGTCCGATCGGTCGTCGAGAAGCCGACGCTGAGCAGGCCCTCGACGCCGAGCGCGAGCGCCCAGGTGACGAGCAGCGACATCTCGACGGAGTGGTCGCCGCGCAGCGACCGGATGAAGAGCAGCTGCGCGGCGACCCCGACGACGAACATCGCCGGCACGAGCAGGAAGATCGACAGGAACGGGTCGAGCCCGATCCTGCTGAACATCAGCGAGCTCAGGTAGGCCGCCAGGATCACCATCGCACCCTGGGCGACGTTGATCACGCGCATGATCCCGAAGACGAGCGTCAGCCCGCTCGACATCAAGGCGTAGACGCCGCCCGTGAGGACGCCGAGGATCACCGCCTGGACGACCGTGTGCACGCCGCCCCCTTACTTCCAGGCCGGCTTCAGGATCGGCTTGTGCAGCGCCACCTTCGACGGGTAGACGGGCACGAGCTTGCCGCCGACCCACTGGACGAGGATCGTCTCGCCCTTCGGCGAGCCGTACTTGTCCCAGCTGAGCGTGCCGTTGACCGTGCGGTAGGTGTGCGCGTGCAGCGTCTTGATCAGCGTGGCGTTGTCGAGCGTATGCGCCTGCGCGACCGCGGCCTGCAGGATCTGGCCGCACGAGTACGCCTCGGCCGACGTCGTGTCGATCTGCTGGCCCGAGCCGCCGTAGGCCTTCACGTAGGCCTTGATGAACGCCGCGTTCCCGTTCGACTTCTCGGCCGGGAACCAGTCGCCCGAGCTCATGATCCCCGAGGTCTCGTTCCGGCCGATCTTGGTCGGGAAGTCGAGCGGGTCGTTCGCTCCGTTCTCGATGTAGAGGAACTTCGGGTTGTAGTGGAGCTGGATCAGGCCCTTCGCGATCGCGTAGCCGTCCACGTTCTGCGTGCCGGCGGCGATCAGGTCCGGCTTGGCGGCGACGACCTTCGCCACGATCGGGCTCCAGTCGGTCAGCTCCGACGGGTAGGTCGCCGAGTAGACCGTCTTGATCCCGGCCTGCTCGAGCCGCTTCTGCAGGCGCTGGATCGGCGGCGCCGCGAACGGGTCGTCGAGCATCGGGTAGGCGGCGGTCTTCGGCCGCTCCGACTTCGGCAGCGAGAGGATGTAGTTCGCGAGCACGTCGGCGTTCTTGATCGCCGGCGCGGGCTGCGCGAAGAACACGTTGTTGAGCTTCGCCGCGAACACCGAGGGGCCGCCGCCGGCGGGCTCGATGAAGGCGTAGCCGTAGCGGTGGGCGATCGTCGCCGCCGGCGCCGTCAGCAGCGTCGAGAACGGCCCGAGGACGAGATCGACCTTGTCGCGGGTGATCAGGTTCTCGTAGTTCGTGACCACCTGCGTCGGACTGGAGGTGTCGTCGACGATCTTCAGCTGCACCTTCCGGCCGAGCAGCCCGCCATGGGCGTTGACCTCAGCCTGCCAGAGCTGGTAGCCGCGCTTCGCGGCCTTGCCCTCGTCGGAGAAGTCGCCGGAGAGTGAGAGGGAGATGCCGATCACGACCGAACTCGCAGCCTTGCTCGCGTGCCCGTCCGTCTTCGCCGCGACGGTCGACGCAAGCGCTGCGCAGACCACGATCGAGGCGGTGACGGCGAGTGCGCCGAGCCGAATGCGGCGTTGCATTCGAGACCTCCTGGATGGGGTGATCAGATGGTCTGACCATCTGCTCAGCCGGTGATATCACACTCGGCGCAGAAACTTCAATGCCCGGCGCCGAGCGTGCGCAGGAAGTGATCCTGGCCGAGCTCGAAGCCGACGGCGCAGCCGAGATCGACGAGCTCGGGCTCGCTGAAGTGCTCGTGGAGGCGCTCCCAGAGCTCGTCCGTCGCCCGGTCCGCGTCCCAGACGATCGCGTGCGCCCACTCGAGCGCGACGCGCTCGCGGCCCTCGAACCGCTCGATCTCCATCACCTCGGGGTCCTCGTGGACGTAGCGCAGGCACAGCTCCTTCAGCTGCTGGTCGACCACGCCCGCCGCGATCACGTTGTCGTGGATGAAGTCGTAGGTCTGCTGCACGCCCGGATGGAGCGCCCGCGGGTCGCCCTCGATTCGCCTGGTCACGAGATCCCCTCGGCGAGCCCGGCGCCGGCCTCCGCCGGCAGCTCGTTGTGGCCGACGGCCCAGGTCTTGATCACGCGCTGCTGGCCGAAGGTCAGGCAGACGAACGAGCCGAGCTCGACGATCTGCTCCTCGGAGAAGTGCGCGCGCAGCCGATCCCAGAGCGCGTCGTCGACGCCCTCCGGATTCCAGACGAGCATCGAGGTGTAGAGGAGCGCCGCCTTCTGGCGCTCGTCGAAGCGGTCGGAGCGCTCGAACTCGAGCAGCTCGTCGTAGTCCGCCTCCGTCAGCCCCTCGTCTCTCCCCCGGAGAGACCGCTGCGAGCCTCAGTAGTCGCAGTCGATCGACTTCGAGACGTAGACCCGGCAGAGCTCCTTCAGCGGGTGCTCGACGAGGCCGTTGCGGAAGATCGTCTCCCAGCCGCGCATGAAGCCCTTGCCGACCGCGGGCACGTGGAAGCGGATCGCCTGCGTCTCCGGGCGCGGCGTCCCGAAGCGCCGCGAGTGCTCCATGTAGCCGACCAGCTCCGGGTCGGTGACGGTGTCCATGTCGACGTAGGAGATGCGTGCCACGCCTGGACTATACGAACGCGGTCAACCCGTAGGATCGGAGCCGTGACCGATTCGCGCGGATTCCGGCTGGTCTCCCGTCACGACCTCGGCGGGCACGGCGACGGGATGCAGGTGCTGCGCGAGGGCGACGCGCTCTACGTCGGCCACTTCGGGCCGTCGGGGATGGGCACGTCGATCCTGGACGTCTCGGATCCGGCCGCGCCGGTGCTCGTCGACCAGCGGCTGGCGCCGCCCGGGAGCCACGCGCACAAGGTGCAGGTCGCCGCCGGGATCCTGCTGGTCAACGAGGAGCGGTTCCGCGGCGGCGAGCCGTGGTCTGCCGGGATGCCGGTCTACGACGTCGCGACCGACCCGTTCGCGCCGCGCCTGCTCGGCCGCTGGGACTCCGGCGGGCTCGGCGTCCACCGGATCGTCTGGACCGGCGGCCGCTACGCGCACTGCTCGGCGACCCCGGACGGCTTCGACGACCGGATCTGGGTCGTCGTCGACCTGAGCGACCCCGAGCGCCCGGTCGAGGCGGCGCGCTACGTGCTCGACGAGCCGCAGCCGGAGGGCAAGCGCTACGCCGCCCACCACGCGCTGCTCGACGGCGACGGCCACGCGTTCCTCGGCTACGACGACGCGGGCATGGTCGTGCTCGACGTCTCGGACATGACCGCGCCGCGGAAGCTCGCCCGGCTCGACTGGCAGCCGGGCGGCTCGACGCACACCTGCCTGCCGCTGCCCGGCCGCAAGCTCGTCGTCGTCACCGACGAGCAGGTGAAGGACGGCCCCGACACCCCGAGCCGCCGGGTGCGCGTCGTCGATGTCGCCGACCCGGCCGCGCCGCGCGTCCTCGCCGTCTGCCCGGAGCCGGAGGACTATCGCGAGGCCGGCCTCCGCTTCGGGCCGCACAACCTGCACGAGAACCGCGCCGGCAGCTTCCGCAGCGAGCGCTTCGTCTTCGTCACCTACTTCAACGCGGGGCTCCGCGTCTACGACCTCGCCGAGCCGGCCGCTCCGGTCGAGGTCGCGCACTGGGTGCCGGACGCGCCGCTCGGGCAGCTCGCGCCGCAGACGAACGACCTCTTCGTCGAGGAGTCCGGCCGCGTCTGGCTGACCGACCGGATCGGCGGCGGCCTCTACTGCCTCGAGCCGGAGCCGGAGCTGCGTGCGCACTTGACCGCGGCAAGCTGATCGTCATATTGTCTGACACTTGGCGCAGGATCATCTGAGCACGCCGATCGAGCGGCGCAAGGTGTACGAGCTGGTGGCCGAGCGGCTGATCGCCCGGATCGGCGAGGGCCTGGCCCCGGGAGCGTCGCTGCCGCCGGAACGGGAGCTGATGCAGCAGTTCGCCGTCGGCCGCTCGTCGGTGCGCGAGGCGCTGCGGATGCTCGAGTCGCGCGGCCTGATCGAGAGTCGCGGCAGCGGCACCTTCGTCGTCGCGGCGCCGCGCAACCCGTTCAGCGACGGGCTGGGAATCCTGCTCGCGGGCGGCCACACCGACCTGCAGCAGCTGTTCGAGGTGCGCCGCCTGCTCGAGGGCGAGATCGCCGCGCTCGCCGCCGAGCGCCACACCGACGAGCAGCTGGCGCGGCTCGAGGCCTCGATCGACACGATGGAGCACGGGCTCGACTCGGAGGAGACCTACATCACCGCCGACATCGAGTTCCATCTGACGCTGGCGGCGGCGACCGGGAACCACTTCGTCGTCCAGCTGATGGACGCCGTCCGCGACCAGCTGCGCGCCGCGTTCGGGACGGTCTTCCGCGTGCCCGGCAGCCCCGCGCTGTCGGTCTCGGACCACCGCGGGATCGCCGCGGCGGTCGGCGCGCGCGACGCGCAGCTGGCGCGCGAGCTGATGAACGAGCACATCGCCCGCGTCCAGGCGGGCTACGAGTCACGACAGTAGGAGAGCGAATGGCGACGGTGGGGTTCGTAGGTCTCGGCGTGATGGGCGGCAGCATCGCGAGGCGGCTGCTCGCGGCGGGGCACACCGTCCACGGCTGGAACCGCACGGCGGAGAAGGCCGCGCCGCTCGTCGAGCTCGGCCTCGTGCTCGAGCGGACGCCGCGCGAGGTCGCCGAGGCGAGCGAGGTCGTCTTCTCGATGGTCACGAACACGAAGGCGCTCGACGCGGTCGCGCGCGGCCCGGACGGGATCCTCGCCGGCCTCGGCCCCGGCAAGCTCTACGTCGACTCCACGACCGGCTCGCCCGCGAACTCGCGCGCGCTCGCGGCCGACGTCGAGGCGATCGGCGCGCGCATGCTCGACGCACCCGTCTCCGGCACCTCGAAGACGGTCGACGAGGGCAAGGTCTCGATCATGGTCGGCGGCGACGAGGACGCCTTCGAGCGGGCGCTGCCGATCCTCCGCGACATCGGCCCGGTCGTGCAGCGGGTCGGCGAGAACGGCCAGGCGGTGCTGCTGAAGATCGCGATCAACCTCTCGCTGCACGTGCAGATGGTCGCCTTCAGCGAGGGCCTGCTGCTCGCCGAGAAGGCCGGGATCGACAAGGAGGTCGCGGTCGAGGCGATGCTGAACTCGGTGATCGCGAGCCCGATGCTGCGCTACCGCGGGCCGCTCGTCTTCGGGCAGCCGGACGAGGTCTGGTTCGACTGCAACATGATGCAGAAGGACATGAACCTGGCGCTCGAGGCCGGCCGCGAGCTCGACGTGCTGATGCCGACGACCGCGATCTCGAACGAGCTCCTGACCGCCGCCCGCGGCATGGGGCTCGACGGCTACGACTTCGCCGTCGTCTACGACGTGCTGGCGGCGATGGCGGGCGTGAAGGGATCGGTGACCGCATGACCCGGACGAAGGCCGCGCCGGCCGGGGTCGACCGCGGGCTCGGGCTCGCGATGCTCGAGCGGATGCTGAAGATCCGCGCGTTCGAGGACAACGCGAACGAGCTCTACCGCTCGGCGAAGATGCCCGGCCTGACCCACCTCTACAGCGGCGAGGAGGCCGTCGCCGTCGGCGTCTGCTCGGCCCTCCGCCAGGACGACACGATCACCTCCACCCACCGCGGCCACGGCCACTGCATCGCCAAGGGCGCCGACGTCGCCCGGATGTTCTGCGAGCTGCTCGGCAAGGAGGAGGGCTACTGCCGCGGCAAGGGCGGCTCGATGCACATCGCCGACCACGCGAACGGCAACCTCGGCGCGAACGCGATCGTCGGCGGCTCGGCCGGGATCGCCACCGGCTCCGGCTTCTCGGCGAAGGCGCTCGGCACCGACCGCGTCTCGGTCTGCTTCTTCGGCGAGGGCGCGCTCGGCCAGGGCCTGCTCTACGAGGTGATGAACATGGCGGCGCTCTGGAAGCTGCCGGTGATCTACGTCTGCGAGAACAACCTCTACAACGAGTACACCTCCTACGAGGAGGTGACCGCGGGCACGATCCCGGGCCGCGCCGAGGCGTTCGGGATCCCGGCCGCGGACGTCGACGGCCAGGACGCCGTCGCGGTCTACGAGGCGACGTCGCGCGCGGTCGAGCGGGCGCGCGCGGGCGGGGGGCCGAGCTTCCTCGTCTGCGCGACCTACCGCTACCACGGCCACCACGTCGGCGACATCGACCGCGCCTACTACCGGGCCAAGGACGAGGAGCAGCGCTGGCGCGAGGAGCGCGACCCGATCGTGCTGCTCGCCGCGCGGCTCGACGCCGGCGAGGAGCTGAAGCGGCTGCAGGCCGAGGTCGAGGCCGAGGTCGCAGCCGCCGTCGCCTACGCGCTCGACGCGCCCTACCCGGATCCGAGCGAGGTGACCGAGGATGTCTTCGCCTAGCGCCGTCGCGACCCGCGAGCTGACGCTCTCGCAGGCGGTCAACGAGGCGCTCGCCGAGGAGCTGCGGCGCGACCCGACCGTCTTCGTGCTCGGCGAGGACGTCGCCGAGGCGGGTACGCCCTTCAAGGTGCTGGCCGGGCTCGTCGAGGAGTTCGGGCCGGCCCGGGTCGTCGACACGCCGATCTCGGAGCCCGGGATCACCGGCGTCGCGCTCGGCGCGGCGATGACCGGGATGCGGCCGGTCGTCGACATCATGTTCGGCGACTTCCTGACCCTGATCATGGATCAGGTCGCCAACCAGGCCGCGAAGACGCACTACATGTCGGGCGGCTCGCTGAAGGCGCCGCTGACCGTGCGGACGACGCTCGGCGCGACGCGCCGCTCGGCCGCGCAGCACTCGCAGAGCCTGCACGCCTGGGTCGCGCACGTGCCCGGGCTGAAGGTCTGCGTGCCCTCGACGCCGTACGACGCGAAGGGCCTGCTGAAGTCGGCGATCCGGGACGACAACCCGGTCGTCGTCTTCGAGGACAAGATGATGTACCAGACCAGGGGGCCTGTCCCCGAGGACGAGTACGTCGTGCCGATCGGCGTCGCCGACGTCAAGCGCGCGGGCGAGGACGTGACCGTGATCGCGACGAGCTCGATGGTCTACGTCGCGCTCGAGGCGGCCGAGGCGCTCGAGGCCGAGGGCGTCTCGGTCGAGGTCGTCGACCCGCGCACGCTGGCGCCGCTCGACACCGAGACGCTGATCGCGTCGGCGCGCAAGACCGGCCGCGTGATCGTCGTCGACGAGGGCCACCAGAGCTACGGCGCCTCCGCCGAGCTCGCGGCGGTCGTCGCCGAGGGCGCGTTCTGGCACCTGGACGCACCGGTGCGGCGGCTCGGCGCGATGGACGTCCCGATCCCGTTCTCGCCGGTGCTCGAGGACGAGACGGTGCCGACGCCGGAGCGCGTCGTCGCCACGGCCCTGTCCCTCGTCGGAAAGAAAGGGTGAGCGATGGCGATCCGTACCTACGGCACGATGGCGGTCGACTGGGAGCAGCGGGTCGACTTCGACCGGCTGCGGCGCGAGCGGCTCGAGCGGGCGACGCGGTACCTCGACGAGTCCGACCTCGGCGCGCTCCTCTGCTTCGACATGGCGAACATCCGCTACATCACGGCGACCCACATCGGCACGTGGGCGATGGACAAGCTGATCCGCTTCTGCCTGCTCACCCGCGACGGCGAGCCGATCATGTGGGACTTCGGCTCCGCCGCCCGCCACCACAAGATCTACAACCCGTGGCTCGGCGAGGAGCGGTCGCGCGCCGGCATCTCGACGCTGCGCGGCGCCGTCGAGGGGCGCGCCGAGTCGGTCGCGGAGAAGATCCGGGTCGAGCTCGAGCAGCGGAACCTGCTCGGCGAGCCGGTCGGCATCGACATGGTCGAGCTGCCCGTGCTCTTCGCGCTGCAGCAGGCGGGGATCCGGGTCGTCGACGGCCAGGCGCTGATGCAGGACATCCGCAAGATCAAGACCGAGGACGAGAAGACGCTGCTCTCGACGGCCTGCGCGATGGTCGACTCCGCCTACGACCAGCTCTACCGCGCGATGCGGCCGGGCTTCCGCGAGAACGACTGCGTCGCCCTCGTCAACAAGGTGCTGTTCGAGCTCGGCTCCGAGCACGTCGAGGGCGTGAACGCGATCTCGGGCGAGCGCTGCAGCCCGCATCCGCACGTCTTCACCGACCGGATGCTGCGCCCGGGCGATCCCGCCTACTTCGACATCCTCCACGCCTACAACGGCTACCGCACCTGCTACTACCGCACGTTCGCGGTCGGCTCGGCGTCGCTCGCGCTCGTCGACGCGTACAAGCGCTGCCGCGACATCCTCGACCAGGCGATCGCGATGATCCGGCCCGGGGTGACGACGGCCGAGGTCGTCGAGACGTTCCCGCGCGCGGAGGAGTTCGGCTTCCCGGACGAGGAGGCGGCGTTCGCGCTGCAGTACGGGCACGGCGTCGGGCTCTCGATCTGGGAGAAGCCGATCTTCTCGCGGCTCGTCTCCTTCGACTATCCGGAGACGATCGAGGAGGGGATGGTCTTCGCGCTGGAGACGTTCTGGCCCTCGACCGACGGCTGGTCGGCGGCGCGGATCGAGGAGCAGCTGATCGTCACCGCCGACGGCTCCGAGGTGATCACGCGCTTCCCGGCCGAGGAGCTGCTCGTCACCGCCGGCGGCCAGTACACGGTCGGCGGGCAGGTGCCGGGGATGCGCGAGAAGGAGTCGAACCTGAACAACGCGCTCGTCGCCTCCGCCCGCTACGAGGGAGCCCAGACCTAGTGCCGACCGAGGTGATCATGCCGATGCTGGGCATGGCGCAGGAGACCGGCAAGGTGCTCCGCTGGCTGAAGGCCGAGGGCGAGGCGGTCGCGAAGGGCGAGCCGTTGATCGAGGTCGAGACCGACAAGGTGACCGTCGAGATCGAGGCGCCCGCCGACGGGACGCTGGCCGCGATCAGCGCCGGCGAGGGCGTCGAGGTGCCGGTCGGCCAGGCGATCGCGTTCGTGCTCGCCCCCGGCGAGTCGGCGCCGGAGCCTGCCGCCGTCGCCGCGGCTCCCGTCGCCGCGGCCGCCAACGGCACCGCGTCGACCCTTCCTAGTGACACAGTGTCACAAGGAACGGCGGTGCTGCCGCGACGGGCGCTCGCCTCGCCGAAGGCGCGCCGGCTCGCCGCCGAGCGCGGCGTCCCGATCGAGGAGATCCGCGGCTCGGGCCCGTACGGCGCCGTCGTCGCCGCCGACGTCGAGGCGTTCGACGTCACACCTCCGTTGCGGGGTCTGACCCCGCTCGAGGTGTCGTCGGTCTGGAAGACGATGGCCGGGCGGATGCAGGCCTCCTGGCGCGACGTGCCGCACTTCTACCTGCAGCGCGACTGCGACGCGACCCGCCTCGGCAGCTGGCGTCATGCGACGCGCCGCCGGCCCGGCCACGAGCGGGTCACCCACACCGACCTGCTCGTCAAGCTCTGCGCGGCCGCCCTCCTCGAGCATCCGCGCGTGAACGCGTCCTGGCGCGACGGCGAGATCGTCGGCTCGGACTCGGTCGACGTCGGCGTCGCCGTCGCCACCGACGACGCGCTGATCGTGCCGGTGATCCACGGCGCCGACCGGCTCGGCCTCGCAGAGCTCTCGGCCCGCCGTGCCGAGCTCGTCGGCCGCGCGCGCGAGCGCAAGCTGCGGCCGGAGGACGTCGCCGGCGGCACCTTCACGATCTCCAACCTGGGCATGTTCGGCGTCGACGCCTTCCAGGCGATCGTCAACGCGCCGCAGGCGGCGATCCTCGCCGTCGGCCGGATCCTCGACCGGGTCGTCGCCGTCGACGGCGCGCCCGTCGTCAGGCCGACGCTGACCCTGACGCTCTCGTTCGACCACCGCGTCGTCGACGGCGCGGCGGGAGCGCGTTTTCTGGACACGCTGGCTTCCCTGGTCGAGGAGCCGGCGGGACTCGTGAGCTAGGGGGGAAGCATGGCCACCACCACCGCAACCGACTACGGCATCGTCCTCGGCGGCAAGACCGTCGCGACGGGCAACGCGTACGAGGTCAAGAGCCCGTACGACGGCGAGGCCGTCGCCACGATCCACCGGGCCGGCCCGGCCGAGATCGAGGACGCGATCGCGCGCGCCGTCGCCGCCTTCCAGACGACGCGGAAGCTGCCCTCGTGGCGGCGCGCCGAGATCCTCGGCAAGGTCGCCGACGGCATCCAGGCGGCCCGCGACGACTTCGCGCGGACGATCGCGCTCGAGGCCGGCAAGCCGATCCGCACCGCCCGCGGCGAGGCCGACCGCGCCGTCTTCACCTTCCGCACCGCCGCCGAGGAGGCCAAGCGGATCTACGGCGAGATCGTGCCGCTCGACTGGCTGCCCGGCAACGAGGGCCGCGTCGCGCACGTCCGCCGCGTGCCCCTCGGGCCGATCGCCGGGATCACACCGTTCAACTTCCCGATCAACCTGGTCGCGCACAAGGTCGCACCGGCGATGGCGGCCGGCAACCCGATCGTGATCCGGCCGGCGAGCCAGACGCCGATCAGCGCGCTCAAGCTCGCGCAGATCGTGCTCGAGGCCGGCTGGCCCGAGGACGCGATCGCGGTCGTCCCCTCGTCGACCGCCGACGCGGCGCCGCTCGTCGCCGACGACCGGATCAAGCTGCTCACCTTCACCGGCAGCCCCGTCGTCGGCTGGGGGCTGAAGGCGAAGGCCGGCATGAAGCGCGTCACGCTCGAGCTCGGCGGCAACGCGGCGGTGATCGTCCACGAGGACGCCGACGCCGACTACGCGGCCGAGCGCGTCGTCTGGGGCGGCACGACGAACACCGGCCAGACCTGCATCTCGGTGCAGCGCGTGTTCGCGCACGAGTCGCTCGACGGCTTCCAGGACGAGCTCGTCCGCCGTTTCGAGGAGCTCGTCACCGGCGACCCGCTCGACGAGGCGACCGACGTCGGCCCGCTGATCGACGCCGACAACGCGGTGCGGGTCGAGCAGTGGATCGCAGAGGCTGTCGACGCGGGCGCGACGCTGCTCACCGGCGGCGGCCGCGACGGCAACGTCGTCGAGCCGACGATCCTCGCCGACCTCGACCCGGCGATGCGCGTCTCGTGCGAGGAGGTGTTCGGACCGGTGATCGGCCTGACGCGCTACAGCGACCCGCTCGAGGCGATCGACGCGGCGGGCGACAGCGAGTTCGGCCTGCAGGCGGGCCTCTTCACGAACGACATGCGGCTCGTCGACGCGGCGTTCGACCGGATCGAGGTCGGCGGCCTGATGGTCAACGACGTCTCCACTTTCCGCATCGACCACATGCCCTACGGCGGCAGCAAGCGCTCCGGCGCCGGCCGCGAGGGCCTCCGCTACGCGATCGAGGAGATGACCGAGCTGAAGCTGCTCACGTTCAACCCCCGCCCGGGCGCCTAGCGCGCGGGCAGAAAGGAGGCGTTCGCGCGAACCAAACCCGGGCCGTTCCATCCGTAGCAGGAGACTCAGACCCGAGGAGGATTCCGAATGCGAAAGTTTCGTTGGGGCGCCGCGGCTGCGGTCGCCGCGGTCGCTGGCACCGCTGCGCTCGCCGCGGCGAGTCAGGTCTCGGCCTCTCCGACAGCCGGCACGATCAAGATCGGGATCTCGCTGCCGCTGAGCGGCGACCTCTCGCAGCCCGGCGGGGCGGCGAAGCAGGGCTACGAGATCTGGCAGCAGTTCGTGAACGCGAAGGGCGGCCTGCTCGGCAAGAAGGTCGTCCTCGACATCAAGGACGACCAGTCGGACCAGAACACGATCGTCGCCGACTACAACCGGCTGATCACGCAGGACAAGGTCGACCTGCTGCTCGGCACCTTCTCGTCGCTGCTCAACCTGCCTGCGTCGGCGGTGGCGGAGAAGTACCACATGGTCTACGTCGAGCCGGCAGGCGGCTCGCCGAAGATGTTCAGCCGCGGCTTCCACTACCTGTTCTTCGCGCAGGAGGCGACGGCTCCGCACCAGGCCGACCTGTTCGCGAACTACCTGATCCACCTGCCGAAGTCGAAGCGGCCGAAGACCGCCGCCTACGTGACGCAGACGGACCCGTTCACGCAGCCGGTGATCGACGGCGTGCGGGCCAAGCTGCAGAAGGCCGGCATCAAGACCGTCCTCTACAAGACCTACCAGCTCGACCAGACCGACTTCGACCCGATCGCGTCGACGCTGCAGAGCAAGAACCCGGACGTCGTCGTCCAGGGCGCGGTCTTCCAGGACGGGATCGGCCTCGTCCGGGCGATGCAGAAGCTGAACTACAACCCGAAGGCGCTCTTCATCACGTCGGCGCCGTCGGAGGGCAGCCAGTTCTCCAAGGGCATCGGCAAGGCGAACACGCAGGGCATCTTCTACGCCGTCAGCTGGGGCCCCGGCTCGAACACGCCCGAGAACCACAGGTTCGTCTCCACCTACGAGCAGAAGTACCACCAGGTGCCGCCGGAGGACGCCGCCGACGCGTTCGCGACGGCGCAGGTGCTCGAGGCGGCCGTGAAGGGCGTCGGCGAGATCAACCAGGACAAGATCGCCGCCTGGCTGCACTCGCACTCGGTCAACACGGTCGAGGGCAAGCTGCGGTGGGACAAGACCGGCGCGCCGCAGAGCCAGTTCCTGCTCGCCCAGTGGCAGAACGGCAAGTCGGAGCTCGTGCTGCCGACGTCGGTGGCGACCTCGAAGCACATCATCTACCCGAAGCCGAACTGGAAGTAGGCAGCGGGTGCACCAGGCCGTTCAGACGATCGTCCAGGGGCTGCTGCTCGGCGGCGTGTACGCGCTCGCCTCGTCCGGGCTGTCGCTCGTGTTCGGCGTCATGAACGTCATCAACGTCGCGCACGGCGCGATGCTGATCCTCGCCGCCTACCTCTCGTGGGAGCTGTGGACGCGGGCCGGCATCGACCCGATCGTGGGCGCGCTCGTGACGACGCCGGTCATGTTCGCGTTCGGCTGGATCACCTACCAGGGGCTGATCCGGCGGGCGCGCAACGCGGCCGCGTCGACGTCGGTGCTGCTGACGTTCGCCCTCGCGATCATGCTCGAGGGGCTGATGGGCCTGGGCTTCAAGAACGTGTACCGCTCCGTGACCCCGAGCTACTACAACCGCTCGTTCAAGGTCGCGGGGATCTACATCGGCGAGGCGCGGCTCTACGCCTGTGGAGCCGCGCTCGTCGTTCTCGTCGGGCTCTGGCTCGTGCTGACCCGCACCTGGGCGGGCCGCGCGATCCGCGCGAGCTCGCAGAACCCGCAGGGGGCGCAGCTGATGGGGATCGACGTGGGCGCGATCGCCGCGCTCACCTTCGCGCTCGGCATCGCCACGACCGGCGCCGGCGGCTCGCTGATCAGCGTCCTCTATCCGTTCTTCCCGGCCTCCCACTACCTCTGGATCACGCGCCTGCTGGCGATCATCGTGCTCGGCGGGATGGGCAGCCTCGGCGGCGCCGTGATCGGCGCGCTGCTGATGGGCGTCGCCGAGTCGCTCGTCGCCGTCTACTGGGACACCTCGTGGGTGACCGGCGTGCCCTACGCCGTCATCTTCGTGATCCTGCTCGTCCGGCCGCAGGGGATCCTCGGCACGCGGACGCGGGAGGACGTGGCGGCGGCGTGACGGTCGGGGCCGGACGGATCTCGGGCAGCCGGCTGCTCGCGGACGTGCGTCCGGAGCGGCTCGCCTACGCGGCGGCGATCTGCGCCGGGCTCGTCTGGCTGCTCGTCTTCCCGCTCTACACGCACGACCAGTACTGGCAGAGCGTCCTGATCTTCGGGTTCGTGTTCGCCGTCATGGCCGGCGGCTGGAACATCATCTCCGGCTACTGCGGCTACATCTCGCTCGGCCAGAGCGCCTTCCTCGGGCTCGGCGCGTACACGACCGGGATCCTCACCGTCCGCTACCACTTCGAGGCCTGGACGACGATCCCGCTCGCCGGCCTCGTCTCGGCGGCGGCGGCGGCGCTGCTCGGGACGGTGATCATGCGCACCCGCGGCCACTCGTTCGTGATCATCACGATCGCGTTCCTGCTGATCCTCGAGCTCGTCGCGATCAACCTGCGCGGCTTCACCGACGGCACGACCGGGATCACGATGCCGCTCACCTTCTATCCGACCAAATGGCAGAACACGCCCTTCTACTACGTCTTCTTCTTCCTGATGCTGCTGTCGGTGCTGATGACCTGGGGGATCCGGCGGACGAAGTTCGGCACCGGCCTGATCGCGATCCGCGAGGACGAGGACAAGGCGGGCGCCGTCGGCATCAACACCGCGGTCTACAAGGTGCTCGGCTTCGCCGCGAGCGCGGTGCTCGTCGGCGCGACGGGCGGCGTCTACGGCTACTTCCTGACCTTCATCGACCCGACCGGGATGTTCAACATCCTCTACAGCGTCTTCGCGGTGCTGGCGGTGCTGCTCGGCGGCCGCGCGACGATCTGGGGCCCCGTGATCGGCGGCCTCTTGATCGAGCTGCTGCGCGAGGAGGCGAACGTCCACTTCGGCGGCAGCTCGCTCGACATCGTCATCTTCGGCGGGCTGATGGCCGCGGTCGTGCTCTTCCTGCCGCAGGGCGTCGTGCCGACGGTGAGCGCATGGCTCCAGCGGCGCCGGACGCGCCACATCCCCGGCGTCTCCGAGCTCGCGATCGACCTGCGCGCCGCCGGCGTGCCCGTCTCGACCGGGCCGCGCGGCAGCGACCGGCGGCTGCTCGAGGTCGACGGGCTGGAGAAGCGCTTCGGCGGCGTGCGCGCGGTCGACGGGCTCTCCTTCCACGTCCGCGAGGGCACGATCACGGGCCTGATCGGGCCGAACGGCTCCGGCAAGACGACCGCGTTCAACCTGATCGACGGGATGATGAAGCCGGACGGCGGCGAGGTGCGCCTCGACGGCCGCCGGCTCACCGGCCGCCCGACCTGGGAGCGCGCGCACCTCGGCCTCGGCCGCACGTTCCAGATCACACGCCTCTTCCGGCGGATGACCGTGCTCGAGAACGTGGTCGCGCCGCTGCGCGCGTTCAAGTGGAGCCAGCTCGCCGCCGGCGCCGTCGCCGGCCACGAGGTGCGCCGCGCCGAGGAGCTGCTCGAGTTCGTCGGCATGCTCCGCTTCCGCGACACCGAGGCGGGCGCGCTCTCCTACGGACAGCAGAAACTCGTCGAGCTGGCGCAGATCCTGATGCTCGACCCGAAGCTGATCATGCTCGACGAGCCCGCCGGCGGCATCAACCCGACGCTGATCGAGCGGCTCGCCGAGAAGATCCGCGAGCTGAACGCGATGGGGAAGACCTTCCTGATCGTCGAGCACAACATGCCGCTCGTCGCCGAGCTCTGCGACCCGGTGATCGTGCTCGCGCGCGGCAAGACGATCGCCGCCGGCCCGGCGGCGGAGATCCAGGCCGACCCGGAGGTGCTCGACGCCTACCTCGGCGAGGGCTGGACGGCGGACGAGATGGCGAACGTATGAGCTTCCTCTGCCTGCGCGGGGTCGTGTGCGGCTACGGCGGCGGCGACGTGCTGCAGGGGCTCGACCTCGACGTCGAGCAGGGCGCGATCACCTGCATCGTCGGGCCGAACGGCGCCGGCAAGTCGACGGTGCTGCGGACGGTCAGCGGCCTGCTGCGGCCGCGGCTCGGCACGGTGCGAATCGGCGACGCGGACATCACGCGCGCGCGCCCGAACGAGGTGCTGCGGCACGGGATCGTCCAGGTGCCGCAGTCGAACGGGATCTTCCCGCACATGACGATCCGCGAGAACGTGCTGATGGGCGGCTACCCGCTGCGGCGCGACCGCGCGCTGCTGCGGCGGCGCTACGACGAGGTCGCCGAGCTCTTCCCGCTCGTACGCGAGCGCGCCGGCGAGCGGGCCGGCAACCTCTCCGGCGGCCAGCGGCGCCAGGTCGAGTTCGCGCGCTCGCTGATCAGCGATCCGCGGCTCGTGCTGCTCGACGAGCCGTCGCTCGGCCTCGACCCGAAGGCGCTGAAGCTCGTCTTCGACAACGTCAAGCTGATGAACGAGGCCGGGAAGACGATCCTGATCGTCGAGCAGAACGTCCGCATCGGCCTCGGCGTCGCCAGCTTCGGCGTCGTCATGGAGAGCGGCAAGGTACGGCTCGCCGGCCGCTCGCGCGAGGTGCTCGATCATCCCGAGATCGCCGACCTCTACCTCGGCGGCTCGGCGCGCCGGCGCGCGCAGGCGACCCCCGCGCGCGAGGCCGGATGACGGTCGTCGACGCGCACGCCCACGTGATCGTGCCGGGGCTCGGCGCGGAGGTGACGTGGCAGGAGGGCAGGCAGGTCGTCCACGCGAGCGGGCGCGAGGTGCGCTCGGCGCTGCGCGAGTTCGTCGACCTGCCGCGGATCCTCGCCGAGCAGGACGCGGCCGGCGTCGACGTCGTCGTCCTCTGCCCGTGGGTCAACCTGCTCGGCCGCGAGACCGGCCGCCAGAACGAGGCGCTCGCCGCGATGGCGGGCGAGCGGGTCGCCGTGCTCGGCACCGTCGACCTCTCCCGGCCGGCGGAGCTCGCCGAGCTGATGGCGGACGGCCGGCTCGCCGGCGTCGAGGTCGCCGCCGCGCCGGACGGCGACTACCTCGGCCACGAGCGCTTCGAGGAGTTCTGGGCGGCCGCCGAGGAGACGGGCGCGCTCGTCTTCGTCCATCCGAGCACGCACGGCCTCGCGCAGCCGGTGATGGACGAGTACTACCTCTGGAACGCGGTCGGCAACCCGGTCGAGACGGCGATCACCGCCGCGCACATGACGCTCGCCGGGGTGCCGGAGCGCCATCCGGGCCTGCGCGTGCTGCTCGCCCACGGCGGCGGCGCGCTCCCCGCGCTGCGCGGCCGGCTCGCGCACGCGCACTCGTTCCAGCCGCAGGCGCGGGCGCGCCTGGCCGAGCCGCTGCTCGACTCGCTGGGGCGCTTCCTCTACGACACCGTCGTCCACGACGTCGACGTGCTGCGCGGCCTCGTCGAGTTCGCGGGGCCCGAGAACGTGCTGCTCGGCTCCGACTATCCGTTCGATATGGGCGTCGAGCGGCCGGCCGAGATCGTGCGCGCGCTCGGCCTGCCCGCCGGGCAGGAAGCTGCGATCCTCGGCGGCAACGCGTTGCGCCTGCTGGGGCGCGAGGCGCCGGAGTCCGTCGCGACAGGAGGTGAGAGCTGATGCTGCAGGAGTCGGTTCCCGACGAGCGGGTGCAGGCCGCGGTCGCCCACTGGGCGCCGCGCTTCGTCACGCAGGGCGTCGACCCGAACGACTTCGCCCGCGTCACCGCGACCGTGCGCAGCTGGGACGAGTGGCTGCCCGCCTGGGTCGCGGACGGGCACCGGCACGCCCGTCTCGCCCAGGAGGCCGAGGAGCAGGGCAGGACGCTGACCGCGGGCGAGGCGTGGAACCGGGCCGCGCTCGCCTACCACTTCGCCAAGTTCGTCTGGCTCGTCGACATGGACCTCTACCACGAGGCGCTGCGGCTCTCGGTCGCCGCGCTGCAGAACGCGCACCGGCTGCTCGACCCGACCGCGGAGCGGCTCGAGATCCCGTGCGGCGAGCTCGTCATGGCGGCGACGCTGCGGCGCCCGGACGGCGTCTCGCGCGCGCCGCTCGCGCTGCTCCTGCCCGGGCTCGACTCGACCAAGGAGGAGTTCTACGAGTGGGAGAACGTCTTCCTGCGGCGCGGGCTGGCGACGCTCTCGCTCGACGGGCCCGGCCAGGGCGAGACGGGCGTCTCGAGCGCGCTCACGCACGCCTACGAGGTGCCCGTCGCGGCGGCGCTCGACTTTCTCGCCGGCCGCGACGACGTCGACGCGGACCGCGTCGGCGTCGTCGGCGTCAGCCTCGGCGGCTACTACGCGCCGCGCGCCGCGGCGTTCGAGCCGCGGCTGCGCGCCGCCGCCGGCGTCAGCGGGCCGTACCGCTTCGCGTCGGCGTGGGACACGATCCCGAAGCCGACGAAGGAGATGATCCGCAACCGCACCCGCGCCGCCGACGACGACGAGGCGCGCGAGCGCGCGGCGCTGCTCGACCTCGCCGGCGTCGCCGAGCGGATCGAGCAGCCGCTGCTCGTCGTCACCGGCATGCTCGACCGGCTGGTGCCGTGGGAGGACACGAAGCGGATCGCCGACGAGGCGCCGAACTCGACCTGGGTGCTGTACGAGGACGGCAACCACGTCTGCAACAACCTCCCGTACCGCTACCGGCCGCTCGTCGCGGACTGGCTCTCGGAGCAGCTCCGGTAGTGCCGGACGCGAGGATCGAGGCCGCGATCGCCAACTGGGCGCCGCGGTTCACGGCCCAGGGCGTCGACCCGAGCGACTTCGCGCGCGTCACCGGCGACCTCGAGCGCTGGGAGGAGTGGCTGCCCGCCTGGGTGGCGCTCGGCGACGCGCACGCGGCGCTCGCGCGCGAGGCCGAGGAGCGGGCGCGGACGCTGACCGCCGGCGAGGCGTGGAACCGGGCCGCGCTCGCCTACCACTTCGCCAAGTTCGTCTGGATGGTCGACCTCGACCGCAACCGCGCGGCGGAACGGCAGGCGGTCGCGGCGCTCGCGCAGGCGCACCGGCTGCTCGATCCGAGCGCGGAGCGGGTCGAGCTCCCGTTCGACGGCGCGACGATCGTCGGCAACCTCCGCCGCCCGGCCGGCCTGCCGCGGCCGCCGCTCGCGCTCCTCGTGCCGGGGCTCGACTCGACCAAGGAGGAGTTCTTCGAGTGGGAGAACGTCTTCCTCCGCCGCGGCCTCGCGACGTTCTCGCTCGACGGGCCCGGCCAGGGCGAGAGCGGCTGGGCGCTGCAGATCGAGCCGCGCTACGAGCGGCCCGTCGGCGCCGTCCTCGACCGGCTCGCCGGCCGCGACGACCTCGACCTCGAGCGCGTCGGCCTCGTCGGCGTCAGCCTCGGCGGCCACTACGTGCCCCGCGCGGCCGCGTTCGAGCCGCGCGTGCGGGCCGCCGTCGCGGTCAGCGGCGCCTACCGCGTCGCCGGCGCGTGGCACGAGCGGCCGCAGGCGACGAAGGAGACCTACCGCCACCACTTCCACGCGGCGAGCGTCGAGGAGGCGCGCGAGCGCGTCGCCGGGCTCGACCTGACCGGCGTCGCCGAGCGGATCGAGCAGCCGCTGCTCGTCGTCACCGGCAAGCGCGACCGGCTCGTCCCCTGGCAGGACACGAAGCGGATCGCCGACGAGGCGCCGAACTCGACCTGGGTGCTGTACGAGGACGGCAACCACGTCTGCAACAACCTGCCGTACCTCTACCGGGCGCTCGCCGGCGACTGGCTGGCCGAGCAGCTCGTGCGCGTGGAGGTGGCGGCGTGAGCTGGGAGGACGTGCGCCACCGGATCGACCAAGGCAAGTGGTTCAACGCGATGTCCGGCACGCCGTACTACCGCGACGCGGTCTACGAGCAGTTCTCGGCGGAGGAGTACGCGCGCCGCTACGAGGCGCTGCGGGCGAAGCTGCGCGCGCTCGAGCTCGACTGCG
>DASSSQ010000087.1:0-13960 GCA_035708405.1 Gaiellaceae bacterium
CTGCGAGGCCGTGCACCCCGGCTTCGGCTTCCTCGCCGAGAACCCGAACTTCGTGCGGGCCTGCGTCGACAACGACCTCGTCTTCATCGGCCCGGGCGCCGAGGTGATGGAGCAGATGGGCGACAAGATCGCGGCGCGGCAGGCGATGCAACGGGCGGGGGTGCCGACCGTGCCCGGCACGGAGGGCGCCTCGTCGCTCGCCGACGCGCGGGCCGCCGCCGACGGCGACTCCTCGACGAGCTTCTGATGGCGGCGCTGGATCGAGCACTCGCGCTCGCCGAGCGTGAGGACGCCGCCGTGGCCGTCGCAGAGCACCTGGATCTCGACGTGGCGGGCAGGCACGAGCGCCTTCTCGACGTAGAGCGTGCCGTCGCCGAACGCGGCCTCCGCCTCGCCGGAGGCCATCGCGAAGGCGTGCTCGAGCTCCTCCGGCGCGTGGACGAGCCGCATCCCCTTGCCGCCGCCGCCCGCGGAGGCCTTCAGCAGCACGGGAAAGCCGAGGTCGCCGGCGGCCGCGCGCGCGTCCGCGAGCGACGAGGCGCCCTCGGTGCCGGGCACCGTCGGCACGCCGGCCGCCTGCATCGCCTGCCGCGCCGAGATCTTGTCCCCCATCTGCTCCATCACCTCGGCTCCGGGGCCGACGAAGACGAGGTCGTTGTCGACGCACGCGCGGACGAAGGCCGGGTTCTCGGCGAGGAAGCCGAAGCCGGGATGGACGGCCTCGCAGCCGGTCGTGACGGCGGCGGCGACGACGGACGGCATGTTCAGGTAGCTGTCGCCGGCGAGCGGCGGGCCGATGCAGACCGCCTGGTCGGCGAGCCGCACGTGCATCGCGTCGCGGTCGGCGGTCGAGTAGACGGCGACCGCCTCGACGTCGAGCTCGTGCAGCGCGCGGATCACGCGCACCGCGATCTCGCCGCGGTTGGCTACGAGGACGCGCCGGAACATCGTGCGGAGTCTAGAGCGCGTCGAGCGGCCGCCCGGCCGCCGGCTCGAGCTCGAAGAGCAGCTGGCCGAACTCGACCGGCTGCGCGTTCTCGACGTGGATCGCGCGGACGATGCCCTCGAGCTCGGCCTTGACCTCGTTCATCAGCTTCATCGCCTCGAGGATGCAGATCGTCTGCCCGGCGGCGACGGCGTCGCCGACCTCGACATAGGGCGGCGCGCCCGGCTGCGGCGCGCGGTAGAAGGTGCCGACCATCGGCGACTCGACGCGGACGACGCCGTCGGCGCGCGGCTCGACCGGCGGCAGCTCGGACGGCTCGGCGGGCGCGAGCGGCGCGACGGGCGCGGCCGCGGGCGCCTGCTCGGAGGTGCGGCGCACCGACACGCGCATCCCCGCCTCCTCGATCGTGATCTCGCCGACGCCGGTCTCCTGGACGATGCGGACGAGCTCCCGGATCCGCTCGGCCCGGGCGTGCTCGACGCCGCCGGCCGCGAGGCCGGGCTCGCCGCCGTGGCGGGCGCGGATCGAGCGCAGGAGCGGTTCCGCCTCCTCGCCGAAGAGCGCGAGCAGGAGCAGCTCCTCCTCCGACGAGGCGAGCCCCTCCGCGCGCTCGCGCAGGCTCTCGAGGTCGATCGCCGGCTCCTCGGCCGGCCGCCCGTTGGAGCCGAGCTCGACGGCGCGCACGACGTTCGGGTCGACCTCGCCCGGCGGCGTGCCGAAGCGGCCGGTGACGAGCGCGCGCACCTCGTCGACGACGACCGTCCAGCGCGAGGCGGAGAGCACGTTCAGCAGCGCCTGCGACGCGAGGATCTGTCCGATCGGCGCGGCGAGCGGCGGCGAGCCGACCTCCTTGCGGATCCGCGCGACCTCCTCCAGCACCTCGGGCAGCCGGTCGGCGGCGGCCTGCGTGCGCAGCTGCTGGTCGACGGCGGCGACGAGCCCGACCGGCATCCGGAACTCGGCGGCGCGCACCGCGATCCGCGGCGCGAGCGGCGTCACCGGCTCGTCGCCGATGTGCTCGTCGACGAGGTCGGACGCCTCCCAGAGCGCGTCCACGTCGACGCCGGTCTGGTAGCCGAGGCCCTCGAGCGCGCGGGCGACCGGCTCGCCGCCGACGCGGTGGACGGAGAGCGCGACCGGGAAGACGGCGCACGCGACGAGGTCGGCGCCGGCGCGCACGGCCTCGAGCGAGGCGGCGAGCGCGCTGCCGCCGGAGCCCTGGCAGTAGAGGCCGACCGGCAGCCCGCTCGCCTCGCGAAGCGCCGCCACGAGCTCGCCCGCTCGGTGCGGCGCCAGTGAGCCGGTCGGGTCGTGGAGCAGGATCCGCGTCGCGCCGAGCTCGGGCAGCTTCGCCGCCTGCTCGCCGAGCGCGCCGATCTTGCCGGAGCCGTAGACGAGCCCCGCGTCGAACTCGCGGCCCGCCTCGACGATCGCCTGCGCCGCCTCGCGCAGGTTCGAGACGTCGTTCAGCGGGTCGTGCAGGCGGAAGACGTCGATGCCGCTCTCGGCCGCGGAGGCGACGAAGCGGCGCGCGAAGTCGCCGCCGACCGGCCGCGAGCCGACGAGGAAGCGGCCGCGGAGCGCGAGCGCGAGCGGCGTCGAGGTGCGCTCCTTGAGCGCGCGGATCCGCTCCCACGGGCTCTCGACGCCGCGGCGCACGGCCGTGTCGAAGACGCCGCCGCCGGAGACCTCGAGGTAGGCGAAGCCGGCGCGGTCGAGCAGCTCGGCGAGGCGGAGCAGCTCGGCGTTCGGGATGCGCCCGGCGAGCGGCTCCTGTCCGAGCACCCGGATCGTGGTGTCGACGAGGCCCGGCATGCGGCCTAGACCCTACCGTCAGGCGCGCGAGATGTAGCGCTTGTCGGCCGGCGCGACCTTGATCCGGTCGCCCGTGTTCACGAACAGCGGCACCTGCACGACCGCGCCGGTCTCCAGCGTCGCCGGCTTCGTCACGTTCGAGACCGTGTCGCCGCGGACGCCGGGCTCCGTGTCGATCACCTCGAGCTCGACCGACGCGGGCAGCTGCACCCCGGACGGCTCGCCGCCGACGAACAGCACCTGCACGCTCGACGACGGCTGCATGAACGGCAGCTCCTCCTCCAGCGCCGCGTGCGGCAGCTCGAGCTGCTCGTAGGTCGCCTCGTCCATGAAGACGACCTGGTCGCCCGCGTCGTAGAGGTACTGCATGTTCTTCTGCTCGGTGCGGACCCGCTCGAACTTCTCGCCCGCGCGGAAGGTCTTGTCGACGACCGATCCGCTCGAGAGCGACTTCAGCTTCGTGCGGACGAAGGCGCCGCCCTTGCCCGGCTTCACGTGCTGGAACTCGACGATCCGCCAGACCTGGCCCTCGTGCTCGATGTGCATGCCGTTCTTGAAGTTGTTGGTGTTGACGACCTCCGCCATCGGCGCGCCAGTCTAGCCGAGCCGCTCCGCGAGCTCGCCGTACCCGCCGATGCGCGCCCAGCCCGCCGCGTCGCCGCCGTGCAGCTCGTCGCGGATCGACGGGTCGGCGCCGAGCTCGAGCAGCGCCTCGACGGCCTCGCGCCTGCCGGCCTGCGCCGCGAGGTGGAGCGCGACGACGCCCTCGCCGTGGGTCGGGCCGCCGAAGGTGCCGCGCCGGTTCGGGTCGGCGCCGAGCGCGACGAGCCGCCGCACCGCGTCCGCGTGGCCGTTGACCGCGGCCCAGGTCAGCGCCGTGCCGCGGTAGGGATCCGCGTCCACGTCCGCGCCAAGCTCGACGAGGACGGGCAACGCCTCGACGCGCCCCGACTTCGCCGCCCAGACGAGCGCCTCGTCGAGCACCTCCTGCGGGTCGGCAGAGGGCTGCCAGGCCGGGAAGCCGCCGTGCGGACGGTAGAAGGCGCGGTGGGCCGCGGCCGCGGGCGTCCCCGCGAGCTCGCGGATCGTCGCGACGTCGCCGAGACCGGCCGCCACGCGCAGGTTCCCCGGCGCGCGGCCGAGCAGCGGCGCGACCTCGCGGTGGCCCCAGAAGAGCGCCGCGACGAGCGGCGTACCGCCGTCGCCGCGCGCCGAGAGGTCGAGCCGCCCGCCGGCGTCGAGCAGCAGCCGCGCGAGCTCCGGCCGGTTTCCGTAGCCGGCCTGGTGGAGCTTCGTCCACCCGTGGTCGTTGCCGCGGTTCGGGTCGGCGCCGCGCTCCAGCAGGAGCCGGACGAGCTCGAGGTCGTCCGCCATCCCGAGCAGGTCGTTGCCGTTCGTGCCGCGCCGGCGGACGAGGTCGGGATCGCGGTCGAGCAGCTCCTCGAGCGCCGGCCGGTCGCCGGCCTCGACCGCGCGGTAGGCGAGCACGAACGGCGTCGGCGGCTCGGTTCCCTCGTGCATCGCCGCGACGTGGCGCCGCAGCGTCGCCCAGCTGCCGAAGCCGTGACGCGCGGCGAGCTCCCGCCGCGCCTCCGCGAGCGGGACGCCGCTCGTCGTCGCGATCCCGGCGGCTCGGCCCTCGTAGTAGTCGAGGTCGTCGCGGAACGGCTGCTCGTACGCCTGCCGCTCGGCGTACGCCTTCAGCCGCGGCCAGCTCGCGAACCCGTGCTCGCGCGCGAGCTCGCGCTGGACGTCGGCGAGCTTGACCGCCTCGCCGGCCGCACGCCGCTCCCCGACCCGCTCCTTCGCCTGCTTGCGCAGCTGCTCCAGGTTCACGCGACCTCCCTCCGTCGGGCCCGTCGTCCGCGGCTCGGGCCGGAGAAGAGATCGAGACGTGCTGCGGCGCTGCGATGAGGTGGGCTCTGCCCTGCCCGCGGACCGGATGCGCCCTCGTGCGCGCCCGGATCGTACACTGCCCGCGTGGAGCGGCCGACGATCGAGAAGCCCGAGGGCGAGATCCCGTTCGAGCTCGGCGTCGAGGATCTCGTCGTCGGCGACGGCGAGGAGGCGACCGCGGGCCGCACCGTCTCCGTCCACTACGTCGGCGTCGCCTTCCGCAGCGGCGAGGAGGTCGACGCCTCCTGGAACCGCGGGCGCCCGTTCGACTTCAAGCTCGGCAAGGGCCAGGTGATCCCGGGCTGGGATCAGGGCGTGCAGGGGATGCGCGTCGGCGGCCGCCGCAGGCTGACGATCCCCTCGGCGCTCGCCTACGGCGCCCGCGGCGCCGGCGGCGCGATCCGGCCGCACGAGCCGCTCGTCTTCGTGGTCGACCTGCTCGCGGTCGGCTGAGCGAGCGTCCGTCCTCGAATGCGAGCACGGCTACGAGATCGTCGTTCTCGCGGTAGGCGTAGACGATGACCAGCCAGCGCCACGGCCCGAGCATGAACCGCAACTCGGGCGCCGCGGGATCGAGCGCCGGGCCCAGGCGCGGGAACCGTGCGAGTGGCGCGAGCATCCTCCGGACGCGCTCTCTCGCGTCGGCAGGAAGGGCGTGCGTGTCGATCAGCTCGGCGAGCGACCGGGCCGCCGCTTCGGTGACGACAACCCGAGGCAGCGCGCCTACAGCTCGTCGAGCGGGACGGTACGGCCGGCGCGGAGGTCGGCAAGTCCCGCGGCGATTCGGTCGCGCGCGCCCGGAATCCGGTCGAGGAGATCGCCGATCTGCCGCGCGTCGGGGTCGACTTCCTCGAGTGCCTGCGACAGGAGCGACCGCGCCACGGTGCCCTCCTGTACGTGCAGTCGCTCCGCGAGACGGCTGAGACGCTCTGCATGCTCATCGTCGAGTGTCACGTTGACCCGGTTCGCTGCCATCGCTCGACCTTACACGATCTGTGCAGTTGCGTGCAACGCAGGGAGCTTGGCGTCACTCGACCTCGACGAGGTCCTTGCGGAAGCTCGTCATCAGCTCGAGCCCGTCCTCGCGGACGACGGCGAGGTCCTCGATCCGGACGCCGCCGACGCCCGGCAGGTAGATCCCCGGCTCGATCGTGACGACGTTGCCCGCCTCGAGCGTGTCGGTGGAGAGGCGCGACAGGGTCGGCGCCTCGTGCACGGCGAGGCCGACGCCGTGGCCGAGCCCATGCCCGAAGCGCTCGCCGTAGCCGGCCGTTTCGATCGGGTCGCGTGCGAGCGCGTCCGCCTCGACGCCGCTCATCCCCGCGCGGATGCCCTCGACCGCGGCGAGCTGCGCCTCCCGGCAGGCCTCGTAGGCGCGGCGCAGCTCCTCCGGCAGGTCGCCGGTCGAGAAGGTGCGCGTGCAGTCGGAGCAGTAGCCGTCGAGGACGACGCCGAAGTCGCAGACGACGAGCTCGCCGCGGCCGATCGTCCGCTCCGTCGGCCGCGCGTGCGGCCGAGCGCCGTTCGGGCCCGAGGCGACGATCGTCTCGAAGGACATCTCGTCGGCGCCGTTCGCGTGCGCGAGCTCGCGGAAGCGCCACGCGACCTCGCGCTCGCTGCGGCCGATCCAGGGCTCGCGGACGAGCGCCTCGAGCGCGTGCTCGGCCGCGCGCGAGGCGCGCCCGATCGCCGCCAGCTCGTCTTCGGACTTGACCGCGCGCACCGCCTCGACCAGCCCCGTGCGCGGCACCGCCTCGAGCCCCGCCGCGGTCAGCGCCTGCCAGCCGGCGTGCGTCACCTGGCCCGCGTCGAAGCCGATCGGCCCCTCGAGCCGCTCGCCGAGGTCGCCGAGCAGCGACCGCTTCGTCTCGACGAACTCGACGCCCTCGACCGCCTGCGCCGCCTCGGCGTAGCGGAAATCGGCATAGAGGCGCAGCCGCTCCGGCTCGACGAGCAGCGCCGCGTTCGAGCTGCGGAAGCCGCAGAGATAGAAGACATTCGTCTCGCCGGTCACGAGCAAGGGCTCCTCCAGCCTCGCCCGCAGCCGATCCACGCGTTCGTTCACGACCGCTCCTCTCCGGAGAAGAACTGCAACGCCTCGAGATAGCCGTCGGGCCCCTTGCCGAGGATCCGCTTCGCCGCCAGGTCGGAGACGACGGAGAACCGCCGCCACTCCTCCCGCTCCTCGACGTTCGACAGGTGCACCTCGACGAGCGGCACCTGCAGCGGCTCGAGCGCGTCGTGGATCGCCCAGCTGTAGTGCGTCCACGCCGCCGGGTTGACGACGACGCCGTCGGCCCAGGTGTACGCGTCGTGGATCCAGTCGACGTACTCGCCCTCGCTGTTCGTCTGGCGGCACGTGACGGTCATCCCGAGGTCGCGCCCCCACCCGTAGATGCGCGTCTCCAGCTCGGAGAGGCCGATGCCGCCGTAGGTGGCGGGGTCGCGCCTTCCGAGCACGTCGAGGTTGACGCCGTTCAGCACCGCGATCCGCATCGGGTCCGAGCCTACGCGATCAACCGGTCGAGCTCGCGGCGCACGTCCGGCTCGGGCAGCTCGACCGGCCACTCCGGCTCGCCGTTCCGCGGCAGCAGGACGAGGCGGATGCGGCCGTCCTGCGCCTTCTTGTCGCGGCGCATCGCCTCCCAGGCGCGCTCGCGGTCGACCGCGACCGGGCGCGGCGCGAGCTCCTCCTCGACCGTGGCGAGCGCGTCCCCGTTGCCGGAGAGGCGGAGCGCGGCGACGAGACCCAGCGCGACCGCGTCGCCGTGGGCGAGCGCGAAGCCGGCCGCCGCCTCGAGCGCGTGCGCGAAGGTGTGGCCGAGGTTGAGGACGGCCCGGCCGCCGCGATCGTGCGGGTCGGCGAGGCAGACGCCCACCTTGTAGGCGGCGGCGCCGCGGACGTCGAGCTCGCGGCCGGCGAGCAGCGCCGTCTTCACGAGCTCGGCGCGGCCCTGGCGGAGCTGCTCCTCCGGCAGCGTCGCGAGCAGCGCCGGGTCGATCGCGGTGCGGACGGGCCAGTGGAAGGCGCCGGCGAGGTTCTTCCCCTCGGGCAGGTCGACCGCCGTCTTGCCGCCGATCGCCGCGTCGACCTGGCCGACGAGGGTCGTCGGCACCGGCACCCAGTCGACGCCGCGCAGGTAGGTCGCGGCGGCGAAGCCGGCGGCGTCGGTCGCCGTGCCGCCGCCGAGCGCGACGATCGTCCCGCCGCGGTCGAGCCGCAGCTCGCGCCAGAGCCGTTCCAGCTCGCGCACCTGCTTCGCCGGCTCGCCGGGCGGCAGCTCGAGCGTCTGCGCGAGCCGCGGCCCGAGCGCCGCCTGCGCGACCGGGCCGTGGATGCCCGCGACGTGCGCGTCGGCGACGAGCGCGACGGGACCTGTCCCCGGCACGAGCTCGCCGAGCCGCGCGAGCGCGCCCTCCTCGACGTGGACGCCGCCGGCCGCGAGCACGATGCCGTCGACGTCGCTCGCGCTCGCGTCCGCGCACTCCTCGTAGACGAGCCGCCGCGCCTCGTAGAGCTCCCGGAACGCCGCCTCGTCGCGCGCCAGCGGGCGGTTCGAGCCGCGCACGCGCTCCCAGGCGACGTCGACCGGCACGTCGACGAAGACCGAGAACGCGCGCTCGTGGAGCAGCTCGCGCAGCGCCGGGATCGTCACCGCGCCGCCGCCGAGCGCGATCGCCTGCGGCGTCGCGCCCTCCAGCAGCGCGGCCGCGCCGAGCAGCTCGAGCCGCCGGAACGACGCCTCCCCGTACGCGTCGAAGTACGCGTCGATCGGGCCGTGGTCGCGCTCGAAGAGAGCGTCGGCGTCGGCGAGCTCGCGCCCGAGCCGTCGCGCGACCTCCTCGCCGAGCGTCGACTTGCCTGCGCCCATGAAGCCGACCAGCGCGAGATGGCGGTTCAGCGCGTTCGCGGCTGCCAATCGATCCGCTCCACGTAGGCGCGGTGGGCCGCGACGAGGTCGCCGAGCGCGTCGCCGCCGAACTTGTCGACCGCGAGCCGGGCCAGCTCGAAGGCGACGGCCGCCTCGGCGACGACGGCGAGCGCCTCGACCGCGGAGACGTCGCTCCGCTCGACGAGCGCCTGCGCCGGCTCGCCCGTCTGCAGGTCGACGGACGCGAGCGGCTTCATCAGCGTCGGCAGCGGCTTCATCGCGCAGCGGACGACGATCTGCTCGCCGTTCGAGATCCCGCCCTCGATCCCGCCGGCGCGATTCGTCTCGCGATGGAGGCCGCGCGCGTCGTCGCGGTAGATCTCGTCGTGCGCCTCGGAGCCGCGCAGGTGCGAGAGCGCGAGCCCGTCGCCGATCTCGACGGCCTTCACGGCCTGGATCGCCATCAGCGCCCAGGCGAGCCGCGCGTCGAGCCGCGTCTCGCGCGCGGCGTAGGAGCCGAGACCGGGCGGGACGCCGGTCGCGCGCACCTCCGCGACGCCGCCGAGCGTGTCGCGGTCGCGGCGCGCCGCGTCGACCGCCTCCGGGTCGGCGCCGTCCGCCGCGACCGCCTCGCCGCGCACCTCGATCCCCACGTGCGCGAGCAGCTGCTTCGCGACCGACCCGGCCGCGACGAAGACCGCCGTGTGCCGCGCCGAGGCGCGCTCGAGCGCGTCGCGGACGTCGGCGTGGCCGTACTTCTGGACGCCCGCGAGGTCGGCGTGGCCGGGCCGCGGCAGCGTCACCGCCTTCGTCCCCTTGCCACGGGCCTCGCCCTCCGGCGGCCACGGACTCATCCCCCACGTCCAGTTCCTGTGGTCGCGATTGCGGACGACGAGCGCGAGCGGCGTGCCGAGCGTGCGCCCCTGCCGCAGCCCTGCGAGCACCTCGACCTCGTCGGTCTCGATCGACTGGCGCGGCGAGCGGCCGTAGCCCTGCTGGCGGCGGCGCAGGTCGGCGTCGATCGCGCCGCGGTCGAGCTGCAGGCCGGCGGGCAGCCCGGAGAGGATCGCGACGAGCGCCGGCCCGTGCGACTCGCCGGCCGTGACGAGATCCAAGGTCATACCGCAAGCCTACTGAGGGCGGCGGGAGCCGCCCGGCCTACGGTCGCCGCCGTAGGGCGCTCGCCCGCTCCGAAATCCGGCACCGGCCTGTTTTGCGGCGGCGCGACGGCTCCTACCGTGGAGGCCGCGGCTGCGTCGTCTCCGGGCGTCGCACAGGGAAGGCCGAAGAAAGGACCGAGATGAAACGGCGATTCGCACCGGTCGCGCTGTCGGTGCTGCTGGTGTCCCTCGTCGCGCTCGCGACGGCCGCCGTCACGACGGCGAGCCTGTCCCCGGCGAGCGCCACGTTCACGCTCCGGCCGGGCGACGCGACGCTCGGCACGGCGACCGAGACGAAGACGGTCGGCGTCCCGACCAACCCGCCGAAGGCCGACATCGAGATCGCGATCGACACGACAGGCAGCATGGGCCCGTCGATCAACGACGCGAAGGCGGACGCGCTCGCGATCGTCAGCGGCGTCGACGCCCTCGGCGCCGACACCGAGTACTCGGTGATCTCCTTCAAGGACGCCGTCGACGGCAGCGGCGAGTACCAGGAGCTGCAGGACTTCACCGCCGACGGCACCGCCGTCCAGGCCGCTGTCAACGGAATCCCCGGCGCGAGCGGCGGCGGCGACAACCCGGAGGCGTACAACCTCGTCTTCCACAACAGCTATGCCGATCCGAGCCTGCACTGGCGGAACGGCACGCGCAAGTTCGTGATCGTGATCGGCGACGCGGAGCCGCACGGCGCCGGCTCGGCCGGCATCCCCGGCTGCAGCGACACCTCCGCCGACCCGCACGGCCTGAACACGGCGACCGAGCTCGCGAACATGGCCGCCGCCTCGCGGACGCTGATGATGATCCGCCAGGTCTCCGGCAACACGACCACCTCGCTCGCCTGCTACCAGGGGCTCGCCGCCGCCGCGTTCACCGGCGGTGAGGCGATCGACCACGGCGGCGACCTCGCCGGCGAGATCACGAGCCTGATCTCGGCTGCCTTCGCGAGCTACGACGACGTCCACCTCGAGGTCGCGGGCGCGTCGCCGGCTCCGGCCGCCGCCTCGTGGATCTCCTTCTCGCCGCCGGCGGTCGGCCCGGTGCCGGCGCCGAGCACGCAGACGTTCACGCTGACGGCGACCGTGCCCGGCGGGACTCCCGCGGGGACGTACTCCTTCGACATCGAGGCCGTGGCCGACGGGGCCGACATCGGCCACCAGGCGCTGACGATCGTCGTGCCGGAGAAGCAGCTGACGCTCTCGCCGGCGTCGGCGTCGAACCCGATCGGCACCTCGCACACCGTCACGGCGGCCGTCTCCGACTCGCTCGGGCCGTACGTCGGCGACACGGTGGCGTTCGCCGTCGGCGGCGGCCCGGCCGCGTCGCCCGCGAGCGGCAGCGCGACGACCGACTCGAGCGGGACGGCGACGTTCACGTTCGCGAACTCGCCCTCCCAGCCGGGCACGGACACGATCACGGCCACCGACGGCCCGCTGTCGGCGACCGCGACGAAGACGTGGATCGACACGGCGCCGAGCTGCGCCGCGGCGACGCTCGACATGACGATGCTCTGGTCGCCGAACCACAAGCTCGTCACCGTGACCGCGAGCGGCGTCACCGACAGCGACGTCGGCGACTCGGCGACGACCGCGATCGACGGCGTCACGCAGGACGAGCCGGTGAACGGGCTCGGCGACGGCGACGCCTCGCCGGACGCGATCCTCGGCTCGCCGCCCGACGCGAGCGTGCAGCTCCGCGCCGAGCGGAGCGGGCTGGGCGACGGCCGCGTCTACCGCGTCCACGTCACCGGCACCGACTCGTTCGGGCTGACGTGCAGCACGACGCTGACCGTCGGCGTCCCGCACGACCAGGGGAAGGGAGCGACTCCGGTCGACTCCGGGTCGACGTTCGACTCGACCCTGCCGTAGGGAGAGGGCGCTCCGGGGGCTCCCGCGCGGGGCCCCCGGAGCCTTGGAGCCCTCAGCCGTCCGCCAGCGAGCGGCGGTAGGCGGCGGCGACGGCCTGGGCGCGGCTGTGGACGCCCAGCTTGCCGAGGATCCGCTCGATGTGCGTCGCGACGGTCTTCGAGCTGATCACGAGCCGCTCGGCGATCTCGCGCTCGGCGAGGCCGGCGGCGAGCAGCTGCAGCACCTCGCGCTCGCGCCGCGTCAGCGAGTCCGCCTCCGCGTGCGGACGGGCGCGGTCGAGCAGGCGCCGCACGCGGGCGACCAGCTCCTCGGGCTCGAACGGCTTCGTCAGGTAGTCGTCGGCGCCGACGAGCAGGCCGGCGACGCGGTCGTACGGCTCGACGCGCACGCCCGAGACGAAGACGATCGGGAACGCGCGGCCGTAGCGCTCCCGCAGCGCGCGGCAGAGCTCGTAGCCGGAGACGCCGGGCAGGTCGACGTCGAGGACGGCGCCGCCGAGGTCTCCCGCCTCCGCCCGCGCGAGCGCGCCGCCGCCGCTGTGCTCGGCGACCGCCTGGATGCCGCCGCGGGCGAGCAGCTCGCAGACGAGCGTGCCGAGCGAGACGTCGTCGTCGACGACGAGGACAGGGCCGCAGTGCCCGCTCCGCACGCTCATGCGCCCTCCTCGATGTCGTCGCGCGGATTGTGATGCAGGAGCGCGACTCAGGCAAGGGCCGGCGCGCCGACGGCGGCGCGCATGACCTCGGCCGGCGCGGGCACGCCCGTCCAGAGCTCGAACGAGGCCGCGCCCTGGCGGACGAGCGCCTCGGCGCCGTCGACGACGAGCCGGCACCCGGCCGCGCGCGCGGCGGCGACGAGCGCCGTCGGGCGACCGTCGCCGCGGTAGGCGAGGTCGACGACCGCCTGCTCGGGCCGCGGCTCGACATAGAGCTCGTCGCGCACCGGCGTCGCGTTGACGACGAGGTCGCAGCCGGACGCGTCGGGCGGCCACTCGCCCCGCCGCGAGAACTGCCGCACCTCGCCCGGCAGCGCCGGCTCGAGCGCCCTCGCCGCGCCGCCGGCGCCGATCAGGCAGACGCGCGTCGCCTCGATCCCGGCGACGATCTCGCGGTCGGTGTTGTGCCCGACCACGCGCCCGTCCGCGAAGACGAGCGTGTTGACCGCGTCCCCGTCCGCCTCGTCGCAGAGCGCGGCCGCCGCCTCCTTGTGCGGGATCGTCACGTTGGCGCCCGCGAAGCCGAGCGCCTGCAGGCCGCGGATCGCCGCCCCGACGTCGTCCACCTCGCAGGCGACGTAGACCCAGTCGAGCCCGCGCGCCGCGAACGCCGCGTTCTGCATCCGCGGCGAGAGCGACTCCGCGACCGGCTTGCCGAGCAGGGCGACTAGCCGCATCCGTAGCCGTACTCGCATTCCTTGCGCAGGAATTCGGAGCTGCTCGCGGTGAAGAAGTGGTGCACCTTGTCCGGCTTGCGCACGAAGTAGAGGTAGTCCGTCCTGCGTGGATGCGCGGCGGCCTGCAACGACGCGAGGCCCGGGTTCGCGATCGGCGTCGGCGGCAGCCCGGTGTGGAGCCGCGTGTTGTACGGCGTCGGGTTGTGGAGCTGCGACTCGTGGATCGACTCCGTCCCCGGGATGTTCAGGCCGTAGCGAAGCGTCGCGTCGATCCCGAGCGGCATCCCGGCGCGCAGCCGGTTGTAGATCACGGAGGCGACGAGCGGGCGCTCGTCCGGCGCCAGCGCCTCCTTCTCGACCATCGACGCGATGATCAGCACGTCGTACGGCGTCAGGTGCTTCGAGCGCGCGTAGGCGAGGTTCAGCCTGTGCCAGTTCTGCTCGAACGCCTGCAGCTGGTCGACGACGAGCTGCTTCGTCGTCGTCGCCTTCAGGAAGTCGTAGGTCGCCGGGAAGAGGAAGCCCTCGAGCTTGCCGCGCCGGTGGCCGAAGCCGGGCGGGAAGCGCGCGTCCCGGGTCAGCTTCAGGAACTGCGCGGCGCGCAGCTTCGGGCGGACGTGGCGCTTGCGGCGGGCGATCCCGTCGACGGCCGTGATCCGCTGCGCCATCTGCGCGAGCGTGAAGCCCTCGGGGAAGACGATCCGCAGCGGCTTCGGCGGCGGCGGGGACGCGGTCGTCGCGGGCGCGGCCGAGCCGCCGCCGCGGTCGGTCGCCGCGAACGCGATCCCGACACCGGCGCCGACGACGACGAGGAAGGCGAGCGCGGCGACGAGCCGGCGCGTGCGGACGGTGCGCTTCGACGGCCGCTCCGGCGGCCGGTGCACCGGCGGCATCACGCCCCGGCGCTGCTCTGCCATTCCAGGAAGCTCGACAGCAGATGGGCCGCGGCGCGCGCGTCCTCGGCGGCGCCGGCGCCGCCGGAGCGGTTCGCGAGCGCGGTCGTGAAGCGCT
>DASSSQ010000088.1:0-30309 GCA_035708405.1 Gaiellaceae bacterium
GACGACGGTGCGGAAGCCGAGCGAGTCCGAGATCGTGCGGGCGATCTCGTCGAGCACCGTCGGCAGCTCGGTCTCGCTGCGGACGAGGCGGGTGACGTCGAGCAGCCCGCGCAGGCGGGAGAAGATCGATGAGTGACGGAACTCGACCATATGCAGAGCTTTCGCGTAGGTTCGCGGCGAAACGGGGACGCCGCGTCCCTCGTTCGGGTGAAGGCCGCTGTCCGGAGTTATCGGCCGGAGCGCGGATTCCTTGAGCGCCGGGGCCGCGGTTAGGCTCGCGGGGTGACCCGGGGGACGGCGGCGAGGGCGGCGGCGGGCGGGATCGGCCTCGGCCTCTCCGCCGGCTGGAACCTCGCGAACGTCGGCGCGATCGCCGACGAGACGGCGGCCGGCTACGGCGTCTCGCTCGCGGTCGTCGGCCTGTTCACGACGGCGCTCTTCGTCATGCACGCGGCGATGCAGATCCCGGCGGGCCGGCTCGCCGACGGGGTCGGCGCGCGGCGGATCGGCTTCGCCGGGCTCGCCGTCTGCGTCGTCTGCAGTCTCGGCGCGCTCGCGACGGCGAGCCCCGCGCTCGCGCTCTCGATGCGGACGCTGACCGGCATCGGCACCGCGATCTGCTTCGTCGCCGGCAGCGACTACGTCCGCGCCGTGAGCGGCTCGCCGTTCGCGCAGGGCGTCTTCGGCGCGAGCGGCGTCGGCAGCGGCGGCCTCGCGCTCGCGATCGTGCCGCAGGTCGAGCCGCTCTTCGACTGGCGCGCCGCCTACGTCACGGCCGCCGCGGTCGCCGTGCTCGGCGCGCTCGCGCTGCTCGCCGGGCCCGCCGACCCGCCGCGCGCGCGCCGGGAGCGGCACGTCGGCGCGGGCCGGATCGCGACCGATCCGCTGCTCGTCCGCCTCGGCCTCGTCCACGCCGCCTCGTTCGGCCTCTCCGTCCTGCTCGGCGACTGGGTGGTGACGCTGCTCGAGCGCGCCGGCGGCTTGTCCTCCGGCGTCGCCGGCGCGGTCGGCTCGCTGACGCTGCTGCTCGGGATCGCCTCGCGGCCGCTCGCCGGCCTCTACATGCGCCGGCGGCCCGAGCGGATGCGCCGCGCGGTCGGCTGGAGCTTCGCCGCCGGCGCGGCGGGGACGGCGCTGCTCGTCGCGGCCGAGCCGCTGCCGCTCGCGCTCGCGGCGAGCGCGCTCGTCGGCCTCGCCGCCGGCGTCCCGTTCGCCTACGTCTTCACCGGCGCCTCGGCCGCGCGCCCGGACGCGCCCGCGGCCGCCGTCGGCTTCGTGAACATGATCGCCGCCGCGTCGATCCTCGTCGGCAACCCGCTGCTCGGCCTCGGGTTCTCGGCTCCCGGCGACGGCCGGATCGGCTTCGCCGTCGTCGCCGTGCTGTGGCTCGCGATGCTGGCCGCCCTGCCCCGCCGCCGTCATCCCTTGTGACACAGTGTCACAAGGGACTGAGGGCTACGATGACGGTGCTCTGAGCATCGCCGAGACAGCACCGGTCGCCGGCCTCTCCGAGCCCGAGGCGAGCCGGAGGCGGGAGGCGCGCGGCGCCGCGCCGACGGACGCGGCGAGCCGCTCCTACGGCAGCATCGTCCGTGCCAACGTCCTCACCGTCTTCAACCTGATCCTGGTCGTCGCGGGCGGCCTGACGCTCGCCTTCGGCGCCTGGCAGGACGCGCTCTTCCTCGCGATCCTCGTCGCCAACTCCGCGATCGGGATCGGCCAGGAGGTGCGCGCGAAGCGGACGCTCGACCGGCTCGCCGCGCTCGTCGCGCCGCAGGCGACGGTGATCCGCGACGGCAGGCCGCGCCGCGTGCACGCCGACGACGTCGTCGAGGGCGATCTCGTCGAGCTGCAGGCCGGCGACCAGCTGGTCGCGGACGGAAAGCTCGTCGGCGCCGCCGGGCTCGCGCTCGACGAGTCGAACCTCACCGGCGAGTCGCGGCCGGTTGCGCGCGCCGCGGGCGAGGAGGTGCGCTCGGGCTCGTTCGCGGTCGAGGGCTCCGGCCGCTATCTCGTGAGCGCCGTCGGCGCCGAGAGCTACGCCGGCCGCGTCGCCGGCGAGGCGCGCGAGTTCCGCCATCCGCGCTCGCCGCTCGAGCGCGCGCTCAACCGGCTGCTCTTCGCGCTCGTCGCGGCGATGATCCCGCTCGGCGCGATCCTCGGCGTCTCGCTCTTCGAGCAGGGAACCTCGTTCCGGCACGCGGTGCCGACGGCCGTGGCGGCGGTCGTGACGCTCGTGCCGGAAGGGCTGATCCTGCTGACGAGCCTGACCTTCGCGGTCGCGGCGATGCGGATGGCGCGGCTCGGCGCGCTCGCCCAGCAGCTGAACGCGGTCGAGTCGGTCGCGTCGGTCGACGTCGTCTGCATCGACAAGACGGGCACGCTGACCGACGCGCGGCTGCGCGTCGTCGAGGCGGCGCCGCCGGCGTCGGGCGCCGCGTTCGCGCGCTACGCGGCCGCGGCCGGCTCCCGCAACGCGACGATCGCCGCGCTCGCGGAGGCGTTCCCGGGCGAGGCCGAGGACGCGCGCGACGAGGTGCCGTTCTCGTCCGGCCGCAAGTGGAGCGCGCTCGAGCTCGCGGACGGCACGGTCTACGTGCTCGGCGCGCCGGAGCTCGTCGCGCCCGCGCTCGACGCGGGACCGGCGCGCGCGATCGGCCTCGCGCGGGCCCGCGTCCTCCCCGACCCGGAGCTGCCGCTGCCGCCGCTCGAGCCGGTCGGCGTCGTCCGGCTCGCCGAGTCGCTGCGCCCGGACGCGCACGAGACGGTGCGCTTCCTGCGCGAGCAGGGCGTCGAGCTGCGGATCCTCTCCGGCGACCGCGCCGAGGCGGTCGCCGCCGTCGCCGCCGAGCTCGGGATCGACCGCTACGAGGCGCGGGTGACGCCGGCGGACAAGAAGCGGATCGTCGAGGAGCTGACGCGCGAGGGCCGGTACGTGGCGATGGTCGGCGACGGCGTCAACGACGTGCCGGCGCTGAAGGCGGCGCGGCTCGCGATCGCGCAGGGGAGCGGCGCGCAGATGGCGAAGTCGGTCTCCGACCTCGTGCTCGTGCACGGCGAGTTCGGCGCCGTGCCCGCGCTCGTCCACGAGGGGCGGAAGGTTCTGCGCAACCTGCAGCGCGTCGCCAAGCTGTTCGTCGCCAAGTCGACCTTCGCCGCGTTCCTGATCCTCTCGATCGGGCTGACGCCGACGGCGTACCCGCTGCTGCCGCGGCACCTCTCGCTGGCGGCCGGGCTGACGATCGGCGTGCCCGCGTTCTTCCTCGCGCTGGCGCCGAGCGGCGGCGACTGGCGGACGCGCGGCTTCCTGCGCGAGGTCTCGCGCTTCGCCGTGCCCGCCGGCACCGCGGCCGGGCTCGGCGTGCTCGCCAGCTACCTGTTCTCGCTGAACGTCGTCGGCCTGCGGCTCGTCGAGTCGCGCACGGTCGCCGAGACGGTGCTCGTCGCGGTCGGCCTCTACCTCGTGCTCGCGCTCGAGGCCTCCGGCCGTACGCGCGGCATCGCCGTCGCCGTCCTCTGCGCTTCGATGGCGGCGCTCTACGGGCTCTCGCTCGCCCTGTCCTCGACGCGGGCCTTCTTCGCGCTGACCGTCCCCGGCGCGGCCGCGATCGCCGTCGCCGTCGTCGGGATCGCGATCGCGATCGGCGGGCTCGTGCTGACGGACGAGCGCTTCGTCCCCGGCCGCGGCCGCGGTCGCGCGACGGCGTAGGATCGCCGGATGGAGGTCGCGACCTGGGACGCCCTCGTCGCCGCGCGCGCCACGGTCGTCGACGACGCGCTCGCGGAGGTGATGCGCGCCTCGAACGCGCCGGGCGTCATCTCCTTCGCCGGCGGCTTCCCGAACCCGGAGACCTTTCCCTGGAGGGCGCTGCCGGCGGCGCTCGCCGCGATCGTCGACGCGCGCGACCCGACGGCGTTCCAGTATCCGCCGGTGCCCGGGCTTCCCTCGACGCTCGACTGGCTCGCGGGCCGGCTCGAGCGGCTCGACGGCGCGCGGCCCGGCGACGGCGAGCTGCTGCTGACGAGCGGCGGCATCGAGGCGATGCAGCTCGTCGGCACCGCGTTTCTCGAGCCGGGCGACCTCGTCGTCTGCGAGCGGCCGACCTACCTCGGCGCGATCATGGGCTTCCGCGCCGCCGGCGCGCGACTCGAGGCCGTCGCGCTCGACGACGACGGGCTGCGCGTCGAGGAGCTCGAGACGCTGCTTGCGGGCGGCGCGCGGCCGAAGCTCGTCTACACGATCCCGGACCACCAGAACCCGGCCGGCGTCTCGCTCTCGGCCGAGCGGCGCGCCGCGCTCGTCGAGCTCGCGCGCCGCCACGGCTTCCTCGTCGTCGAGGACGTCGCCTACCGCGAGCTCCGCTTCGACGGCGAGCTCGAGCCGACCCTGCGCGCGCACGGGCCGGACGTCGTGCTGCAGATCGGCACCTTCTCGAAGACGCTCTTCCCGGGCGCGCGGCTCGGCTGGGCGGCCGGCCCGCGCGAGGTCTGCTCGCGTCTTATCTGGGCGAAGCAGCTCTCCGACCAGGGCGCGGGCGCGCTCGCGCAGCGGCTCGCGGAGGAGGTCGGCCGCAGCGGGCTGCTGGACGAGCAGATCGCGCGCTCGCGGGCGCTCTACGCGCGCCGCTGGCAGCTGACGCGGGCGAGCCTCGAGGCGCACCTGGGCGGGCTCGCGCGCTGGACGGAGCCGACCGGCGGCTTCTTCACCTGGCTGACGCTCGAGCGCGGCGGCGACACCTCCGAGCTCGCCCGGCACGCGCTCGAGGCCGGCGTCTCGTTCGTGCCGGGGCGGCCGTTCTTCCCCGGCGACGAGGGCGGCGCCAACCTGCGGCTCGCGTTCAGCCTGGCGCCGGAGGACAGGATCGACGAGGGAATCGAGCGACTGGGGAGGCTGATCGCCGGATGACGGACGCAGAGAGCTACTTCGCCACCGAGGAGTCCGTGCGGGCCGAGGGCTCGGCGCCGCGCTGGATCGAGCTCGACCGCGTCGACCCGGTCGCCTTCGTCGAGGGGCTGACCTTCCGGCCGGTGCTCGGCGAGCGCGCGCTCGTCAACTTCGTCTCCTACGAGCCGCATACGGTCGTGCCGCGGCACGCGCACTCCGAGGAGCAGTTCACGTTCGTGATCGACGGCGAGTTCGAGTTCGAGTGCGACGGCGAGACGCGCACGCTGCGCCGCGGCACGGTCGTCCACATCCCGCCCGGCGTGCCGCACGCGGCGCGCACTGGCGCGGAGCGCTGCTTCCAGGTCGACGTCTTCGCCCCGCCGCGCCGCGTGCTCGTCGAGCGGATGCTCGAGGGCGAGGAGCCGCCGGCCTAGGCGCGGAGCACGTTCGCCTAGCCGAGCACGAGGACGGGCGCCCCGCGGATCGGCCGCGGCGCGTTACCCTACCGCCGTGAAGCGCTGGGACCTGACCTCGCTGCCGCCCTCGACCGAGAAGCAGCGGCCGCGCGAGCCGGGGCCGGACGCGCCGCGCGTGTCGCGGAGCGACGGCCAGATCCCGCGCGTGCTCTTCTCCTCGCCCGCCTGCCGCGCGGTCGTCGTCGACCTGGAGAGCGGCGAGACGATGGGCGACCACCAGGTGCGGGAGCGGGCGGTCGTCCAGGTCGTCTCCGGGCGCGTGACGATCGAGTCGTCGGGCGAGAGCGTCGACTGCGGCGCCGGCACGCTCGTCACCTTCGACCCGGGCGAGCGGCACACCGTGCACGCGCACGACCGGACGCGGCTGCTGCTCCTGCTCGCGCCCTGGCCTGCCTCCGAGCACTACACCGACGCCGAGGCGGCGGACGCGGAGCACCTGCCCCCGAACGCGGTCGCCGACCCGCTGCCGCCCGGCGGCGACGCGCCGGCGTCCTAGCCCGGCCCGGCGCGCGAGGAGGATCGAGACGAGCGACTACGTCTTCACGATGGTCCGGGCCTCGAAGTTCTACGGGCCGGAGCGGAAGGTGCTCGACGAGATCACGCTCGCGTTCCTGCCGGGCGCGAAGATCGGCGTGCTCGGCCCGAACGGTGCCGGCAAGTCGACGCTGCTGCGGATCATGGCCGGGCTCGAGGAGCCGTCGTCGGGCCGCGCCGACCTGGCCGCGAGCGCGTCGGTCGGGATCCTGCAGCAGGAGCCGCCGCTCGACGAGGGCAAGGACGTGCGCGGCAACGTCGAGGACGGCGTCCGCCCGCTGCGCGACCTGCTCGACCGCTTCAACGCGATCAGCGCGCGCTTCGCCGAGCCGGACGCGGACTTCGACACGCTGCTCGCCGAGCAGGCGAAGGTGCAGGAGCAGATCGACCGGCACGACGCGTGGAACCTCGACGCGCAGCTCGACCGCGCGATGGACGCGCTGCGACTCCCCGACGGCGACCGCGACGTGACGACGCTCTCCGGCGGCGAGCGGCGCCGGGTCGCGCTCTGCCGCCTCCTGCTGCAGGCGCCCGACCTGCTGCTTCTCGACGAGCCGACGAACCACCTCGACGCCGAGTCGGTCGCCTGGCTCGAGCGCTTCCTCGCCGACTACGCCGGCACCGTCGTCGCCGTCACGCACGACCGCTACTTCCTCGACAACGTCGCCGGCTGGATCCTCGAGCTCGACCGCGGCAAGGGCATCCCGTACGAGGGCAACTACTCGGGCTGGCTCGAGCAGAAGTCGGCGCGGCTCGCGCACGAGGAGAAGGTCGAGTCGGCGCGGCAGCGGGCGCTGAAACAGGAGCTCGAGTGGGTGCGCTCGGCGCCGAAGGCACGGCACGCGAAGTCGAAGGCGCGCGTCCAGGCCTACGAGCGGCTGCTCGCGGCCGAGCAGGACGTGCGGCTCGACCGGGTCGAGATCCACATCCCGGCCGGCCCGCGGCTCGGCGGCGTCGTCGTCGAGGCGGACGAGGTGACGAAGGGCTTCGGCGACCGCCTGCTCGTCGAGGACATGTCCTTCTCGCTGCCCCCGGGCGGGATCGTCGGCGTGATCGGCCCGAACGGCGCCGGCAAGACGACGCTCTTCCGGATGATCGCCGGCGAGGAGCAGCCGGACGCCGGCGCGCTGCGGATCGGCGACACGGTGCAGCTCGCCTACGTCGACCAGAGCCGCGGCGGCCTCGACCCGGCGAAGACGGTCTGGCAGGAGGTCTCCGGCGGCCACGACACGATCGAGCTCGGTCCGCGCGAGGTCAACTCGCGCCAGTACGTCTCCTGGTTCAACTTCCGCGGCTCCGACCAGCAGAAGCGCGTCGGCGACCTCTCCGGCGGCGAGCGGAACCGCGTCCACCTGGCGAAGCTGCTGCGCTCGGGCGGCAACCTGCTGCTGCTCGACGAGCCGACGAACGACCTCGACGTCGACACGCTGCGCGCGCTCGAGGACGCGCTCAACGACTTCGCCGGCTGCGCCGTCGTGATCTCGCACGACCGCTGGTTCCTCGACCGGATCGCGACCCACATCCTCGCCTTCGAGGGCGAGTCGCAGGTGACGTGGTTCGAGGGCTCGTTCGAGGAGTACGAGGCCTGGGTGCGCGAGACCCGCGGCGCCGAGGCCCTCGAGCCGCACCGGATCCGCTACAAGCCCCTCGTCCGGCCCGGCGCGTAGTGCCGGACAGATTCGCGGCGCAGCTCCTCGCCGGGGAGCCGGCGCGCGACCCGCTCGCCGTCGTCGAGCGCCTGGTCGTCGTGCAGGCGCAGGATCCGCTCGGCTTCCGGCTCGCGGTGCGCGCGCGCAGCGAGGGGCTGACCGCCGCGGACGTGGAGCGGGCGCTCGCCGAGCGGGCGCTCGTCGTCACGTGGCTGAACCGGGGCACGCTGCAGCTCGTCCGCGTCGAGGACTACCCGTGGCTGCAGGCGCTGACGACGCCGCGGCTCGCGACCGGCGTCCTGCGCCGGCTCGCGCAGGAGGGCGTCACCGGAGCCGCGGCGGAGCGGGCCGTGCGCACGATCGAACGCGCGCTCGCGGGGGAGGGGCCGCAGACGCGCGCGCAGCTGCGTGAACGCGTGCGCGTCGAGGGACAGGCGCTCGTCCACGTCCTCTTCCTCGCGGCGATCCGCGGCCTCGTCGTCCGCGGCCCGGCGGTGAGCCGCCGCGAGCAGGCATACGTCCTCGTTCGCGACTGGCTCGGCGAGCAGCCGCACGTCGACCGCGACGCGGCGCTGCGCGAGCTCGGCCGCCGCTACCTGGCCGCGCACGCGCCGGCGGACGAGCGCGACCTCGCGAGCTGGGCCGGGCTCCCGCTCCGCGACGCGCGCGCCGCGCTGCGGGACGCGCCGGAGCCCGCGGTCGCGGCGGGCGAGCCGCCGCCGCGGCTGCTCGGCCCCTACGACGAGCTCCTGCTCGGCTGGGCCGACCGCGGCTGGGTCGTCGGCGCGCACCGCGAGCTCGTGACGGTGAACGGTCTCTTCCGCCCGTTCGCCCTCGTCGGCGGCCGCGCCGTCGCGACCTGGCGGCTCCGCGGCGGCGAGGTCGAGCTCGCGCCCTTCGCGAGCCTCCGCGCCGCCGACGAGGCCGCCCTCGCCCGGGAGGCCGAGGACGTCCGCCGCTTCCTCGGCCGGGGGTGATGCCCTCGTAGTGGACCGATCGCCTACCGGTCGAGACCGGCCTCGCGCAACGGGCGACGGGCGAAGACGAAGCTGGAGCGGTACCAGCCGTCGAACGGCGCGATCGTGACGCCGTTGCCCGAGGACTGGACGAGCCAGTCGTTGCCGAGGTAGATCGCCGCGTGGTCGACCTGCGACGACGGCGAGGCGGGGCCGTTGCCGAAGAGCAGGACGTCGCCGGGCTTCAGGTTCTGCACCTTCGCGATCTTCATCGTCCGCGTCGACTCGGCCGCCATCTGGTAGGTCGTGCGGCCGGCGAGCGTCGAGGCGAGCCGGCCCTCGTTCGGGTACGAGGTCAGCTTGTAGACGCGCCAGACGAAGCCGGAGCAGTCGAAGCCGCCGACCGCGGGCACGCCGGCCGGCGTCTCCGGGCCGGGGCTCGTGCCGCCCCAGACGTAGGGGAAGCCGACGTAGGAGACGGCGGTCGTCAGGATCCGCCGCTGCCAGTCGGAGAGGGCGGGCAGCTGGAAGGCAGCCGCCGCCTGCTCGACCCAGTCGTGCGCGCCGCGGTCGAAGTCGAGCGCGCGGGCGGCCGAATAGGCGGCCTCGGCGCGGGTGATCGGCTGCGTCGGCAGCAGCTCGAGGTCGTCCTCCGCCGCGGGATGGTTGAGCCGCAGGCCGACGAGGCGCGCGATCGTCTCGGTGCCGGCGCGCGCGGGCGGGTTCAGGCCGGCGCTGCGGAGCGCGCCGAGCACCTTCGCGGCCGCGTCCGAGAGGCCGAGTGCGTCCACGAGCACGTGGTCGAACTGCTGCAGGGTGACGGTCGCGGCCGGAGCCTGCGCCTTGTAGGAGAAGAGCGGCCACGGCGGCGCGGGAGCCGGGACCGTCTGCGTGACGGTGGTCGTCGTCCAGCTCGTCGTCGGGACGGTCGTCGTCGGCGCCGTCGTCGTGCCCGGGAGGACGACCGAGCCGGGAGTCGTGGTCGTGGTCGTGGTCGTGGTCGTGGGCAGCGGCACGGTGACGGTGGTCGTCGTCGGCGGCGGCGCCTGCGGGGTGAGGCGCGCGTTCAGCCCGTCGACGATCTGCTGCAGCGCGCGCTCGGTCAGCGGCGCCCGCGGCTGGAAGGCGGCGCCGGCGGGCGCCATCAGCCCCGCGGCGACCGCCTGGCGGATCTGCGCCTTCGCCCAGGAGGCGCCCTGCGACGGCGTCGCGGACGCGGCGGCAGGGCAGGCCAGGGCGAGCAGCAGCAGGAATGCGAGGCGGCGCACGGCGCACGTTGTATCGGCAACTCGAACGGATCGCCTTAAGCTGACCCGATGCTCGTCCGCGGCGGCACCGTCCTCACCGCGTCGGGGCCCGTCCGCGCCGACGTGCGGATCGAGGGCGAGCGGATCGCCGAGCTCGGCCCGGATCTCGGCGAGCAGCCGGACGAGCTCGACGCCACCGGCCTGCACGTCTTCCCCGGCGTCGTCGACGCGCACGTCCACTTCAACGAGCCGGGGCGCGCGGACTGGGAGGGGCTCGCGACCGGCAGCGCCGCGGTCGCCGCGGGCGGCGGCACCTGCTTCCTCGACATGCCGCTGAACGCGCACCCGCCGACCGTCGACGCCGACGCGTTCGCGCTCAAGGCGGCCGCCGCGGCCCGCGCCTCGGTCGTCGACTTCGCGCTCTGGGGCGGGCTCGTCCCAGGCAACGCGGACCGCCTCGCCGGCCTGGCGGCTGCCGGCGTCGTCGGGTTCAAGGCGTTCATGGCGCCGAGCGGGATCGAGGACTTCGAGGCCGCCGGCGACGCGACGCTGCGCGAGGGGATGGCGCGCGCCGCCGAGCTCGGGCTGCCCGTCGCGGTGCACGCGGAGGCGCCCGAGCGGCTGCTCGCGCCCGCAGGCACGGGCTGGCTCGACTGGGCGCGCAGCCGTCCCGTCGAGGCGGAGCTCGACGCGATCGGCAGGGCGCTCGGCTTCGCGGAGGAGACCGGCTGCTCGCTCCACGTCGTCCACGTCTCGAGCGCGCGCGGCGTCGGGCTCGTCGCGGCCGCGCGCGAGCGCGGCCTCGACGCGACCTGCGAGACCTGTCCCCACTACCTCGTCTTCGCCGAGGACGATCTCGAGCGGCTCGGCGCGCTCGGCAAGTGCGCGCCGCCGATCCGCTCGGCCGCCGAGCGCGCTGCCCTGCACGCGGAGCTCGCGGCGGGCCGGATCGAGCTGGTCGCGAGCGACCACTCGCCCGCGCCGCCCGCGCTGAAGCAGGGCGACGACGCGTTCGCCGCCTGGGGCGGCATCTCCGGCTGCCAGTCGCTGCTGCCGCTCCTGCTGACGGCGGTCGAGCTCGCGCCGGCCACGGTCGCGCGCCTGACCGCGACCGCGCCCGCCGAGCGGTTCCGCCTGCCGGGGAAGGGCCGGATCGAGCCGGGCGCCGACGCCGACCTCGCGCTCGTCGACCTCGACGCGACCGCGGAGCTGCGCGCCGGCGACCTCCGCTACCGGCACCCCCACAGCCCGTACGTCGGCATGACCCTGCGCGGCCGGATCGCCGCGACGCTGCTCCGCGGCCGCCCGGTCGGCGAGCGGCTGGGACGGCTCGTCCGTCCTCGCTAGCCGGCCCGCAGGCGAACGCCGCCGTGGACGGCGGCGGCGAAGACCACGATCACCGCGCCCGCGAGCACGGTCAGCGCCTGCGCGGAGACGGCGAACGCGAGCGCCTGCTGCGCCGTCATCCCGGCGGTCGAGAGCACCGCCGCGCCGACTCCCGCCTGCGTCGCCGCACCGGCCGGGCTGATCGGCAGCGCCCCCGAGGCGGCGCCGGCGGCGAGGTAGGTGACGGCGAGCAGGAAGGAGAAGCCGAAGCCGAGCGCGTCGAGCAGGATCACGACGCCGACCGCGCGCGCGAGCCACGAGCCGAGGACGAGCCCCCAGGCCCAGCCGGCGTCGCGCGGCGAGGTCGGCGCGTGCCGGCCGAGCCAGTGCGCGATCCGGTAGCGGCCGATCCGCTCGCTGCCGCGGATCCGGGGCAGCGCCGCGACGACGGCGATCGCGCCGACGCCGCCGAACGCGATCACGCCCATCGCGATCCGCACCGCGAGGCCGGTCTCCGAGGTGACCGCGGCCGCAGCCGCGAACGGCACGAGCGCGCCCGCGTCGATCATCCCGAGCAGGAAGAGCGAGAGCACGAGCGTCCCGATCGCCGGCCGCCGACCCGGCGTCCGGTGGACGATCGCGACCCGGATCGCGTCGTCGAAACGGCCCGGCAGCGCGAGTCCGGCGACGGACGCGGCCCCGGTCGCGGCCGCCAGCGAGAGCGAGCGCGGCCGCTCGGTCGGGCGGAAGAGACGCTGCCAGCCGAGCGCCTTCAGCCCGAAGGCGGTCAGGAAGAACGCGCCCGACGCCGCGGCGAGGTCGGCGTTCGCCCGGTGCAGCGGCCAGCCGATTCGCGAGAGGTCGAGCGCGACGAGCGCGAAGACGACGAGCGCGGCGACCCCGAAGACGACGTTCGCGACGCGCCGCACGTGCGGCGTCCGCCAGGCCGCGAGGAACGCGCGCATCACGATCATCCACGGCCGCAGCGACGAGCGGAACGCGCGGTTGAGCGCGCCGCGGACGCCGTCGCGGGCGGCAGGCGCCCGGCGCGGCGGCGGCGGCAGCGGCGCGATCGGCACCGGCGCCGCCGCAAGCCGGCGCCGGAAGCTCCGCCGCAGGGGCGAGGCGACGCGCTGCCAGGCGGACGGCGCGAGCTCGCGCACCGTCCAGGCGAGGAAGAAGAGCGCCGGCGCGACGTAGAAGAACAGGATCTCCCAGGCGCCGACGACGTGCGCGAGCGCGAGCGACGCCACGGCGAGCGCGCCGGAGGCGACCGCGACCAGGACGAGCAGGACGACGAGCGGGAAGGCCACCCTGATCTGAACGTCATTCGCCGCCGCCGAGATGCTCCTCGACCGATCCGGGCAGCTCGCGGTCGGCCCGCGCCGCGAGCTCCTGCTCCTTCCGCTTCAGGTAGACGAGGAAGCCGACGACGATCAGCGTCGCGGCGACGCCGATGCCGATGTCGACCGGCGTCTGCAGGCTCTTCAGCGCCGCGCCGAACTCGTAGTAGCCGATGCCGTAGATCAGCGCCCAGAGGATGCCGCCGGCGGCGTTGAAGGCGAGGAAGCGCCGCCACGCCATCTTCATCGTCCCGGCGAGGAAGGCGGCGTAGGTGCGCAGGATCGAGACGAAGCGGCCGAAGAAGACGACCTTGCCGCCGTGCCGGTCGAAGACGTAGAAGCCGACCTTCAGCCGCTCCTCGTCGAAGCGGACGTAGTGGCCGTAGCGGCGCAAGAGCCGGAAGCCGCCCCAGCGGCCGATCCCGTAGCCGATGTTGTCGCCGAGGATCGCGCCGGCGGCGGCGGCCGCGACGACGCCGACGATCGAGAGCCGGTGCGTCGAGCCGGCGTAGAGCGCCGCGGCGATCAGCGTCGTCTCGCCGGGGACGGGGATGCCGAGGCTCTCGACGCCGACCATCACGCCGACGGCGAGGTAGCCGTAGGTCGAGAGCAGGTGGTCGATCTCGCCGTTGCCGAAGAAGGCGGCGAGCGGCGGCGCTAGCGGCACGGCGAGGTGGACATCGTCCGGTGATTTCCGGCCCGCGAGGCAGGGAAACGGCGCGCGGGATTGGACTATCCATTAGCCCACCGCTAGGATCGAGGCGATGAGCGACGCGCTCCAGTCCTGGCACTCCCGCGACTACGCCGCCGCGTGGGCGGGCGAGGACGTGATCGAGAACCTGCTCGAGCTGCCGCGGCGGATCTCGTCCGCGATCGTCGCCGACGCCGGCATCGCGGTCGGGCACGTGATCGACATCGGCTCCGGGCCCGGCGTCTACCTCGATCGCTTCCTCAGCGACTTCCCGGACGCGCGCGGCACCTGGACGGACTCCTCCGAGGCGATGCTCGAGCTCGCCCGCGAGCGGCTCGCCGGCTTCGGCGACCGCGTCTCCTACGAGCTCGTCGACGCGGAGAAGCTCGCCGAGGCGGCGCTCGAGCCGGCCGACGTCGTCGTCAGCTCGCGCGTCCTCCACCACTTCTCGCACGAGTCGCTCGCCGAGGTCTACCGCGCGATCCACGCGCTGCTCGTGCCGGGCGGCTTCCTCTTCGAGCTCGATCACGTCGGCGCGCCGGGCGAGTGGGAGCAGGTCTACCGCCGCGTGCGCGATCAGTTCACGGGCGCGCGGAGGAAGCGGCTCGCGCCGCACCGGCACGACTATCCGCTCGCGCCGGTCGAGGCGCACCTCGGCTGGGCGCGCGCCGCCGGGTTCCGCGACCCGGACGTGCCCTGGCGGACGCTCTACACCGCGCTCGTCCTCGCGCGGCGCTGATGGCGTCGAGCCTCGCCGGCTTCGTGCTGCTCGCGGCGGGGCGGCCCGACCCGGGCTGCGACGCGATCGCCGCCGCGCTCGCGCGGGCCGGTGCCCTGACGCTCGCGACCGCGGCGCACGACGGCGAGTCGGTGCGGGCCGCACGCGCCGACCTCCTCGCCCGCGGCGCCGGCCGCGTCTACGTGCTCGGCCTCGGCGCCGGCGGCAGCGCGGCCTTCCTGCAGGCGGCCGACGAGGACGTCGCCGGCGTCGTCGCGATCGACGGCGGGCCCCCGGTCGCGGAGGCGCAGGCGGGGCGGCTGCGAGCGGCGGTGCTCGCGCTCTACGGCGGCGCGGCAGACGGCTTCGCCGAGAGCGAGGCGCTCGCCTTCGCCGAGGCGCTGCGCGCGCACCACGTCGCGGCGGAGACGATCGTCTACGACGAGGTGCCGGCGGGCTTCCTCGACCCGGCGAGCGGCGACTTCGCCGCCGCGCGCCAGGACGCGCTCTTCCGGATCGCCAGGTTCGCCGGCCTGTCCGCGCGCTGAAACCCCGGGGTCCGACCCCGCAGCGAGGCGCTACGCTGGAGGCATGACCGCCGCGACCTCGCCGCTGCACGACGTCCTCGGCACGCCGTTCCTGCCACCCTTCCCGGACGGGCTCGAGCGCGCGGTCTTCGCGCTCGGCTGCTTCTGGGGCGCGGAGCGCGCGTTCTGGCGCGCCGACGGCGTCTTCACGACCGCGTCCGGCTACTCGGGCGGCGAGACCGAGCAGCCGAGCTACGAGCAGGTCTGCACCGGCCGTACCGGGCACGCCGAGTCGGTGCTCGTCGTCTTCGACCCGGCCCAGACCTCCTACGAGGCGCTCCTGCGCCTGTTCTGGGAGAGTCACGACCCGACGCAGGGGATGCGTCAGGGCAACGACGTCGGCAGCCAGTACCGCTCCGCGATCTACTGGGGAAGCGAGGCGCAGCGCGCCGCCGCCGAGTCCTCCCGCGATGCGTACCAGCGCGAGCTGCTCGCGGCCGGCCACGGCGCGATCACGACCGAGATCGCCCCCGCGGGCGAGTTCTGGTACGCCGAGCCCTACCACCAGCAGTACCTGGCGAAGAATCCGAACGGCTACTGCGGCCTCGCCGGCACCGGCGTGTCCTGTCCGGTCGGGCTCGCGTCCGCCGGGTAGCGCCGCCGCGCCGGCAGCGCCAGCGCCAGGTAGAGGACGAGCAGCGCGACCGGGACGACGCGGAACATCGTCTCGATGCTCCAGATGCCGGCGACGACGCCGCCGACGACCGGGCCCGCGATCTTGCCGACGTCGAGCCCGCCGTAGAGGAGCGCCGCGGTCAGGCCGTGGCGGCGCTCGTTGTCGCCGACGGCGACGAACGCGTCGGCGGAGCCGGTGACGCGCAGGAGCCCGCGCGAGAGGCCGGCGACGACGAAGAGCGGCACCTGCAGCAGGAACGAGCCGATCGCGCTCGGGATCAGGCAGGTCGCGAGCGTGCCCGCGACGACGAGCGGCAGCGTCAGCCCCGCCGGGTCGAAGCGGGCGAAGAGCGGCCCCGAGCCGAAGCGCGACGACGACGAGGCCCAGGAGCGGATCGACGAGAGCGCGCCGATCTGCGTCAGCGAGAGCCCCGCGCCGAGCGCGATCAGCGGCTGGAACGTGTTCGTGATCCCGTTCAGCGCGTTGATGAAGAACATCACGAGCACGCCGACCCAGACGGCGACCGGCATCGACGCGAGCGCGCGCCACGCGGGCCGCGGCCCCGAGCCCTCGCTCGCGATCGCGCCGCTCGCGGCGACGCTGCGCGACATCAAGAGCGCGCCGACGAGCGGCGTCGCGGCCAGCAGGAAGAAGGTCGGCCGCAGCCCGAGCGCGTCCGCGCAGACGCCGCCGAGGACGCCGCCGGCCGCGTTGCCGAGCCCGGTCGCGCCGGAGAACCAGCCCATCGCCGCCGCCGTCGAGACGCCGCCGGGCGGCCGCGCAACGAGCAGCGCCAGCTGCGCCGTCGAGGCGACCGACCAGCCGAGCCCGTTCAGCGCCATCAGCGCGCCGAGGGCGAGCGAGCCGTGGACGAGCGGCAGCAGCGCGAACGCCGCCGCCGAGAGGCCGCCGCCCGCGAGCAGGAAGAGCCGCCCGCGCGCGACCGAGTAGGCCATCCCGACCGGCAGCCGCGCCGCGAGCGAGGCGACGCCGTAGACGCCGACGACGGCGCCGATCGTCGTCGCGCCGAGCCCGCCGCCGTGGCTCAGGTAGACCGGCACGAGCACCGAGAGCGCGCTCGAGCCGGCGATGAAGCAGAAGACGGAGAGGTAGACCGGCGCCAGCGCCACGAAGACGCCGCCGCGGCGCATGCCTACTCCCCGGGCACGAGCGTGCAGGCGTCCTCGCGGAAGGTCAGCGCGACCTCCGTCTCGGCCGGAATCGAGACCGTCGGGTTGCAACGGGCGCGGATCTCCCGGTCGCCGACGGCGACGACGTGGTCGACGGACTCGCCGAGGAACGCGCGCGCCGCGACGCGGCCGTACCAGCGGTTCGGGGTCGAGCCGTTGCGCGATGCGACCGCCTCGAGCGCGATGTGCTCCGGCCGCGCCGCGACGACGACCGGCGCGCCGACCGCGAAGTCCGCGTCGGAGCGCACGTGCAGGTGCCCGTCCGGCGTCCGCACCTCGAAGACGCCGTCCCGCCGCGCCTCGACGACGCCGTCGATGAAGTTCGAGGTGCCGATGAAGTCGGCGACGAAGCGCGACCGCGGCGCCTCGTAGATCTCGCGCGGCTTGCCGACCTGCTCGATCTTGCCGCTCCGCATCACGGCGACCCGGTTCGACATCGCGAGCGCCTCGACCTGGTCGTGCGTGACGTAGATGCCGGTGATCCCGAGCTCGCGCTGCAGCCGCTTCAGCTCGAAGCGCATGTCCTCGCGCAGCTTCGCGTCGAGGTTCGAGAGCGGCTCGTCGAGCAGCAGGATCGGCGGCTCCATCACGAGCGCGCGCGCGAGGGCGAGCCGCTGCTGCTGGCCGCCCGAGAGGTCGGTCGCGCGGCGCGAGGCGAGGTGGTCGAGCTGGACGACCGCGAGCGCACGCTCGACCCGCTCGCGCAGCTCCTTCCGTCCCGGCCGCTGCCCGCGCCGCCGCACCTGCAGCGGGAAGGCGACGTTCTTGAAGACGTTCATGTGCGGCCAGATCGCGTAGCTCTGGAAGACCATGCCGAGCCCGCGCTCGTTCGCCGGCACGCGCACCTTCTGCGCCGAGGAGAAGAGCGTGCGGCCGCCGAGCACGATCTCGCCCGAGTCCGGCGACTCGAGGCCGGCGATCGAGCGCAGCGTCGTCGTCTTGCCGCAGCCGGACGGGCCGAGCAGCGTGAAGAGCTCGCCCTCGGCGACCTCGAGCGAGATGTCGTCGACCGCGAAGACGCGGCCGGCCTTCTCCCCGCGCGCCGGCGGGAAGGTCTTGACGAGATTCGAGACCTGGAGCACGGCTCATGCCTCCTTGACGCCGATGCGGGCGCCGAGCTTGTAGGCGACGGTCACGAGCAGGACGAGCCCGCCGATCAGCATCACGCCGACGGTCGCGACCTGCGGCAGCGAGCCGTTGCGGTACTCCTCCCAGATCACGATCGAGAGCACCTCCTTGCCCGGCGAGTAGAGCAGCACCGAGCTGCCGAGCTCGCGGACGGAGACGATCAGGATGTAGATCCAGCCGGCGACGAGGCCGGGCGCGAGTAGCGGCAGCACGATCCGGCGGAACATCTGCCACCAGCCGGCGCCGCTCATCAGCGCCGACTCCTCGAGCTCGCGCCCGAGCTGGAACATCGAGGTCGACGCGTAGCGCATGCCGTACGGCATGAAGCGCGTCATGTAGGCGATGAAGAGGATCCAGAGCGTCCCGTAGATCGCGAGCGGGACCCGCAGGTAGACGTAGAGGAGGCCGACGCCGAGCACGAGGCCCGGGATCACGAGCGGCAGGAAGGCGAGGTTGTCGACGATCCAGCGGCCCGGCAGCGTCGTCCGGACGACGAGCCAGGAGGCGACCGCGCCGAGGAACATGACGCCGGTCGCGGTGCCGAGGCCGAGGATCAGCGAGTTGACGAACGCGTGCTGCACCGTCGGGTCGTGGAAGACCGCCGGGTAGTTCGCGAGCGACATGTGGCTGAGCGTCTCGTGCGAGGGCGGCGAGTAGTAGAGCTGCGTCGAGGCGTAGACCAGGACGAGGATCGGCCCGACGACGGCGACGAGGAAGTAGGCGAAGACGAAGCCGGTCGCCGGCCAGCGCCAGACGCCGAGCGCGACCGGGTGCGGCCGGAACCCCTTGCCGGTCACGGTCTGGAAGGAGCGCGCCCGCCGCGCGAGGCGCGAGTGGGCGAAGATGCCGATCGAGGTCAGCGCCAGCAGCGAGAGCGCGAATGCGCCCGCCTGGCCGTAGTCCGGCGGCAGCGCGTTCAGCACGCTCCAGATCCGCGAGGTGAAGACCCAGATGTGCGCCGGCAGGCCGAGCACCGCCGGCACCTCGAACGACTCGAGCCCGCGCACGATCATGATCAGCGCCGCCGCGTAGAGCGCCGGCCGCGCGAGCGGCAGCGTCACGCGGCGGACGACGGTGACGAGCGAGGCGCCGCTCATGATCGCCGACTCCTCGAGCGACGGGTCCATCGAGCGGAACGACGCGACCATCAGCAGGAAGACGAGCGGCGAGAGGTGGAAGCCCTCGACGACGATCATCCCCGGGATCGAGAACACGTTCAGGTTGCCGCGGAAGATCGGGTGGATCACCCAGGTGTTGAGGACGCCGATCTGCGGGCTCGCGAGGAAGATCCACGAGATCGTGTGCAGGATCCCCGGGATGATCAGCGGCACGAGCGACGCCGCGAACATCAGCCCCTTGAACGGGACGTCCGTGCGGACGACGAGGTAGGCGAGCAGCGTGCCGAGCAGGATCGCGACCGCGCTCGAGCCGAACGCGAACGCGAGCGAGTTCAGCGCCATGCTGCCGATCCCCGAGGTCGCGTACGCGTCGCGGACGTTCGCGAGCGAGAGCGCGCCGCCGTGCGTGAACGTCTTCCAGAGCAGGTAGCCCAGCGGGACGAGGCCGAGATACGCGATCACGGCCGCCGTCCCGAGGAGGATCAGGTTGCGCGCCGACAGCAGCCGCTTCAGGAGCGAGCGCTCTGCCGGGATTCGCTGCGGGAGTACGGCTTCCGTCATCTGACCTTCTCCCTGGGTGCGACGACGCGCGGGTGGCGCGGTTAGCTCTCCGCCGCCTCCACGGGCTCCGCGCCCGGCGCCGCGACCGCGTCGACCATGTAGTCGAGGCCGTCGCCGAGCTTCAGCTGGGTGGGGTGCCGCTCGATCTGGTGGAAGCGCATGTGACGGATCAGGCCGGTGTCCTGGATCGCCAGGTAGCGGGCCGGCTCGTCCGGGTCGAGGTTGAAGTGCTGGTGCCACGCCCAGACCGGCGGCGAGAACAGCATCCCCTCGCTCCACTCGATCCGCTCCTCCGGCTGGCCCTCGTAGTTGATGATCGAGTAGCCGTAGCCCTTGACGATGTAGATGTACGCCTCGGTCGTGTGCCGGTGGCGGACGGCGTTGCCGCCGGGCGCGAGCTCGGCGAGGTGGGCGGAGAGGACGCGGTTCTCGGCGAGCTCGAACCAGAGACCCTTGTTGTTGCGCCACGGGCGCTTGACGAGGTCGATCGTCCGCAGGTCCTCGGGCACGACCAGCCCGCGCAGCGGCGGGTTGTTGCGGTTGAACTCGTCGCGCGCGGCGATCTCGGACGCGTCGGCGTTGTCGGGAATGAACACCTGCGCCGGGATGTCGATGTCCTCGGGCCACTCGCCCATCGGTTCCTCCTCGTCGGTCACGTTCAGCGGGTCGCGGCCGACTGTAGCACGAATGGCATGACCATTGAACCTAATTTGCTCAGTCGTACTGGCAGACGACGTCGACGAGCGCGGGCCGGCCCTCGGCCAGCACGACCTCGGCGGCCCGGCGCACCGCTGCCTGCACCCTGTCCGGGTCGTCGATCGGCCCCTCGCCGTGCCAGCCCAGCGCGCGGGCGACGGCGGCGAAGTCCGGCGCCGGCTTGTCGATCTCCATCCCGATGTAGGCGCGACTCTCGTCGGTGCCGCGGGCGCGCGCGATCCGCTCCTGGTGCTCCCAGTCGTTGTAGTAGGCGCGGTTGTTGAACATCACGGCCAGCATCGGCAGCCTGTGGTAGGCCGCGATCCAGAGCGCGCCGAGGTCGAACATCAGGTCGCCGTCCGGTTGCAGGTCGACGACGAGCCGCCCCGACCCCTTGTGCGCGAGCGCGACGCCGAGCGAGATGCCGATCTGCGTCGCGGTGCCGAGGCTCGCGCCCGGATGGCGGTAGGGCCGGTCGAAGTCCCAGACCTTCGGCGCCCAGCCCGATGCCGTGCCGGCGGTCAGCACCCAGTCGTAGTCGCGGACGACCTCCCAGACGTCGTGCGCGAGCCGCGAGGTCGAGACCGGGGACAGGCCCGCCTCGCGCTGGGCCTGCTCGCCCCACGCACGCCAGGTCTCGTCGTGCAGCTCCTCGAGCCGGCGCCGCCACGGCTCGCGCGCGTTCCCGTTCAGCTCGCGGCAGAGGTCGAGCAGGAGCGGCAGCGCGACCGCCGTGTCCGCGGTCACCTGGACGTCGGTCTCGTGCAGCTGGGCGTGGTCGTGCGACCAGGCGCCGATGCCGAGGTCGTTGAAGCCGACGTCGAGGATCGCCGCCTCCGCCGGGATCAGCGACTCGATCTGCCGCGTCGTCCGGTCGAGCGTCTGCGTCCACTTGCCCATGTCCTTGACGTCGACGAAGAGCACGCAGTCGCACTCGGGCAGCGCGTCGGAGGTGACCGCGTAGGCGTGCCGGTTGGGGAAGTTGAGGCGCCAGCCCGTGTCGATCACGCCGGCGCCGAGCAGCTCGGCCAGCTCGACGAGCTGCCCGAACGCCCGCGGGTCGCGGCCGGCGTAGGACGCGACGACGAGCGGCCGCTCCGCCGCGCAGAGCCGTTCGGCGAGCCGCCGCAGCGCCGCCGGGTCGGGCCCGATCGTCGCCGGCGGGGCGAGGCGGCTCCAGTCCGGCAGCGGCACGTCCTCGGTCAGCTCGTCCTCCTGCAGGCCCGCGTCGAAGGCGATGTAGACCGGGCCCTGCGGCGGCGCCGAGGCGATCCGGAAGCCGCGCATCACCGACTCCGGCACCGACGCGACCGACGCCGGCTGGTCGTCCCACTTCGTGTAGTCGCGGACGACGTTGCCCTGGATGTTCGCGGTGTGGATCCAGTCGATGTTCGGCCGGCGGCGGTCGTACGCCATCGGCCCGCCGCCGCCGAAGACCAGCACCGGCGCGCGGTCGATCCAGGCGTAGTAGATCCCCATCGTCCCCTGCAGCAGCCCGACGATGTCGTGGAGGATGCAGGCGGCCGTCTCGCCGGTCGTCTTCGCGTAGCCGTGCGCGATCCCGACCGCGAGCTTCTCGTGGTTGGCGGTGACGATCTCCGGCACGTTGCCGCCGTAGTTGACGAGCGAGTCGTGGAGGCCGCGGTAGGAGCTGCCGGGATTGAGCGACACGTACTTGAAGCCGCACGCCTTGATCGCGTCGACCATCACGTCGGAACCGAATCGTCTCGTCAAGGTTTCTCCTTCTGCGTGAACCACTCGGTGGGCAGGTCGCGGCCGAGCCCGCGCTCGGCGGCGGCCCGGTAGACGGCGTCGGCGACGGCGGCGAACTGGATGCCGAGCCCGGAGGAGCCGCCCGTCGAGCCGCCGGTGAAGAGCGTGATCTCGTCCGGCGCGCGGCGGCCGGCGCGGCCGGCGACGACCTCGCCGAGCTCGGCGACGCGGTCGGCGTCGAGCCGCTTGTGGTCGCGCGCCTCGCGCGGCGCATGGCCGGGCGCGTAGTGGAAGGTCGCCTGCTCGCGGCTGCGGACGACGACGAGCGCCGCGCGCCGCAGCGTCTCCTCGTCCAGCTCGTGACCCTGGACGGAGCCGACGTGCTGGCCCGGCTCGAGCCAGCCGCCGTCGAGCACCGGCTCGTGCGCGTTCGTCGCGAGCGCGACGACGTCGGCGCCCGCGATCGCCTCCCGCGCCGAGTCCACCGGCACCGCTCCGACCTTGTGACACAGTGTCACAAGGCGGGAACGGGTCGGCGCGTAGACCCGGATCTCCTCGAGCTCGCGCACGGCGCGCAGGCCGGCGATCTGCATCTCGGCCTGCCAGCCGGCGCCGATCACGCCCGCGACCCGCGCGTCCGGGCGCGCGAGCCGGTCGGCCGCGAGCGCGCTCGTCGCGCCGACGCGGATCCGCTGCAGCTCGCCGTCGTGGACGATCGCGAGCGGGACGAGCGTCGCGAGGTCGAAGAGCAGGACGAGCCCGACGAAGCGCTCGCCCGGCGCGGCCGGCAGCTTGTCGCGCCGGCCGTCGTGCTCCCAGGTCAGGTCGGAGGAGAGCCGGAGCGCGTGCACGCCGGCGCCCGGCAGGCTGCCGTCCATCGTCTTGAACAGGTAGTGGCGGCCCGCGCCGAGATCGGTGTAGGTGTGCGAGCGCGGCCGGTTGACGGCGGCGCCGTCGGCGTAGTCGCGGAAGGCGGACTCGAGCGCGTCGATGCAGGCGCGCATCGAGAGCACCGCGCGCACGTCGTCGTTCGAGAGCAGGAGCGTCATCCGCAGCAGTATTATGGTCGAACCATTGAGCCGTAACCTGGGACTGCTCGGCTGCGGCCGGATGGGCGCCGCGATCGGAGGCCACCTGCTCGACGCGGGCGTGCCGCTCGCCGTCTACGACCCGGTCGCGGAGGCGCGGCGCCCGCTCGTCGAGCGCGGCGCCGTCGAGGGGACGGGCCCCGGCGACGTCGCGGCCCGCTCCGACCTCGTCCTCGCCGTCGTCGTCGACGACGCGCAGGTGCGGGCGGCGATCTCCGAGTGCCTCGAGACGGCGCGCCCGGGCACGATCCTCGCGATCTGCGCGTCGGTCCGTCCCGACACCTGCCGCGAGCTCGCGGCCGCGGGCGCCGAGCGGGACGTGACGGTGATCGACGCGGCGCTCGTCCGCGGCGAGCGCGGCGCCGAGGAAGGCCAGATCGTCCTCTACTGCGGCGGCCCGGCGGAGGCGATCGACCGCGTCCGCGAGGACTGCGCCGCCTTCACCGAGGCGGTCGTCCACGTCGGCGCCGTCGGCGCCGGCCAGGTCGCGAAGACGGCCAACAACATCCTGCTCTGGGCCTGCATCCGCGCCGACGTCGAGGCGCTGCGGCTCGGCCGCGCGCTCGGCGTCGAGCCGGCGAGGCTGCGCGAGGCGATGGCGATCGGCTCCGGCGCCAACCGGCCGCTCGCGGAGTGGGGGAAGCATCGCCTGCGCTGGCCGCACAAGGATCTCGAGGTCGCGCTCGCGCTCGCCGCCGACGCGGGCCTCGAGCTGCCGCTCGTCGCCGAGCTGCCCGAGCTGATGCGGGCGCTCTCCGTCGAGGATCTGCACGAGCTCTTGTAGATTCGGACCGTGGCCGCGATCACGACACTGGCGGAGGCGGTCGCGGAGCTCGTCCACGACGGCGACACGGTCGCGCTCGAGGGCTTCACGCATCTGATCCCGCACGCGGCGGGGCACGAGCTGATCCGGCAGGGCCGCCGCGAGCTGACGCTCGTCCGGATGACGCCGGACGTCGTCTACGACCAGCTGATCGGCGCGGGCTGCGCGCGGAAGCTCGTCTTCTCGTGGGGCGGCAACCCGGGCGTCGGCTCGCTGCACCGCTTCCGCGACGCGGTCGAGCACGGCTGGCCGGCGCCGCTCGAGCTCGAGGAGCACTCGCACGCCGGCATGGCCGCCGCCTGGGCCGCGGGCGCCGCGAACCTGCCCTTCGGCGTCCTCCGCGGCTACGCCGGCACCGACCTCGCCGCGCGCGCGCGGATCGCCACGGTCGTCTGTCCCTTCACCGGCGAGGAGCTGACCGCGGTGCCCGCGCACCGGCCCGATGTCGGTGTCGTCCACGCCCAGCAGGCGGACCGCGACGGCAACGTGCAGCTCTGGGGGATCGTCGGCGTCCAGAAGGAGGTCGTGCTCGCCTCGGCGCGCTCGCTCGTCACCGTCGAGGAGATCGTCGACGAGCTGGAGCCGCGGCCGGGCGGCGTGATCCTCCCCGGCTGGACGATCGACGCCGTCGCCGAGGTTCCCGGCGGCGCGCGGCCGTCCTACGCGCACGGCTACTACGAGCGCGACAACGACTTCTACGTCGCCTGGGACGCGATCAGCCGCGACCGCGACACGTTCACGGGCTGGCTCGACGAGCACGTCCGCGGAACGGTGCGGGCGTGAGCGAGCCGCGGATCCGCGCCTCCGACGCCGACCGCGAGGGCGCCGTCGCGCAGCTGCGCGAGCACGCGGCCGAGGGGCGCCTGACGCTGGAGGAGTTCGCCGACCGCGTCTCGTCCGCCTACCGGGCGCGCACGACCGTGGAGCTGGACGAGCTCGCGAGCGACCTCCCGCCGTCAACCGCGCCGGCGCGGCGACCGACGCGGCTCCTCTTCTCGCTCTTCGGCTCGACCGTGCGCGAGGGCCGGCTGCGCGTCCGGTCGCGCGTCCTCTGCCTGATGGGCTTCGGCAACGTCGACCTCGACCTGCGCCAGGCGACGCTGGAAGGGAACGTGGTCACGGTCGTCGCCGTCGGCTGCTTCGGCGCGATCGACGTCTACGTGCCCGAGCGGGTCGAGCTCGACCTGCACGGACTCGCGCTCGGCGGCCATACGCGGGCGCGCGGCAACGACCGGCCGCCGCGGCCGGGGACGCCGCTCGTCCGCGTCGTCGTCGTCTCGCTGTTCGCCGGCGTCGACGTCTGGCGCGTGCCGCGCGCGTGGACGCAGCGGAGCCTCGGCGACGTGATCCGCGGCATCCGCTCCGGCCTGCACCGGGAGCTCGAGCCGTGAGCGCCGCGACCTACACGACGGACGAGATGATGACCGTCGCGGCCGCGCGCCGGCTCGCCGACGGCGCCGTCTGCTTCGTCGGCATCGGCCTGCCGAGCCTCGCCGCGAACCTCGCGCGTCACACGCACGCGCCGCGGGCGGTGCTGATCTACGAGTCCGGCACGATCGGCGCGAAGCCGACGGTGCCGCCGCTCTCGATCGGGGACGGCGAGCTCGCGGAGACCGCCGACGCGGTCGTCTCGGTGCCGGAGATGTTCGCGTACTGGCTGCAGGGCGGCCGGATCGACGTCGGCTTCCTCGGCGCCGCGCAGATCGACCGGCACGGGAACCTCAACTCGACCGTGATCGGCGACTACGCCCGCCCGCAGGTGCGGCTGCCCGGCGCCGGCGGCGCGCCGGAGATCGCGACCAGCGTCCGCGATGTCTTCGTGCTCCTGCGCCAGAGCCCGCGCGCGTTCGTCGAGCGGCTCGACTTCGTCTCCTCGGTCGGCGCGAAGGTGCGCGTCGTCGTCACCGACCTCGGCATCCTCGAGCCGGACGGGGACGGCGAGCTCGTGCTGACGGCGCTCCATCCGGGGGCGACCGCCGAGCAGGCGCGCGCGGCGACCGGCTGGGAGTTGCGCGTCGCAGGGAACCTGCGGGAGACTGAGCCACCGACGGACGCGGAGCTCGAGGCGCTGCGCGCGCTGAAAGGAGCGGCATGACGGCGATCGAGGGCGAGATCGACACCAGGGTCGAGGTCGACTGGCCGGCCTACCGCTCGACGCAGCTGCGCTGCCCGCGGCGGCCGCTCGTGCCGCTGCCGGAGCGCTTCCGCGACCTCGCCGGCCCGGTCTTCGGCGACGGCGTCCTCGAGACGGCGGACGAGGACCTGACCCGGCACGGGCAGGGCGAGCCGCTCGGCGAGCGGATCGTCGTCCAGGGCCGCGTGCTCGACGAGGACGGCCGGCCGATCCCGCACGCGCTCGTCGAGGTCTGGCAGGCGAACGCCGCCGGCCGCTACCTGCACGATCGCGACCGCCACCCGGCGCCGCTCGACCCGAACTTCACCGGCGCCGGCCGCTGCCTGACCGACGCCGAGGGCCGCTACCGCTTCGTCACCGTCAAGCCGGGCGCCTATCCGTGGGGGAACCACGAGAACGCGTGGCGGCCCGCGCACATCCATTTCTCGCTCTTCGGCCGGCAGTTCGTGCAGCGGCTCGTGACGCAGATGTACTTCCCCGGCGATCCGCTCTTCCGGTACGACCCGATCTTCCAGTCGGTGCGCGACCCGCGGGCGCAGCAGCTGCTCGTCGCGCGCTTCGACATCGACGTGACCGAGCCGGAGTGGGCGCTCGGCTACACGTGGGACATCGTCCTCGGCCGCGGCTCCGGCGCGACTCCTCCGGACGTGGACTGATGCCGCCGACGACGCCGTCGCAGACCGTCGGGCCGTTCTACTCGATCGGCCTCAGCCGCCGGCCGGAGAACGAGCTCGTGCCGTCCGGGGTGCGCCTGCACGGGCGCCTGCTCGACGGCGAGGGCGCCGGGATCGACGGGATGATCGAGCTGTGGGACGCCCGGGCCGGCCGCTGGGGCCGCTCGGGCACCGACGCCGACGGCGGCTTCGAGTTCGTCGTCGCGAAGCCGGAGCCGTTCCCGGGCGAGGCGCCGCGGCTCGACGTCTACGTGTTCGCCCGCGGTCTGCTCATGCACCAGCTGACGCGCGTCTACTTCCCGGACGAGGCCGGGGCGAACGCCGCCGACCCGGTGCTCTCGCAGCTCCCGGCGGACGACCGCGCGACGCTCGTCGCCGTGCCGGAGGACGGGGCGCTCCGCTTCGACATCCGGATGCAGGGCGACCGCGCGACGGTGTTCTTTGCCGTTTGAGGCGCTGTTCGTCCCGGACGAGCTGCGGGCGGCCGTCTCGGACGAGGCCTGGCTGCGCGCGATGGTCGCCGCCGAGCGGGCGCTCCTGCGCGTGCAGTTCGGCGAGGAGCTGCCGGAGGTCGAGCTCGACGCGGAGGAGCTCGCGCGCGAGGGGCGCCGCGTCGGCAACCCCGCGGAGCCGCTCGTCCGCCGGCTGCGCAAGGTCGCGCCGAACGTCCACCACGGCGCGACGAGCCAGGACGTCCTCGACACCGCGGCGATGCTGGTCGCGCGCGACGCGGTCGCGCTCGTCGACGGCTGCCTCGCCCGGGCGGCGGAGGAGTGCGCGCGGCTCGCCGAGGAGCACCGCGACACGGTCATGGCGGCGAGGACGCTGCTGCAGCAGGCGGTGCCGACGACCTTCGGGCTGAAGGCGGCCGGCTGGCTCGTCGGCCTCTGCGAGGCGCGGCGTGCGCTCGCCGGCGTCGAGCTCGAGGCGCAGCTCGGCGGCGCGGCCGGCACGCTCGCCGCGTTCGGCGACCGCGGCCTCGAGCTGCTGCGCGCCTACGCGGCCGAGCTCGGGCTCGCCGAGCCGGCGCTGCCGTGGCACGCGCGGCGGACGCGAATCGCGCAGCTCGGCTCGGCGCTCGACCTCGCCGCCGGCGCCTGCGCGAAGATCGCCCTCGACGTCGAGCTGCTCGCGCAGACCGAGGTCGGAGAGCTGCGCGAGCCGGGCGACGGCGGCTCCTCGACGATGCCGCACAAGCGCAACCCCGTCGGCTCGACGCTCGTGCGCGCCTGCGCGACGGGCGTGCACGCGGCGGCCGGCGTCCTGACGGGCGGCGTCCACGAGCACGAGCGCGCCGCCGGTGCCTGGCACGCGGAGTGGAAGGCGCTCTCGGACGCGCTCGCGCTCGCGGGCGGCGCGGCGGCCCGGACCGCGGAGACGCTCACCGGCCTCGAGGTCGACGCGGAGCGGATGCGGGCCAACCTGCGCGCCGAGACGCTCTCGGAGGCGGCCCGGTTCGGCGGCGCCGAGCGACCGGAGGACTACCTCGGCGCCGCGAACGCCCTGATCGACCGCGCGCTCGCGCTCCACCGCGATTCCAAGTGACACAGTGTCACAAGGAACGGGCGCTCGTCCTCTCCGGCTCGATCGGCTCGACGACGGAGATGTGGGAGCCGCAGCTCGATGCGCTCGCGGGCTTCGACGTCGTCGCCGTCGACCATCCGGGACACGGCCGGGGGCCTGTCCCCACGGAGCCGATCGGGATCGCCGACCTCGGCCGCGCCGTCCTCGCCGCGCTCGACCGACGCGGGATCGAGCGCGCCTCCTTCTGCGGGCTCTCGCTCGGGGGCGCCGTCGGCATCTGGCTCGCGGCGAACGCGCCCGGGCGGGTCGAGCGGCTCGTCCTCGCCTGCACGAAGCCGGCCTTCCGCGATCCGCAGGGCTGGGACGACCGCGCCGCGATCGTCCGCGCGCACGGCATGGAGGCGATCGTCGACACGGTGATCGAACGCTGGTTCACGCCGGCCTTCCGCGACCGCGCCCGCTGGCGCGCGATGATGGCCTCGATCGACCCCGAGGGCTACGCCCGCTGCTGCGAGGTGCTGCGCGACCTCGACCTGCGCGCCGACCTCGCCCGGATCGAGGTGCCGACGCTCGTGCTCGCCGGCGCCGAGGATCCCGCCGTCGAGCCGGAGGCGACCGAGCTGCTCGTCTCCCGCATCCCCGGCGCGCGGCTCGAGCGCGTTCCGGGCGCGCATCTGCCGAACATCGAGCATCCCGCCGCTTTCGCCGAGGCCGTAACCTCCTTCCTCGAATGAGCTACGACGACGGCATGCAGGTGCGACGCGAGGTGCTCGGCGACGACCACGTCGAGCGCGCCGAGGCGCGCAAGAGCGCGTTCACGGAGGAGTTCCAGGAGCTGATCGCCCGCTACGCGTGGGGCGAGATCTGGACGCGTCCCGGCCTCGACCGGCGGATGCGGAGCGCGATCACGCTGACCGCGCTCGTCGCGCAGGGCCACTTCGAGGAGCTGGCGCTGCACGTCCGCGGCGCGCGCAGGAACGGCCTCACCCCGGACGAGATCAAGGAAGTCCTGCTCCAGTGCGCGATCTACTGCGGCGTCCCGGCGGCGAACCACGCCTTCGCGGTCGCCCAGCGCGTGCTGGAGGACGAGGCCTAGCCGCGCTCGAGCCGCGCGGTGAACCGCTCCTCGATCCGCGCCGCCTTCCAGATCGTCGCCGAGACGAGCCACGTCGCGACGAAGAGCGCGACGAGCGCGTAGCCGAGCGTGCCGAAGTCGAGCCGCTGCAGCCACGGCCACCAGCCGGTGCGTGCGGTCAGCACCTGCGCCAGCTCGACCGTCCCGATCGCGAGCGCGACGAAGACGGAGAGGCTCGTGACGGTGATGTTGTAGTAGACCTTCCGCACCGGGTTCGAGAACGCCCAGCCGTAGGCGTGGCTCATGAAGGCGCCGTCGGCCGTGTCCAGCATCGACATGCCGGCGGTGAAGAGGATCGGCAGCGAGAGCACCGCGAGGAACGGCACGTGGTTCGTGGCGACGCCGGCGGCGACCGCGAGCAGCCCGACCTCCGTCGCCGTGTCGAAGCCGAGCCCGAAGAGCAGTCCGAGCGGATACATGTGCCACGACTTCGAGACGAGGCGGAACAGGCGGCCGAGCCCGAACCGGCTCATGAAGCCGCGCTCGTGCAGCCGCCGCTCCAGCCGCTCCTCGTCGAGGCCGCCGCGCCGGATGTCGCAGAAGACGCGCACGACGTCGAGCAGGACGACCAGGTTGAGGATCCCGATCGCCCAGAGGAAGACACCGGAGACGCTCGCGCCGACGACGCCGCCGTAGCTCTGCAGCTGCGGCACGCTCGCGTCGACCGCGCCGGCCGCGACCGCCAGGCCGAGCGTCAGCGCGAAGACGATCGAGGCGTGGCCGAGCGAGAAGAAGAAGCCGGTGCCGACCGGCCGCTTCCCCTGCTGCAGCAGCTTCCGCGTCGAGTTGTCGATCGCCGCGATGTGGTCGGCGTCGAACGCGTGGCGCAGGCCGAACGTGTACGCGAGCGCGCCGAGGCCGGCGAGCGCCGGGTACGAGCGCGCGTACCAGAGGAAGAGCCCCCAGCCGGCGACGTGCAGCACGAGCACGGCCGCGCCGAAGCCGGAGAGGCGTGTCCACTCGTCCCGCTCGAGCGCTCGCGTCACGCGGTGCATTGGTCCGACCTTATCAGTAGTTGCGACCGACTTGCAATAAGATCTGCGCGATGGAGCACCGTCACGAGCCGCCGCCCGCCGAGGCGCTCCGCGCGCCGGGCCGCCGGATCACGCGCCAGCGGCGGCTGATCTGGTCGACGCTCGTCGCCGAGCCGGACGCGCACCTCTCGGCCGACGAGATCGCCGGCCGCGCCGGCCTCGACCCGTCCACCGTCTACCGCACGCTCGACCTGCTCGTGCGCGAGGGCTTCGTCAATCGCACCGACCTCGGCGCCGGCCGCGCCTTCTACGAGCCGGTGCAGGAGCACGCCCACCACCACGTCGTCTGCGAGCGTTGCGGCGCCGTCGCGCACGTCCACGACGACGCCCTCGGCGACCTGCGCGCCCGCGTCGAGCGCGCCTCGGGCTACGCCCTCTCGGCCAGCGACGTCTCCTTCTTCGGGCTCTGCCCGTCCTGCAGGAACTCGGGCGCGTCCTCGAGATAGGCGACGGTGTCGTAGCC
>DASSSQ010000089.1:0-33978 GCA_035708405.1 Gaiellaceae bacterium
TCCTCGAGACCCTGCGGGACGTAGAGCCAGGCGCGGCCGTCCGCCTGCATGATGAACGGGTGGTCGCCGGCGATGGCGTCCTCGGCCTTCGCGTCCTCCGGCGGCCGGTAGCTCGGCGGCTTCTCCTTGTCGAAGTCGGGCGTGTCGTAGCCCGTCCACTGCTGCTGTTTCTCGTCCCACCAGACGTAGCGCTTGCGCTCGGACCACGGCTTGCCGTCCGGGTCGGCGGAGGCGCGGTTGTAGATGATCCGCCGGTTCTGCGGCCAGACCCAGCCCCACTCGGGCGCGACGTAGCTCTGCTCCCAGTGCGGCTTCTTGCGCGCCGCCTGGTTGCGTTCGTCCGCGTAGACGCCGCAGTAGATCCAGCAGCCGCACGCCGTCGAGCCGTCCGCCTCGAGCTGCTTGTAGGAGGAGAGGGCGGCGCCGGTCGAGTCCCAGCCGTTGATCTCCGCGAGCACGGCCTCGGCGCTCGGCTCCTCGATCTCGCCCGAGGTCGGGTAGAACCAGGTCAGGTCGAGCACCGGCCGGTCGCGCTCGTCCTCCGAGTCCGCCAGCTTCTCGCGGATCAGACGGCCGAGGTGGTAGTAGAACCAGAGCTCGGAGCGGCAGTCGCCCTTCGGGTCGACCGCCTTGTGGTGCCATTGCAGCATCCGCTGCGTGTTCGTGAACGAGCCGTCCTTCTCGACGTGCGAGGCCGCCGGCATGAAGAAGACCTCGGTCGGGATCTGCTCGGGCTCGAGCTCGCCGGACTCGACCTCCGGGCTGTCGTACCAGAACGCGGCGGTCTCGACCTCGACGAGGTCGCGGACGACGAGCCAGTCGAGCTTCGCGAGCGCGAGCCGGTTCGCCTTCGAGTTCGCGTTGCCGACGGCGAGGTTCTCGCCCGCGACGATGTAGCCCTTCACCTTGCCGTCCAGCATCTGCTGGATCGTCCAGTAGGCGGAGTTGTCGTCGTCGATCCGCGGCAGGTAGTCGAAGCAGTAGTCGTTGTCCGCGGTCGCTGCCGCGCCCCAGTAGGCCTTCAGCAGCGAGACCGTGTACGCGTCCATCTTCCCCCACCAGCCCGTCGGCGCCGACGCGCGCTCGACGTAGTTCTCGAGGCCGCCGTAGTGCTCGGTGTGCGGCATCGGCAGGTAGCCGGGCAGGATGTTGTAGAGGGTCGGGATATCGGTCGAGCCCTGGATCGACGCGTGCCCGCGCAGCGCCATGATCCCGCCGCCTGGGCGGCCGATGTTGCCGAGCAGCTGCTGGACGATCGCGGCGGTGCGGATGTTCTGGACGCCGGTCGTGTGCTGCGTCCAGCCGACCGCGTAGACGAACGCCGAGGTGCGCTCGCGGCCCGAGTTCTCGCAGAGCGCCTCCGCGACCTCGACGAAGTCCTCGGCCGAGCAGCCGCAGGTCTTCGCGACGAACTCCGGCGTATAGCGGGCGAAGTGACGCTTGAGGATCTGGAAGACGCACCGCTCGTGCTGCAGCGTCGGGTCCTCCTCGGGCGGCTCGCCGTGATGGAGGGAGGTGCCGGCGCCGCGCGTCGACTGCTCGCCCTTGAAGCCCTGCTCGCGCTGGCCGGCGGCGCCGTGCATCTCGGCGCCCTCGTACTGCCAGCTCTCCGGACTGTACTTGCCCTGCTCGGGGTCCCAGCCGGAGAAGAGCCCGTCGAGGTCCTCCGTGTCGCGGTAGTCCTCGTTGATGATCACCGGCGCGTTCGTGTAGTTCTTCACGTACTCGTCGAACCAGCGCTCGTGCTCGAGGATGTAGTTGACGATCCCGCCGAGGAAGGCGATGTCGCTGCCGGCGCGGAGGCCGACGTGCTTGGTCGCCATCGCCGAGGTGCGCGTGAAGCGCGGATCGACGTGGATCACCTTCGCGCCGCGCTCCCGCGCCTCCACCACCCACTGGAACGCGACCGGGTGGTTCTCGGCCATGTTCGAGCCCATGATCACGATGCAGTCCGCGTTCTGCAGGTCCTGCGGGAAGGTGGTCGCGCCGCCGCGCCCGAACGACGTGCCCAGACTGGGCACGGTGGAGCTGTGTCATATGCGGGCCTGGTTCTCGACCTGGACGACGCCGAGCGCGGTGAGGAGCTTCTTCATCAGATAGTTCTCCTCGTTGTCCAGCGTGGCGCCGCCGAGGTTGCCCAGGCCCATCGTCCGCTTCGCGGGGTTGCCGTCCTCGGTCTCGTCCTGCCAGGTCGCCCTCCGCGTCTCGATCACGCGGTCGGCGATCATCTCCAGCGCCTGCTCGAGCGGCAGCTCCTCCCAGCGGGTGCCGTACGGGCGGCGGTACTTGACCGTGTACTCGCGCAACGGGCTGCCCGCGTAGTTCTTCGAGGCGGCGCCCTTCGGGCAGAGCCGGCCGCGCGAGATCGGGCTCGCCGGGTCGCCCTCGATCTGCGTCACCTCGCCGTCCTTCACGTAGACGAGCTGCGCGCAGCCGACCGCGCAGTACGGGCAGATCGAGTGCGCGACGGTCTCGGCCTCGTCGATCCGCGGTACGAGCTGCCGCGAGCGCTGCGACTGGACGGCCTTGCCGAGGCCGAGCGGGTCTCCCTCGCGCAGCTGCCGGACGACCGGCCACGACTCGAGCAGCTTCGTCACTCCCATCCGAGGATGAGTATTTCGCAGGCCGGTGGACATAAACCCGTCCATGAACAGCGCCTACGTCGAATCCTTCCTCAGCGGGGTCGCGCTGCCGGCCTCGAAGGACGAGCTCGTCGCCTACGCGGAGCGGCAGGAGCGCGGCGACGAGGTCGCCGAGCGGCTACGCCGGCTGCCGGAGCGGGAGTACCGCACCCTCCAGGACGTCGGCGAGGAGCTGGAGCCGCGCCAGCCGGAGGCGTGGAAGCGTGAGCCGCCGACGAGGCGGCCGAAGGTCGAGTCGGACGCGCCGCCCGGTCACGGCGCCTACGTCGGCGAGTCGGTCGAGCCGACGAACGTGGTCGCGGCGCGCTCGGCCTAGCCTCGCCGGCGCCGAGCTCCCGCAGCGGCTTCGTACCAGCCGGGCGTCCCTCGGCTCGCTACGCCGCGCTCAGCGACTCGTCGTCCTCCGCCGGCGGCTCGTCCTCGGCCAGGCGGCGCTGGACGACCGCGCGCGAGAGGACGCCGACGAGGCGGCCGTCCGCGTCGGTCACCGGCACGCGCTCGAGGTCGCGCGCCTCGAGCTCGTGGAAGGCGACCTCGAGGTCGGTGTCGGCGGCGAGCGTGTAGCGCGGCGGCTCGGCGATCTCGTGGAGCGGCGTCCGCTCCGGATCGCGGCCGCGCGCCACCACCTCGCGGACGAGCGTCTTCCGCGTGACGACGCCGACGAGGCGGCCGCCGTCGCAGACGAGCACCGCGCGCACGTCGGGATCCGACAGCCGCTCGCCCGCCTCGCGCGCCGACGCCGACGCCTCGAGCGCCAGCGGCTCGCGCACCATCGCGTCCCTCACATGGCTCACGGGTAGATGCCGCGCGCCTCGAGCGCCGCCGAGACCTCGCGGATCGCGACGACGAGCGCCGCGTCGCGCAGCGTCAGCGAGCGCGCCTGCGCCAGCTCCCAGACGCGGTCGAACGCGTCGACGAGCTTCTCGGCGAGGCGGCGGCGGATCTCGTCGCGGTCCCAGAACAGCCGCCCGAGGTCCTGCACCCACTCGAAGTAGGAGACGGTGACGCCGCCCGCGTTCGTGAGGATGTCGGGCAGCACCGGGATCCCGCGCTCGGCGAGGATCTCGTCGCCCGCGTTCGTCGTCGGCCCGTTCGCGCCCTCGACGACGAGCTTCGTCTGCAGCCGGCCCGCGTTCTCGCCGGTCACCTGGTCCTCGCGGGCGGCGAGCACGAGGATGTCGCAGGGGAGCTCGAGCAGCTCGCCGCCGGAGATCGGCCGCGCGCCGGGGAAGCCTTCGAGCGTGCCGGAGTGCTCGGCCGCCCACGCGCGCGCGGCGACGACGTCGATCCCGTCCGGATTCTCGAAGCCGCCTCCGACGTCGGCGATCCCGATCACGGTCGCGCCGTGCCCGTGCAGCTCGAGCGCGGCGATCCCGCCGACGTTGCCGAAGCCCTGGACGACGCAGCGCTGCTCGGCGAGCGTCCAGCCGAGCCGCTGGCACGCGCTCTCGATCACCATCACGACGCCGGCGCCGGTCGCCTCGTGGCGGAAGAGCGACCCGCCGAGCTGGATCGGCTTGCCGGTGACGATCTCCGGCACGGCGTGGCCTGCCTGCATCGAGTACGTGTCCATCATCCACGCCATCGTCTGCTCGTTCGTCGCCATGTCGGGCGCGGGGATGTCCTTCTGCGGGCCGATGAAGCTCGCCAGCTCGGAGGTGTAGCGGCGCGTGACGCGCTGTAGCTCGCCCGGCGTCAGCGAGCGCGGGTCGCAGCGGACGCCGCCCTTCGCGCCGCCGTACGGGAGGCGCAGCAGCGCGCACTTCCACGTCATCCACATCGCGAGCGCGGCGCACTCGCCGAGCGAGACGCCCGTATCGAAGCGGACGCCGCCCTTCGTCGGCCCGAGCACCGACGAGTGACGCACGCGGTAGGCCGGGAAGACCTGCCAGCTGCCGTCGTCGAGCGCGATCGGGACGCTGACCATCAGCGCGCGCTCCGGATAGCGGAGCCGCTCGGCGACGCGGTCCGGGATCTCGGCATGGCGGAGCGCGCTCTCGAACTGCGTCAGCGCCTGCGCGTAGAGCGGCGTGTCCCACTCCAGCGAGCCGACCTCGAAGCGGTGCGCGATCTCGGCCACGACGCCGCTGAGTGTATGCGGATGGGCCCTCCGCCGCCTCGGTTGGGCCACACGGCCCATTGCGATCCGGCGCCGCGGTACCGACACTTCCCGCATGGACGGCAGTCGCTCCTCTGGCCGATCGCGACGCTGATCGCGCTCGAGCTCGCGCACCTCCGCTGGATCCTCTGGACGCAGTGGCACTGCCGCAAGTGCCACGCCGCGCACATCGAGTGCCAGTGCAAGCCCGCCTGGCTCAAGCTCCTGCTCTAGCTTCCGCGCGGCAGAGCAGCACGACGAGCGGCAGCGACGCGAGCACGGGGATGCCGACCGCCGGCCACATCGCCTGGTAGCCGTGCGTGCGCTCGAAGAACGGCTGCGCGCGGTCGATCGCGAGGCCGACGAGCACCGGCCCGAGCACGAGCCCGATCCCGCGCGAGACCGTCGACAGGCCGGCGATCGCGGCGTGGTCGCGCGCCGGCATCAGCTTGAAGAGCAGCGCCGAGGCGAGCGTCATCACGGCGCCTGCCGCGATCGAGACGAAGAAGACGACGCCGAGGTAGAGCCAGCGCCACGTGTGCGGCAGGACGCCGCCGCAGAGGCCGACGCCGTAGACCGCGGCGGCGGCGAGGATCGTCCGCGCGAGCCCGATCCGGTCGCCGAGCCGGCCCGCGAAGACGGCCGCGACGAGGTAGCCGGCGGCGACCGCGCCGAGCACCGCCGAGGAGACGATCACCGGCTGGCCGAGCCCCTTCGTCACGTAGAGGACGACGAACGTCCGCATGCCGGCGAAGGTGAACTCCCAGAGCGTGTTGGCGACGAGGAAGCGGCGCACGTCGGTCTGCCGGCGGACGATCCGGAACGGCGCCGCGAGCGACTCCCGCAGCTCGCGCCGCTCGCCCGGCTGCGCCGGCTCGCGGATCCAGACGACGAGCAGGCCGCCGCTGACCGCGACGACCGCGGCCGAGAGCAGGAACGGCAGCCCGTGCCAGAGCGCGAAGAGCACGCCGCCGAGCACGAGCGCGAGCCCGAGCGCCGCGCCGCGCAGCAGGTGCTGGACGCCCTGCGAGCGGCCGAGCACGCGCCGCTCGAGCAGGTCGGCGTAGAGGCTGCGATACGGCGTCTCGTAGACGTAGTAGGCGAGGAAGAAGATGCCGACGGCGACGACGGTCGTCCAGAGCGAGGGCGCGAACGCGGTGCCGGCGAGGCCGAGCGCGAGCAGCGGCAGCGCGACGAGCATGTACGGCCGCCGGCGGCCGAGCGGCGTCCGCAGCCGGTCGGAGAGCGGGCCGACGACGAGCGGCAGCGCGAGCGCGAACGCGCCCTCGGCGCCGAGGATGCCGCCGACGACGGTTCGGGAGTGCGTGTACCGCTCGAGCACCGGCGGCAGGTACGCCGCCACGGTCGTCACCGCCCAGGCGAGGCCGAACGAGCCGAGCCCGAGCACCCAGACGAGCTTCCGCGGCACGCGCTCGCCGGCGGCCGGGTCGATGCGCTCGAGCAGGTCCACCCGCGGCTTCTCTCCCGCCGGGAAGGAAACGAGTCCCCGGCTGCGAACTCTGGCGCTCCGGATGCTCGGCAAGCTCACCGCCGTCGCGGCCGCGCTCGCCGTGCTCGCGTTCGCCCCTCCAGCGAGCGCCGCCGCCAACCCGCAGCTCGCAGGGCTGCAGGTCGCCCTGCGCTCGTACGGCCTCTACTGCGGCCCGATCGACGGGATCGCGGGCCCGGCGACGCGACGGGCGGTCGAGGACTTCCAGCGCCGGCACGGGCTGCCGGCCGACGGGATCGCGGGCGCGCGGACGCGGGCGGAGCTCGGGCCGCTCGGCCGCCCGCTCTTCGGGTCGCGCGTGCTCGCGCGCGGCGACTTCGGCTGGGACGTCTCGGTGCTCCAGTTCCTGCTGCACGAGCGGAGGCTGTACAAGGGCCCGTACGACGGGTTCCTCGGCCCGCAGACGGCGAAGGCGCTCCGCCGCTACCAGCGCTCGCTGCACCTGGCCGCGGACGGGATCGTCGGCAAGCGGACGACCGCCGCGCTCGTCGCGGAGCTGCACGTGCCGGTGCGGCCGAGACCGGCGGCGCGGGCCGTCGCCCGGGTGTACGTCGTCCGGCCGGGGGACAACCTGACGCTGCTCGCGGGGCGCTTCGGCACGACGCTGCCGGGGCTCGCGCGGCTGAACGGCCTCGACCCCGCGAAGCCGCTCCTGATCGGGACGCGGCTGCGCCTGCCCGCGATCGCCGCGGCGCCGCCCGCCTCCCCCGCTCCCGCCGCCTCGACCGCGCAGGCGATCCGCGCCGAGCTCGGCATCTGGGCGGCGCGCGACGGCGTCGACCCGAGCCTCGCCCGCGCCCTTTCCTGGATGGAGTCCGGCTTCCAGGCGAACGTCGTCTCGAACGTCGGCGCGTGGGGGCCGATGCAGCTCCTGCCGTCGACCTGGGACTACGTCGAGCGCTCGCTGCTCGGCGCGCGCGTCCCGAAGACGACCTCCGGCAACGTCCGGGTCGGGATGGCGTACCTGAAGCACCTGCTCGACGTCTTCGGCGGCGACGAGCGGCTCGCGCTCGGCGGCTGGTACCAGGGCGAGCGCGCCGTCCGCGACCACGGCCTCTACGACGAGACGAAGCAGTTCGTCGCCAACGTGCTCGCGCTCAAGCAGCGGATGTGATGCCGGGGGAGGGGCTCGAACCCCCACGTCCCTGAGGGACAGCCGGTTTTAAGCCGGCCGCGTCTGCCAGTTCCGCCACCCCGGCGTGGTCAGCGGGCTAAGACGAGCAGCAGGACGACAGCGATCAGCATCACGAAGCCGGAGAGTCCGGCGACGTAGAGGATCGCGCGGGCGCGGCGCTCGGCGTCGGTGTCGTGCCGCGGCTCGGTCATGCTGCCATCACCGAGAAGAATGCCTCAACTTCGGCGCGGTCGTCGACCACCGGACACGGGGGCAGCGCGGCGAGGAAGGTGCGCCCGTACGAGCGCGTGCGCAGGCGCGGGTCGAGGATCGCGACGACGCCGCGGTCGCCGTGGCCGCGGATCAGCCGGCCGAAGCCCTGCCGCAGCTGCAGCACCGCCGTCGGCAGCGAGTACTCGCGGAACCAGTCGCCGCCGCCGGCCTCGATCCGCTCGCAGCGCGCCTCGACGAGCGGGTCGCCGGGCGCGCCGAACGGCAGCTTGTCGATCACGAGCAGCGAGAGCGCCTCGCCCGGCACGTCGACTCCCTGCCAGAAGGTCGAGGTCGCAAGGAGCACCGAGTCGGTCTCGTCGCGGAAGCGCTCGAGCAGCCGCTCGCGCGGCGCGTCGCCCTGGACGAGCAGCTCGTACGGGATCCGGCCGCGGACGCGATCGGCGATCTCGCCGAGGGCGCGGTAGGAGCTCGTGAGCACGAGCGCGCGACCGCGCGAGACCGCGGTGAGCGCGACCACCTCCTCGGCGACGCGCGCGAGCGCCTCCGGCGAGCGCGGGTCCGGCAGGTGCCGCGGCAGGTAGAGGAGCGCCTGCTCGCCGTAGTCGTAGGGAGAGCCGACCGCGAGCTCGCGCGGCTCGTCGAGGCCGAGCCGGCGCCGCGGGAAGGCGAAGCCGCCGGCGGTCTGCAGCGTCGCCGAGACGAGGATCGCCGTCGGCCCGTCGCGCCAGAGCAGTCGCCGCAGCTCGTCCGAGACGTCGACCGGCGCCCACGCGACCGCGTCCGGCTCGGCCCAGACGACGACGTCGCCGCCGGCGGTGTCGAGGCAGCCCTCGACGTCGTGCACGAGCCGCAGCGCGCGCTTGGCGAGCGCGTCGAGCTCCTCGCCGCCGCCCTGCAGCGCCGCGTCGAGCGAGACGAGCGCGTCGACGAGGACGAGCCCCGGCTCGAGCGGCGGCTCGCGCAGCCGCCGCCGGCCCGAGGCGGGCGCGACCGTCCGCAGCAGCCGGTCGGCGGCGCGCTCGACCCGGTCGATCGCCGCGGCCGGCGCGGGCACCTGCGCCTCGCGGCAGGTGCGCTCGACGTCGGCGAGGAAGCGGCGGACGCCGCCGGCGGAGACGCGGCCGCCGAGCCAGGTCGCGGCGGACTCCTCGAGCCGGTGCGCCTCGTCGAAGACGACCGCGTCGTGCTCCGGCAGCACGCCCGGCGCGTCGTCCCCGCGCAGCGCGACGTCGGCGAAGTAGAGCGCGTGGTTCGCGATCACGAGCTCGGCCTCGCCCGCGCGGTCGCGCGCCGCCTCCGCGAAGCACGTCGAGAGGAACGGGCAGCGCCGGCCGGCGCAGCGGTCCGAGCCGACCGCGAGCTCGGCCCAGAGCGATGCGCTCGGCTCCTCGTCGAGCTCGGCGCGGTCGCCCGTGTCCGTCTGCTCGATCCACGGCAGCAGCCGCTCGTAGGCCGCCGCGTCCTCGGCCGTCCGCAGCAGCGCGCCGCCGAGCAGGCCGAGCCCGTAGACGCTCTTGCGGCAGAGGTAGTTCTGGCGTCCCTTCAGCACGGCGACCGAGACGGGCCGCCCGAGCGCCGCGGCCGCGACCGGCACGTCGTTGGCGAGCAGCTGCTCCTGCAGCGCCTTCGTCGCGGTCGCGACGACGACCCGCTGTCCGGACTCGAGCGCGGGCAGCAGGTAGGCGAGGCTCTTCCCCGTGCCGGTGCCGGCCTCCGCGAGCAGGTGCTCCCCTGTCTCGAGCGCCCGTTCGACGGCCTCGGCGAGCGCGCGCTGCTCCGGCCGGCGCTCGTAGCCGGGCAGGACCGAGGCCAGCCGCGCGAGAGACTTCATCCGCACAGGCTACGCGCCCGTGCGGATGAAGTCGAACGCGCGTTCCCCTCTCGCTAGCCGGCCCAGCTGCCGCGGCCGGTGCAGAGGTCGAAGCCGACCAGGCACGGCGCGCCGTTGTCGCCGGAGGTGATGTCGCGGTACGCGATCCCGCTCCCGTAGACGTAGGCGCTGTCGACGACGACGCCTGCGTCGGCCGAGCGCGCCGCCCACATCGGTGACGAGGCGCTCGTGCCGCCGACCGTGTACCAGCCCGACTGGCCCTGGTAGCGGACCGAGTCGTAGACCGAGACGCCGGAGGCGGGGTCGGCGTCGAGCGAGACGTCGGGCGTCGCGCGCGCGCCGCCGCAGCCGGCCTGGCCGTAGCTCGCGAACGCCGCCTGCGCCGCCGTCGCCGGCTCGTACGCGCTGCAGCCGCCGCCGCCGCTCGACCAGCCGGTCTCGAAGCCGGGGTCGCTCGTCGGCAGGTCGAGGTGCAGCGTCGTGCCGCCGACCGAGATCACGTCCGGCGACGAGGACGGGTACTCCGCCGGCAGCCCGTTGTCGCCGGCCGAGACGAAGAAGCTGACGCCGCTCTGGACGAAGTGCGAGTCGTACTGCGCCTCGCCGCTCGACTCGGAGCCGCCCCAGCTGTTCGAGACGTACTGCGCGTGCGTCTTCGCGTAGTCCTCCGCGGCGAGCAGGTTGGCGAAGCTGTTCGAGGACGCCTCGACGAGCAGGATCCTCGCGCCCGGCGCGATCGCGTGGGCCCACTGGACGTCCAGGCTGATCTCGAGCGCCCAGCCGGCGTCCTTGCGCGGCGCGGCCGAGCCGCCGTTCTGGTTCACCTTCGCGAAGCAGCCGTTCGCGCTCGTGCAGGCGGGCAGGCCGTACTGCGAGCTGAAGACGGCCAGGTCGCTCTCGGCGCTCGGGTCGTCGTAGGCGTCGACGATCGCGATCGTCTGCGTCGCGCCCGCCGTCGAGCTCGTCGGGAAGCCGTACGCGGATTGGATCTGCGCCGGCGAGAGCCCGCTCGGCGCGCTCGAGGCGGCGGGGTTGCCGCGCGCGTCGGTGACGACGAGGGCGTAGCAATGCGCGGCCGCGGCCGCCGGGGCGGGACAGACGGCCGCGGCGTTCGCGTGGCCGTTGGCGCCGGTCGCGGCGGCGGCGAGGGCGAGCGGCGCGGCGAGCAGGAGCGCGCCGACCGCCGATCTGAGGTTCTTCACGATTTGGTCTCCTCCGGGTCTGACGACGGGCGAGCCGCAGGCCCTTGCACAGTGGCACCGCCGCGGCAACCTGTAAAGACTCCCTTGACGGAAGTTCGCTCGCAGCGAGCTTTTTCGGCGCGCGGCGCCTTGACCGGCGCGACCCGCCGCCGTAGATTGCCGGCGTCGGATCCGATGGGCCTTCGGGCCTGCCGGATCCGACATTTTTTGTGGCATCCGTCCGGCCGATCGCCCATACTGGCATCTCCCCAGATCGAAGGAGGCTGTGCCGCATGGGACTGCTCGACAAGCTGCTGGGACGGAGCAAGAGGGCCGCCGGGGACATGACGGGCGACGCGTCGCTCCGTCACGAGGGAATGCACCAGGAGCAGCAGGCGATGGCCGAGGAGCGCGCCGAGCTCCACGAGGAGCAGGCGATGGAGGATCGCGCCGAGGCCGCCGAGCACCGCGCCGAGGCCGAGGGCGAGCCGCCGCACACGCCGTAGCCCGAGGGGCGGCTCCGGCCGCCCCTTCTGCGCTGTCCGTCCGACGCGATCTCTAGCGTTCCTCGGTCCATGCAGACCGCGCTCCTGATCGCCGTCCTCGTCGTCGTCCTCGCCGCCGCGCTCCTCTGGCTCGCCCGGATGCTGCGGAGCGAGCTCGCGGCGCTGCGCGTCGACAGCGGCTCGCAGCTCGCGGAGCGCAGCTCCGAGGTCGACCGGCGCCTGCTCGCGCTCCAGCAGACGATGGACCGGCGGCTCGCCGAGCTCGACACGAAGGTCGACCGGCGGCTCGAGACGGCGTCGCAGACGACCGCGAAGATCCACGAGCGCCTCGGCGAGGTCGGCGCCTCGACGAGCGAGATGCTCGAGCGCGCGAAGGATCTGGCGCGGCTCGAGCAGGCGCTGCGGCCGCCGAAGGCGCGCGGCGGCTTCGGCGAGCTCCTGCTCGAGAACCTGCTCCGCGACCGGCTGCCGCCGGCCGCGTTCGAGCTCCAGTACGGCTTCTCGGGTGGCGAGCGCGTCGACGCGGTCGTGCGCGTCGGGCAGCTGATACCGGTCGACTCGAAGTTCCCGCTCGACAACTTCTCGCGCCTCGTCGAGACCGAGGACGACAGCGAGCGCCAGCTCTACGAGAAGGCGTTCGCGCGCGACGTCAAGGGTCACATCGACGCGATCGCGGCCAAGTACATCCGCCCCGCCGAGGGCACCTACGACTTCGCCTTCATGTACGTCCCGGTCGAGGCGGTCTACTACGAGCTCGCCTGCGGCAAGACCGGCCAGCTGCTCCAGCACGCGCACGCGAAGCGCGTCTTCCCCGTCTCGCCGACGACCTTCGTCGCCTATTTGCAGGTGATCGTGCTCGGTATGCGCGGCATGCAGATCGAGCAGCACGCGCACGAGGTGATGGGCTACGTCGCCGCGTTGCAGCAGGACTTCTCGCGCTTCAAGGACGATTTCGACGTGCTCGGCAAGCACCTCGGCAACGCGCAGGCGAAGTTCGCGGAGGCCGACAAGCGGCTCGACAAGTTCGAGACGAAGCTGGAGCGCGCGGCCGAGCAGGAGCCGCAGGAGCTCGCCGCCGTGCCCGCGCAGCAGGAGCTGCTGCCGCCCGCCGCCGACGCGGCCTGATGGCGACCTGGGCGGTCGGACTCGCGCGCGGCGGCGCCTGGGACCCGCGGCTCGGCCTGAGGGAGCAGGAGCTCTGGGACGAGCACGCGGCCTTCATGGACGACCTCGTCGACGCGGGCTTCGTCCGGCTCGGCGGTGTCCTCTGGGGCGGCGCCGGCGCGGCGCTGCTCGTCGTCGAGGCGGAGGGCGAGCGCGAGATCGAGGAGCGGCTCGCGCCCGACCCGTGGCACGAGCGCGACCTGCTGCGGATCGCGGAGATCAGCCGCTGGGAGATCCTGCTCGGCGACCTGCCTCAGTAGCGGAGCAGCGCGCCGATCCCCTCGACCGGCCCGAGCTCCTCGCTCGCGGACGCGACGAAGATCGAGCCGCCGTGCTGGAGCGTCTGGTGGACGGCGAGGTCGAGCCCGTCCTCGCGCTTCTCGAGCCGCGTCCCGTCGAGCGGGCAGTTGCCGTTGCCGAGCTGGCCGCGGCCGCAGGCCGGGCACTGGAAGGCCTCGTGGTTCGCGTTCGCGTGGACGAGCAGCAACTCGACCCGGCCGTCCGAGGCGGCCTCGAGCGTCCGCTCCCAGCCGGCCGCCGCACGGCCCTCGCGCGAGGCCTCCTCGCGCCAGCGCTCGAGCGCCTTCCGCTCGTCCTCGGCGCGCGCGTGCTCGAGCACCGGCTTCACCACCTCGAGCAGCCGCGGCCCCTCGGCGTGCGCCTCCGCCGTCGTCCAGCCGACGACCGCCTTCTGCGCCTCCGGCGAGAGCCGGCTCTCGACCTCGCCGCGCACCGAGTCGTTGGCGACGATCACGAGCCGCAGCGACGGCTCGCGCCGGAGACGGCGGTCGATCAGCTCGAGCACCCGCTTGATGTGCTGCGCGACGACCTCGTCGATGTGCCGCTGGTAGTTCGCCTGCGACCAGCCGCCCTGGTCGTGCTGGCTCGGCGCATCCTCGGTCCGGTCGGCGATCTCCTCGAGCCCGCCGGCGCGCAGCCGGAAGAGCTGCCCGCGCTCGCGGCCGATCATCGCGACGAGCGCGCCCTCGCCGCGGCCGACCACCGGCACGAGCGGCGCCAGGTAGAGCTCGCGGCCGGTGCGCACGTCGTCGGCGACCTCGGAGGCGAGCGGCAGCGGCTGGAAGAGATTGTCGAGGCTGGAGCAGAAGAGCGCGAAGCCGCGCGCGCCGCTGCGGTCGAACTCGTCCGCGAAGTAGCGTCTGATCCGGTCGAGGTCGTCGCGGAACGCGACCTTCTGCTCCCGGGTCATCGAGTCGGTGTCGAAGCTGCCGTTGCGGCCGCCCGCATCGAGCAGCGAGTTGACCCGCGCCTTGATGTCGCCGGGGTTGATCGCGAGCTGCGGGTCGAGATCGACGTAGAGGCTGATCGCGCAGCCCTTGACGGCGCGGAAGGCGGCGAGCTCTCTCAATGCGTCCAGCGTGACGGTCGACGCCATTCGTCACCTCCTTGCCCCGGGCCGGCGATTCTATTCCTGGGAACACGGTGCGCGTCTTCACGATCGGTCACGGCGCCCGCAGCGCCGAGGAGCTGCTCGCCTGCCTCGTCGAGGCGGGCGTCGGCACGCTCGTCGACGTGCGGCGCTTCCCCGGCTCGCGCCGGCATCCGCAGTTCTCGCAGGTCGCCGTCCGGGCGAGCGTCGAGGCGGCCGGGATCGGCTACCGGCACGCGGTCGAGCTCGGCGGCCGCCGCAGCGGCGAGCCGGGCGAGGAGCGCTTCGCCTGCATCCGCGTCGCCGCCTTCCGCAGCTACGCGGCGCGGATGGCCGCGCCCGAGTGGCAGGACGCGCTGGCCGCCGCGCTGGCCGAGCCCGCGCCGTGCTTCATGTGCGCCGAGACGCTCTGGTGGCGCTGCCACCGCCGCCTGATCGCCGAGCTCCTGCACGCGCGCGGGCACGACGTCGTCCACCTGCTCCGCCCGGGCCACGCCGAGCCGCACCGCCCGTGGGAGCCGATCTCGGAGACGCGCGCCGGCGTCCTCTACCTTTGCGGGAGCCGGGTGTCGTGACGGGAACGTCCGACCGGTCCGGTTCGTTTAATAGGGCAGACGGAAAGCGAGGAGAGGATCGATTTGAGCGAGGTTCGGAACGTGATCGTGATCGGCGGCGGGCCCGCCGGCTATACCGCCGCCCTGTACGCGGCGCGGGCGAACCTGGAGCCGCTCGTGATCGAGGGCTTCCAGTGGGGCGGCCAGCTGATGGTCACGAGCGACGTCGAGAACTACCCGGGCTACCCCGGCGGCGTGATGGGCCCGGAGATGATGGCCGACCTGCGCCGGCAGGCCGAGCGCTTCGGCACCGAGTTCGTCACCGACGACGCGACCCGCGTCGAGCTCTCCGAGCGGCCGTTCCGGGTCTTCGTCGGCGACGACGAGTACCGCGCGCACGCGGTGATCGTCGCGACCGGGGCGTCCGCCCGCTGGCTGGGCCTCGAGTCGGAGCAGCGGCTGCAGGGCCGCGGCGTCTCCGCCTGCGCGACCTGCGACGGCGCCTTCTTCCGCGACCAGCGGATCGTCGTGATCGGCGGCGGCGACTCGGCGATGGAGGAGGCGCTCTTCCTCACCCGCTTCGGCACGAAGGTGACGCTCGTGCACCGCCGCGACGAGTTCCGCGCCTCGCAGATCATGCTCGAGCGCGCGCGGGCGAACCCGAAGATCGAGTTCGTCACGAACGCGGTCGTCGACGAGATCCTCGGCGAGCAGCGGGTCGAGGCCGTACGCCTGCGCTCGACGGTCACGGACGAGACGTGGGAGATCCCGGCCGGCGGCTTCTTCGTGGCGATCGGCCACGACCCGAACACGAAGCTCTTCGTCGACGAGCTCGACCACGACGCGGCCGGCTATCTCGTGACGAAGCCGGACTCGACGGAGACGAACGTCCGCGGCGTCTTCGCGGCCGGCGACGTCAAGGATCACACCTACCGGCAGGCGATCACCGCCGCCGGCTCCGGCTGCATGGCCGCCCTCGACGCGGAGCGCTACCTCGCCGAGGAGGAGGGCCACGAAGGGACGGCGCTGACGGCGCCGCGCCCCGAGGCCGCGGAGGTCTGAGCCGCAGGAACGCGCGGCGCACTGCCGAACCTCCGCACGATGCCCGCGGAGTGGACCGACCTGCTCGACCCGAGCGGCGACGAGCTGCGCGCGCAGGCGCCGCGCGAGCTCGAGGAGAGCGCGCTCGCGCTGCTGCTCCAGCCCGCTCAGCACGAGGACGAGCCGCGACCGACGCTCCGCGGCCACGGCGACTACGTCTTCGGCGTCCTGCTCGCGGCGTGCATGCCGTCCGGCAGCGAGCAGATCGTCTACCAGGAGATCGACATCGTGCTCACCCGCGACGCGCTCCTGACCGTGCGCAAGACGCCGACCGGCGACGGCGCGGCGCCGTACGACGTCGCCGACCTGCGCGCCGCCGTCAAGGAGAGCGACTCCGGCGGCATGATCGTCTACCGGCTGCTCGACGAGATCGCCGAGCGCTACCTCGACCTGATCGACGACCTCGACGCGCAGATCGACGAGCTCGAGGACGTGGTCGAGGATCTGCCGGCGGAGCAGACGCGCGAGCGGATCTCGACGCACCGCCACCAGCTGCTGCACGTGCGACGCACGCTGGCGCCGATGCGCGACGCCGTGCGGCGCGTCGTCGACGACGTCGTCGAGGTCGAGCACGGGCCGGAGGTCTTCCCGCACGACGTCGAGGTCGCGTTCAACGCCGTCTACGACAAGCTGCTGCGCGCCGTCGACGGCCTCGAGCTCACGCGCGACCTGCTCGCCGGCGTCCGCGACTACGCGCAGGCGAAGATCGCGAACGACCAGAACGAGGTGATGAAGCGGCTGACCGTCGTCGCGTCGCTGCTGCTCGTGCCGACCTTCATCGTCGGCCTGTACGGGCAGAACTTCGTCGACATCCCGGAGCTCCGCTGGCACTGGGGCTACGGCTGGTCGTGGGCGCTGATCGTCGTCACGACGGCGCTGCAGCTCTGGTACTTCCGGCGCAGGCGCTGGTTCTAGGCTCGATCGCTACGCTGACGGCGTGCCGCACTTCATCTGCCCGAACTGCAAGGAGCGCTCCGTCGACATCGACGGCAAGGAGGGCTTCTCCGACCAGACGGCGGCCTGCCGCCATTGCGGCTTCGGCTTCCTGTTCGAGCTGCTCGAGGACTACTATCCGGCGCCGAGCACCGGCCTGGTCGTCTGCGACGCGGAACGGCGCGTGCTCTCGGTCGGGCGTGGCGTCTTCGAGCTCTCCGGCTACGAGGAGCCTGACCTGATGGGCCGGGACGTCGTCGACGCCTTCGGCCTCTCCGGCTTCGCGGACGGCGAGAACCCGGCGCAGATCGCGACCGAGTGGGGCGTTCGCCGGCTCGGCGAAGAGCTTTCGCTGCGGACCCGCGCCGGGCTCGAGAAGCCGGTGACCGCGGACTTCTTCCCCGCCTACGACGACGACGGCGGACTGCTCGTCGCGTTCACGCCGCGTTCGAACGGCGCCGGCGCCTGACCGTCTGCCGCGCGAGCAGCGTCACCGCCTGGCTCGGCCGGCAGGGGAGCAGCTCGACCGGGACGCCGTAATCGGCCAGGCCGAGCGCGATCTCCTCCTGGCTCAGGCGCGGACGGCGCCCGTCGCGTACCGGCACGTAGAGCCGCGCCGGGTAGGCGTGCGACGCGCGCCAGCCGCGCTCGCACTCGACCACCTCGCCCCAGAGGCTGACGCGGCCGAGCACACGCGCGCCGGTTTCCCAGGGCGCTTCCGCGAGCAGCGGCTCGAGCTCGGCGAGCTGGGTCGCGTAGACGCCGCACTGGCAGGAGCGAAGCGGCGCCGGGCCGTGCTGGGGGCGCCGCAGCAGCTTCGCGAGCACGCGGCGCTGGCAGCACTCGGCGACGAGCGCCTCGCCCGTCGGCCACTCCGTCTTCTGGACGACGCTGCGCAGGCGCGGGACGCCGCGCTCGTCGAGCACGATCACCCAGACGCGCCAGCCGATGATCGGCTCGAGATAGTCGGGGGCGCGATCGAGCACTACTTGCGGCCCGGCGCGGTCGGCACCTTCTCCGGCTCGCGTTCCGGGGCCGGCGCCGGCGTCTCGCGTGGGACGGGATCCTCCAGCGGCTCGACCCTGACGATGCGCTGCGGCTTGCCGATGTCCATCGGTTCCTCCTGGTTGCTTTCTCTCGCGATGTCTCCGGCCGGGGGCAGTTGAAACCGCGTCACGCTGCAGCATCCGCAAGCCGGCGCTCGACCCAGGCCTGCAGCTGCGCGAGCGCGGCGAGGGCGGCGTCCAGCTCGCGCACCTCGGCGCGCGCAGCGGCGGCGTCGATGCGGCCGAGCACGCCGAGCCGCTCGAGGACGGCGAGCGCGGTCTCGTCGAGCTCGGCCCGCGCCTGCCGCTCGATTCCCGCCTGGCGGATCCGCGACCGCGCCCGCTCGGCGCGGGCGGCGAGGGCGGCCGCCTCCCCGGCGAGCGCGTCGGCGTAGACCGCGAGGTCGATCTCGAGCACGCGTTCCACGGTAGACCCCGACCCGTCACGGATCCGTGCCGGCTTTGCACCGATTTCGCAACGCCGGCGAAGATTCACGAAGTCGTCGCACTCCCGTCGCGAAGCGGCGACAGCTTGCGCGCTAGGCTCGTCGCCGAGGGCGGAGGGACGCGACCCCACCCAAAAGGGTGGGGGTGCGCCCTGGGACGGGTCAGATGCGCGAGCTCGGGCAGAGATCGGCGAGCACGCACTCCTCGCAGAGGGGCCGGCGGGCGATGCAGACGCGGCGGCCGTGCCAGATCAGGAGGTGCGGCAGGATGCCCCACTTTGCGCGCGGCACGAGCCGTTGCAGGTCGCGCTCGATCCGTACCGGGTCCTCCTGCCGCGTCAGCCCGAGCCGCTGCGCGAGCCGGCGCACGTGGGTGTCGACGACGACGCCCTGCGGCTCGCCGAGCTCGGCGGCGACGACGTTCGCGGTCTTGCGTGCGACGCCGGGCAGGCGGAGCAGCTCGTCCAGCCGCCGCGGCACCTCGCCGTCGAACTCCTCGAGCAGCACGCGCATCGTGCCGCGCAGCGACTTCGCCTTCTGCCGGTAGAAGCCGGTCGCGAAGACGTCGCGCTCGAGCTCCTCCGGCGCCACCGCCAGGTAGTCCTCGGGCCGCCGATACTTGCGGAAGAGCGTCGCCGTGACGCGGTTCACGTTCACGTCCGTCGTCTGTGCCGACAGCATCACCGAGACGAGCAGCTCGAGCGGATTCGAGAACGCGAGCGCGATCCGCGCGTCCGGGTGCGCGCGCTCGAGCCGCTCGACGATCGGCCCGATCCGCTGCCGCTTCGGCCCGACGCGCTTCCGCGCCTCGCCGACGTAGCTGCGCGCAGACGCGCGCTTGAGCTGCCTCGCCGCCATCGACGGCCGCTACCCCGGCAGCCAGCCGTCCCGGTAGCGGGTCGATTCGGGGCCGGGGAAGCGCGCGTACGCCTCGGCGGCATCGCTCGTCTCGCGCTCGACGCCGACGCCGTGCCGCAGCGCGAGCTCGGACACCGGGTAGCCGCCCCACGCGATGTCGGGACGCTCCTCGCGCGCGCCGACGGCGAGCACGGCGCAGCCCTCGTCGCCCGCGCCGACGATCATGTGGCTCGTGCCGGCCGGGCAGTGGACGAAGTCCCACCGCGCGAGCGGCCGCTCCTCGCCCTCGACGAGCAGCAGCGCCTCGCCCGAGAGCACGAGGAAGTCCTCCTGGTTCGACTCCCAGTGGTACATCCCGATCGGCTCGCCCGGGCCGAGCACGTAGAGCCCGACTCCGAGCTGCGGGAAATCCGTCGCTCCCTCGAACGACAGCGCGAAGCCCCGCCCCTCGCGCCGGCGCCAGCGCGCGTCGCGGGCATTCAGGACGAACCAGCCGTCTCCCCGGGGCACCCGGCCGGTCTCGGTCTCCTCGAACGGCGCCTCGGGGATCACCAGCCGATCATACGGCCCGGAACCGGTGCAGCCGCGGGCCGGCGCAGACGACGTCGAGCGCGGGACAGCCGGAGCACGCGAACTCCGAGGGCGTCGGCCGGAACTCGCCCGCCCGCAGCCGCGCGATCGCCGCCGACAACTCCGTCTCGAGCGCCGGCACCTCCGCGCGCCCGAACACGGTCGCGACGACCGCGTCGGGCCGCTCGAGGAACGCGTAGACGACCTCGACCTCGTCGGCGCCGCTGCGGAAGCACGCGAGCGCGTAGACGAGCCGCTGCAGCCGGTACTCCGCCTCGACGACCTCGGCCGGATCGTGCTCGCCGAGCACGTTCGTCTTGTAGTCGACGACGAGCGCGCGGCCCGCCGCCGAGTGGAGGAGATCGAGGAACCCGTGCAGGAGCACGCCGTCGTGCTCGAAGGCGAAGTGCCGCTCGACCGCGACCCCGTCGAGCGCGGCCACCCGTGCCGCCAGCGCCGATTCGCAGTACGCGGCGACGAAGCCGCGGATCCGCGCGATCTCCTCGCCGCTCGCGGACGGGTGCTCGGCGCGCACGCGCTCGGCCAGGTCGGCCGGGACCGCGGGCGCGCGCAGGTCGGCGCGCTCGAGCAGCGCGTGGACGGCCGAGCCGACCGAGGTCGCCGCGAGCCCCTCCCCCGCACCGCGCCGCTCGCGCGGCCGCATGCCGGCGACGCGCTCGGCGTAGTAGCGGTAGGAGCAGCGCTCGAAGGACGAGAGCGCGGTGAAGGACAGCTTCCGCACCTCGTGCACGGGCGGCGCGGGCGGCGGCACGAGCTCCGGCAGCCGCGGCGCCGGCGCGGGCAGCGGCGGCAGCTCCGCGAGCGAGGAGAAGAGCGCCAGCTGCCCCTCCTCGCCGGCCTCCGGCTCTGGCGCCGGCTCGGGCTCGACCCCCGGCTCGGGCGTCGGCGCGAACCGGTCGACGCGGACGAGCAGCCGGGCGCCGTCGCGCACGATCTCGACCGGCGCCGCGCCCGCGTCGTCGAGCTCCCGCGGCTCCAGCCGCTCGAGCACCCAGCCGATCGGCGTCTTGCGGTCGGCGGCCTGCTCGCGGTCGATCGCGCCGGAGACGATCAGCCGGTCGATCGCGCGCGTCATCGCCACGTAGTAGAGCCGCAGCCGCTCCGCCTCCTCCTCGGCCCGCTCCGCCTCGCGCACCTCCTCGTAGGCGAGCGCCGGCCGCCGCTTCCCGGTCGTCGGGTCGGCGACGCGGAAGCCGAAGCGGCCGTCCGGCAGGACGAGGATCTCGTCCGACGACGGCGCCGCACGATCGCGCCCCGCGTCGGCGACGATCACGACCGGGAACTCGAGCCCCTTTGCCGCGTGGATCGTCAGCAGGCGCACCGCGTCGGCGCCCTCCTCCTCGGCGACCGCCTCCAGCTCGCGCGCGCCGACCGCCTCCTGCTCGCGCACGAAGCGGACGAAGCCCTCGACGTCGGCGCCGCGCAGCTCCTCGTAGGCGCGCGCGAGCCGCGCCAGCTTGCGCAGGTTCGCGTAGCGCCGGCGGCCGTCCCACTGCGCGAGCACGGCGAGGTCGTAGTCGTGGCGGGAGACGATCTCCTCGCAGAGCCGCTCGAGCGAAAGGGTCGGCGCCAGCGCCGCGAGCCGCTCGTAGCGCTGGCGGAAGGCGAGGCAGAGCTGCCGGTCGCGCGCGTCGAGCGCCTCCGGCAGCCCGCGCTCGAACGGCTGGAAGAGCGGCCGCCGCGGGGCCGCGCGGCGCAGCAGCACGAGCGCGTCGTTGGAGACGCCGACGAACGGCGAGGCGAGCACCGAGACGAGCGCCTCGTCGTCGTAGCGGTTGTGCAGAAGGCGCAGGTACGCGAGCAGGTCGACGACCTGCTGCTGGCCGAAGTAGCCGCGGCCGGTCGCGCGGTAGGTCGGCAGGCCGGCGGCGCGCAGCTCCTCCTCGTACCACTCGGCGTCGGTGCCGGCGGCGAAGAGGAGCACGATCTCGCCGGGCGTCGCGTGACCCGCGTCGACGAGCTCGCGAACGCGCCGCGCGACGTGGCGGGCCTCGGCGCGGCGCCAGTGCGTGCCGCTGTCCGCGTAGCTCGCCTTGTCGGTGACGAGCAGCTCGACGGGCGCGCCGAGCGGGTCGGCGAACGCGCCGGCCGCGCGCAGCGGCTGGAACTCCTCGCCGAAGTCGACGCCGAAGAGGTGGTTGACGACCGCGAGCACCTCGGGCCGCGAGCGGTAGTTCTGCGTCAGCGCGAGCGCGCCGCTCGACACCGCGTCGCGCCGCTCGCGGAAGACGTGCACGTCGGCGTGCCGGAAGCCGTAGATCGACTGGAACTCGTCGCCGACGAAGAAGAGCTCCTGCCCGCCTTCGGGCGCGGTCAGCAGGTCGATCAGGTCGCACTGGAGCCGGTTCGTATCCTGGAACTCGTCGACCATGATCGAGCGGAAGCGCCATCGCTCCTTCGCGCGGATCGCCTCGTCGGCGCGCAGGAGGTCGCGGGCGCGCAGCTGCAGGTCCTCGAAGTCGAGCGCCGACTCGCGGTCCTTCGCCGCCTGGAAGGCGCGGTCGAAGGCGACGAGCAGCTCCTGCAGTAGCTCGCGGTCGCGGAGGGCGAGCTCGTCGAGCGCCGCCTGCTCGACCGCCTTTCGCGCCTGCTCGTAGGCGGCGGCGCGTTCGCCGCGGACGCGCAGCTCCTTCAGGTCGAGCAGCCGCTCCGGCAGCGTCCGGTCGCGCATGATCTCGACCGCGCGCGCGGCCGTGTCGCGGGCGCCGTCGCTCGCGCCGGCGTCGCCGGCGAGGCAGCGCGCGGCCTCCTCGAGCTCCGCCCGCCGCTCGGCGAGCGAGGGCCGGACGCCGAGCTCGAGCCGCAGCTCCCTGCCGGCGGCGCGCAGCGTGTCGTAGACGCCGACGATCGTGCGCCGCAGCGCGTGGCGGCCGTAGGTGGAGAGGAGCCCGGTCCGCTGCGCGTCGGCGGCGACGAACTCGGCGAGCGCGGCGTCGAACGCCTCGCTGCGGAGCACGCGACCCTGGCTGTCGTCGAGCACGCGGAAGCGCGGGTCGATCCCCGCCGCGAAGGGATACGTGCGCAGCAGCCGGTGGCAGAAGCCGTGGATCGTCGAGATCCAGGCGCCGTCGAGCGCGCGCGCGAGGTCGGGCCGCTCGAGCTGCGCAAGCCGCGCGCGGATCCGCGTCCGCAGCTCGCCGGCGGCGCGCTCGGTGTAGGTGATCACGAGCACCGAGTCGACGTCGAGCCCGCGCTCGCAGACCGCCTTCGCGAACCGCTCGACGAGCACGGTCGTCTTGCCGGTGCCCGCTCCCGCGGAGACGAAGACGAGTCCCGGCGCCTCGATCGCGGCCGCCTGCTCGGCGTTCGGGCTCCCGTGACGCTCGACGACCGTCATGCGCGTCTCACCCTGCACATCGGCGCGAGCTGGCACCAGGACGGGCACGAGCCGCCCTTCGGGTCGTGAGCGACGTCGCCCTCGCGCATCCGGCCGACGATCTCGCCGGCGAGCGCCTTCGCCTGCTCGATCTGGCCCCAGAACGCGTCCTCGTCGAGGTAGTCGTTCGCGGCGAAGCCCGGCAGGCCGTCGCTCCGCGCCTCCGCCCGCAGCAGGCCGCGCGCCTCGCGCTGGCCGGCGAGCGCGCGGTAGAGGCCGCCGAGCGGCTCGACGCCGACGAGGTCGCGCAGGACGAGCATGTAGAGCGGGATCTGCAGCCGCCGCTCCGAGTCGATCTTCGCCGCCGAGAAGACGGTCTTGCCCGACTTGTAGTCCCAGACGATCCCGCGCGCCGAGAACGGGTCGACGTCGACGCGGTCGATCTTCCCCGAGAGCGAGAAGCCGCCGAGGTCGAGCCCGCCGCGCGTCGAGCGCTCGCCGCCGAAGGAGACCTCGAAGTACTTGGGGACGAGCGGCAGCTCCGACTCGGCCTCCGCCTTGACGAGCTCGGCGAGGTCGCGGCGCAGGCCGAGCTCCAGCTCCGAGCGCTCGAGCTCGGAGAGATCGAGCCGGACGCCGCCGGCGAGCGCCTCGTCGAGGCAGCCGTCGAGGAAGCGGAGCGCGTCGTCGAGGTTCTCCGGCGTCACCCGCTCGGCCGCGAGCGCCTTCGGCAGCCCGGCGTAGAACTTGTGCAGCGCGCTGTGCGCGACCGAGCCGCGCAGCCGCGCGTCGACCTCGCCGTCGATCTGCTTCGGGGAGACGACGCGGTCGACGAACCACATCGACGAGCAGTCGGCGAAGGTCTCGAGCTCGGTCGCCGCGAAGACCTGCTTCGCCGCGAGCTCCTCGACCACGAGCGGATGCGTGAGCCGGACCGGCCGCTCGAAGGCGTGGAGAGCGCGGTCGAGGCGGCGCTCCCACTCGTTCGCGCGCGCGACGGAGTCGGCCTCGGCGCGGTCGCGCGCGGCGAGCCGGGCCAGCGCGCGGAGCCGCTCCCGCTCGCTCGGCGCGCTCTCGAGCGGCCAGGTCAGCTGCGAGAGCGCGCGCCGGTCGGTCCAGCGCCGCACGTCCTCCTCCTCGAAGCAGGCGCGGACGGCGTCCCAGAACGGGCTCGCCTGACGCGGGCTGCCCTCGTCGGAGGCCGCCTCGCGCACGAGGTACAGCCGCCGGGAGGCGCGCGTGCACGCCGTGTAGAAGAGGTAGCGCTCGCGGCCGACCGCGTCCGGCCGCTGCAGGCGCGCGCCGCGCGGCAGGTCACCGCGGGCGTCGTCGTCGAGGAACGGCGAGGCCGGCGAGCGGCGCGGCAGGCTGCCCTCCTCGAGGCCGAGCACGAAGACGACGTCGTAGCGGCGCCCGCGGGCGCGCTGCAGGTCGATCACGTGGACGCGGCCGGTCTCCTGCGACCGCGCGAGCGGCACGGTCGCCCGCTCGAGCACCGCGACGACGTCGTCGCGGTCGAGGTCGCCGCCGAGCTCCTGCCAGGCATCGAGCTCGTCGAGCGCCGCGAGCGTCCCGTCGTGGGCGCGCAGGTCGAGCTTCGCCTGCTCGCCGACCGGCGGGCTCTCGAGCCCGTGCGCGGCGCGGAGCATCGACTGCGCGAGACCGCGCACTGCGGCGATCGGCGACTCCGCGCTGCGCAGCTGCTCGAGCGGCGGCAGCGCCTGGCCGCGCAGCTCGTGGACGACCTCCTCGACGCGCTCGTGCCGCGAGACGGCGCGGCCGCGGAGCCGGCCCTCGAGGTAGTCCGCGTGCGCGCGCGTGACGCCGGAGTACGGCGAGCGGAGGAAGCGGAAGAGGTCGCGGCGACCGCCGGCGCGCCAGTCGTAGGCGAGCAGAGCATGGAGCGCCTGGCCGAACGGCGTGCGGTCGAGCCGCAGCCGGCCTTCGATCGCGAACGGGATGCCGAGCACGCCGAACGCGGTCTCGACGGGCGCGCGGAAGCGCTCGACGCTCGGGACGACGAGCGCGATCCGGTGCGGCTCGGCGCCCGCGCGCAGCAGCGCGAGCAGCTCCTCGGCGACGAGCTCGAGCGTGCCCCGCGCGCCGGCGCCCTCGAGGAAGCGGACGGCGCCCTCGAGCGGCACCGGCGCCGGGACGGTCTCCTCGAAGAGGGCCCGTTCGAGGGCGGCGAGCGCCGGGTGGGCGAACGTCTCGTAGGCGGGCGGCAGCTCGTCGATCCGGCCGGACGCGAGCGTGGCGAGGTCGTCGGCGGTGCGGCGCAGGCTCGCGAAGACGGGCCGGCCGGGCTCGTACGGGAGCGAGACGGTGACGTCGCTGCGGCCGGCGAGCGCCTCGAGCAGGCTCCACTCGGCGGCGGTCAGATCCTCGAAGCCGTACGCGAAGACCGGGTTGCCCTCCCAGGCCGCGAGCTCGCCGGCGACCCGCTCGGCGGCGCGACGCTGCTCGAGTCGCGTGTCGCTGATCCCGAGCCGCGCGAGCTCGTCGCGGTAGCCCCGGTAGAGGGCGGCGAGGTCGCCGTCGAGCTCGTCCGGGCCGAGCAGGCCGGACTCGAGCTCGGAGATCGTCTGCAGGAGCGCCTCCGAGAAGCCGGCGAAACGCGCCGAGCGGCCGAGCCCGTTCAGGCTCGCGCCGGCGAGGACGCGGCGGAGGACGAGCGCCCGCTGCAGCTCGGTCGCGACCCGCGGCCGCGCCGGCCCCGCCTCCCCGGCGATCCGCTCGAACAGGTCGGCGAAGGTGCCGATCCAGCCGCCGAAGACGGCGCCGGCCTGCGCGAGGAGGTCACGCTGGACGCGGTCGACGTCCGACCGGTTCGGCACGATCAGCACCGGCTCGTCGTCGAGGCGCGCCAGATAGCGCTCCAGCAGGAGCACGACCTTGCCGGCGTTCGCGGGCCCCGCGATCAGCGTCAGCGGCATGCCGACCCATCGTAGTCCGGCCCCGGGACGGCTCCTCTGCGCGCGCGGGGCGGCGGCGCGACGAAAGACCGGAAAGTCCGCGAATTCGCCCGGGCGGCCGGTCGCTGCCGCGCGCCCGGAGCTGTGGGCGAATCGTTACGAAATCGGCACAGGCGCCGGCCGGAACGGCCGGTAGCCTGGCCGTGCCCCGTGGGCGGGTGGGGGTTTGGGATGGGACCGGTGTGGCGGCCTGAAACAGCCCTGCCCGTAAGCGCCCTGTCCCGCAGCGTCCCGTCCCGAAGCACCTGCCTGTCCCGGAGGGACGCGCCTGAAAGGGAGCGGCTGAAAGGGAGCGGCGGCGCCGTGACCGGCGCCGCCGCCGCACGCGCTACGCGGCCGCCGACTTCGGCCTGCGGCCCCGGCGAGCCGCCGGCCGGCCGGGCATCTTGCTCGCGCAGTCGTCGCAGAGATCGGCCTGCTTCGCGCCGCGCCGCGCGTCCGAATAGGTGACGCGCAGCGTTGCGCCCTTCGCCTCGCCGACTTCCTTACTACAGTTATCGCAAACGAGTACGGTCTTCCGGGCCACGAATTTCCTCCTAGAAGGGTCAGGGTTGGGCCGTATCATAGTCGAAAATCACGCTGCTTTCCGGGACGCACGAATCCGCCACGAGCGAAGCAACGAGAGCAGCGACCGTTCCTCGACGTCGAGCGCGATATCGTGCGCGCCTACCACGCGCAAATGAGAGGGCCGGAAGTCTTCGATCGTTCGGCCGTCGAGGTACTGCTCGACGACCGCCGGACTGACGTATGACGCGCGTGCAACGGCCGGTGTATTCCCGAGCTGCTTCCCGACCTTCCGCATCACCGCCGCAACCGCGCGTTTCTGCTCGCCCGCGCCCTCGACCGGGCCGTGCTCGGCAAATGCGATCGCCGCCACGAGCGTGCCGCCCCAGGTACGGAAATCCTTGGCGGTGAACTCCGCTCCCAGATGCGTCCGGATGTAGTCGTTCAGCTTGTGCGAAGTCAGTGGCAGGAGCTCGCCGTCGCGCTCGTAGCGGAAGAGCCGCGTCCCGCCGTCGAGCGCGAGCAGCTGCCGCATCGCCGTCGCGACGTCGGCGTCGACGATCGCCGTGTGCACCTGCAGCCCGCGCTTCGCGCGAAAGCGGAACGCGATCCTGCTGCCGCGAACCGCCACGTGGCGCTTGCGCAGCGTCGTGATTCCGAACGTGCGCGATTGCTTCGCATAGCGCTCGGAGCCGACCCGGAACCAGCCGAGATTGATCAGCCGCAGCGCGATCGCGGCGACGCGCTCGACTCCCGCCGCGTCGTCTTCGATGTGATCGGCCATCGCCTGTCGCAGGTCGGGCAACCGCTCCGCGAAGCGGATCAGCTTGTCGTACTTCGCCTGCTCCTGCCGGGCGCGATACTCGGGGTGGTAGAGGTACTGCCGGCGCCCGGCGGAGTCGACGCCGACCGCCTGCAGCTTCGCCTTCGGTCGCGGCGAGATCCAGACGTCCTTCCACGCAGGCGGGACGCACAGCGCCTCGATCCGATCGAGCACCGACCGGTCGGAGATCTGCCGTCCGTCTCGATCGTAGTAGCGAAAGCGCCGGGATCGCCCCCGGCGCGTGATCCCGCCAGCCCGTGTCACGCGAACCGGAATGCCCGGACGATCCCGTCGGTACACTCGGCCACCGATGGACGCCAAGACGATCGTCGTGCTCGAGGGGGACGAGACCGGCCAGGAGCTGCTCGAGGAGGCGCTGCGCACGCTCGCCGTCGACGTCACGGGCCTCGAGCTCGAGCTCCGCCGCTTCGACCTCTCGCTCGCGACCCGCCGGTCGACCGGCAACGGGGTCGTCCACGAGGCGGCGGCCGCGATGCGCGCGGCGGGGCTCGGCCTGAAGGCGGCGACGGTCACGCCCGAGGGACGCGACGACGTCGGCTCGCCGAACCGGATCCTGCGCGAGGAGATCGGCGGCCGCGTGATCGTCCGCACCGGCCGGCGGATCCCCGGGATCGTGCCGCTCGGCGGCGTCCTCGGCCCGATCTCGGTCGTCCGGATGGCGGTCGGCGACGCCTACGGCGCGAAGGAGTGGCGCGAGGGCGAGGGCGAGGACGAGCTCGCGTTCCGCACCGAGCGGATCGAGCGCAGCGTCTGCCGCGCCGTTGCCGAGTACGCGTTCCTGCACGCCGGCCGGGTCGGCGCGCGCGTCTTCGGCGGCCCGAAGTACACGGTCAGCCCCGTCTACGAGGGGATGCTGAAGGAGGAGCTCGACGCGGCCGCGGCGCGGCACCCCGACGTGCCCTACGAGCCGCAGCTGATCGACGCGACGTTCGCGCTGCTGATCGCGAAGGCGGACGAGCCGCTCGTGATCCCGACCCTGAACCGCGACGGCGACATCCTCTCCGACCTCGTGCTGCCGCTCTTCGGATCGATCGCCGGCTCGGAGTCGCTGCTCGTCGCGTTCGGGCCCGACCACGAGCCGGACGTGGTGATGGCCGAGGCCGCGCACGGGACGGCACCGTCGCTGCAGGGCAAGAACGTCGCGAACCCGATGGCGATGATCCTCGCCGCCGCCAGCCTGCTCGGCTACTGCGACGACCGGCAGGCGCAGCAGGCCGCGCGCGCGGTCAAGGAGGCCTGTCTCGAGTCGGTCGCCGCCGGCATGCGCACCGCCGATCTCGGCGGCCACCTCGGCACGAGCGAGTTCACCGACGAGGTGATCGCCCGCACGCGCGCGAAGCTCGAGGTCTGGGCGACGCTCTAGGCTCGGCTGAGGACGCGGCCGAGCGCCTCGGCGAAGAACGCGTTCTCGTCCGGCGTGCCGACGGTGACGCGGATCGCGCCCGGCGCGCCGAAGCCGGCGAGCGGCCGGACGATCGCACCCTCCTGCAGCAGCGCGTCGAAGAGCGGCCGCGCGTCGTCGCCGACCTCGACGTAGAGGAAGTTGCCGACCGCGCCCGGCACCGGCTCGAGGCCCGCCTCGCGCAGGATCGCCTCGAGCGCGACGAGCCCCTCCGCGTTCAGCTCCCGCCGGCGCGCGATCTCGTCCGGGTCGTCGATGCTCGCGAGCGCCGCCGCCTGCGCCTGCGTCGTGATGTCGAACGCGCGGCGCACCTTCGCGATCGCGGTCACCACCTCCGCCGGGCCGACGCCGTAGCCGACGCGCAGGCCGGCGAGCCCGTAGATCTTCGAGAAGGTGCGCAGGACGAGCACGTTGGCGCCGTCCTTCAGGTAGTCGACGCCGTCCGGGTAGTCGGGGCCGGACGCGTACTCGAAGTAAGCCTGGTCGAGGACGGTCAGGACGTGCGGCGGCACGCGCTCGAACCACGCGTCGAGCTCGGCGCGCGTGCTCGCGGTGCCGGTCGGGTTGTTGGGCTGGCAGACGTAGGCGAGCTTCGTGCGCGGCCCGATCGCGTCCAGGATCGCGTCGAGATCGTAGCGGTGGTCGCGCAGCGGGACGCGCACGGCCGCGGCGCCGGCCTTCGCGGCGTCGATCGGGTAGCTCGCGAACGACGGCCAGCCGCAGACGATCTCGTCCCCGGGCTCGAGGACGGCCTGCGAGAGGCAGTCGATGACGCCGTCCGCGCCGGCGCCGACCGCGACCTGCTCGAAGGCGACGTCGTGCCGCCCGGCGAGCGCGGCCCGCAGCCGGTAGGCGCCGCCGTCCGGATAGCGGTTCGACTCGCGCGCCGCCCGCTCCATCGCCTCGAGCGCGGCCGGGAACGGCGGGAACGGCCCCTCGTTCGACGCGAGCTTGACGACCCGCTCGAGGCCGAGCTCGCGCTGCACCTCCTCGATCGGCTTGCCCGGCTCGTACGGCACGAGCGCGTCGATCGGGGCGCGGAAGAATCCCTCGCGGGCCATGCCGTTACTCTAGTTCCCGTGACCGAGGAGCTCGGCCTCTTCCCGCTCGGGCTCGTGCTCGTGCCGACCGAGCGGATCCCGCTCCACATCTTCGAGGCGCGCTACCGGGAGCTCGTCCGCGAGTGCCTGGACGACGAGCGCGAGTTCGGGCTCGTGCTCGACCTCGGCGGCGACGAGCCGGCGGAGATCGGCACGCGGGCCGCGGTCGTCCAGCTGCTGCAGGTGCTGCCGGACGGGCGGATGAACGTCGTCGTCGAGGGCCGCGCGCGCTTCCGGATCGTCGCGCGGACGGCGGGCCGCTCGTTCCTGACCGCCGAGGTCGAGCCGGTCGACGACGAGGACGACCCGCCGGAGCCGGAGGAGCGCGAGCGCGCGCTCGCCTCGTTCGCGCGGCTCGTGGCGGCGACCGGCAGCGAGGTCGGCGTGCCGGAGCCGGCGGCCGAGCAGCTCCCCTTCGAGCTCGCGGCGCGGATCGACTTCGGCAACGACCTGAAGCAGGAGCTGCTCGAGCTGCGCTCGCCGCGCGAGCGGCTCGCGCGCGTGACGGAGCTGATCGAGCGCGCCGCCGACGCGGTCGAGCGCGACCGCGAGCTGCGGGAGCGCGCGGGCCGAAACGGCAAGGTGCGGCCGTTCGGCGATTCGAGCAGCGACTAGGCTCACGTGTCCTTGTAACCGCGCAGTTACAAGGACACGAAGATGTCGCGCAATCGGCGCGATGCTGTTGCGATCGCTGCGGCAGGCTTGCGGGGTGTCGATTCCGCCGCTCGACCCGCTCGTCGTCGACGAGATCCGCAGCCTCGCACGGCTTGAGCTGTCGTACGCGGAGACGTGGCGGCGCCTGCGGGTGCGGCTCGAGCAGCGCGCTCTCCGCTGCCCGAGCTACGACGCGGTGCGCGTCCGCGTGATCGAGGAGCGGCGGATCCGGGCGCGGCCGATCGAGTCGACTGCGCCCGTCCGCGCGAACCTGTGGGCCGGTCGGATCTACCCGAAGTAGCCCTCCGCGTCCCTTGTAACTTCGCAGTTACGAGGTCAGTCGAGCAGGCGCGCCATCAGGATCGCGTCGACGACGCCGCCGCCGGCGCGGCGGTAGTGGGAGCGGCGGTAGCCCTCGCGCTCGTAGCCGCACGACTCGTAGAGCGCGATCGCGGCGTCGTTGTAGGGGAAGACGTGCAGCTCGAGCTTGAGGACGCCGGCGCCGCGCGCCCAGTCCTCGGCGGCGCGGAGCAGCGCGCGGCCGACGCCGCGGCGGCGGTGGCCGGCGGCGACCATCAGGCCGAGGTCGGCGACGTGACGGCTCGCCGGGTGCGGGTCGCGCGAGATCGAGAGGCGGCCGACGACCGCCTCGTCTAGCTCGGCGACGAGGACGACGGCGTCCGGATGGCGGCGGGTCGCGCGCAGGTAGCGGCGCTCCTCGCCCACCGTGCGCCAGGTCGCGTCGGAGATCAGCCAGCCTTCCGGCTCGGCCCCGACCGCGCTCGCGAGCTCGACGAGCGCGGCCGCGTCGCCCGGCTCGGCCCGGCGGATCGAGACGGTGGCGGCCTCCATGGTCATAGATCGAACACTACGAGCCGCCGGCGCGGCTGCGGTAGCGTGCCGTCGTGCCCGAGATCCGCCCCGCGGCGGCCGGCGACGCGGCCGCGATCGTCGCGCTCCTGCGCCAGCTCGGCTACGACCTCGACCCCGCCGCGGCGGCCGCGCTCGCGGTCGAGCTGCTCGACGATCCGGCGCACGTGCTGCTCGTCGCGGTCGAGGACGGCGAGGTCGTCGGCTTCGCCAACGCGAACCTGCGCCGCCAGCTCCACCATCTCGGCCCGGTCTGCACGCTGGACGAGCTCGTGGTCGCGGACGGACGGCGCTCGGGCGGGATCGGCGCCGCGCTCGTCGCCGAGCTCGAGCGCGTCGCCCGCGAACGGGGCGCCGACTCGCTCGAGCTCACGTGCAACCGCCGCCGCGCCGACGCGCACCGCTTCTACGAGCGCGAGGGCTTCGAGCGGACGTCGTTCAAGTTCGCGAAGCGACCCTGAGCTCAGCCGCGGAGGAAGCTCGGCGGCTCGAGCACGTCGTCGGTCGAGCGGCTCGCGCCGGCGGCGGTGAACGCGGGACGCATCGGCGGGCGGCGGCCGCCGCCGAGGCCGGTCGCGACCACGGTCACCCAGACCTGCCCGGTCAGGCGCGGGTCGATCGTCGCGCCGAAGATGATGTTCGTGTCCTCGGTCGCCGCGCCGCGGATCACCTCCGCCGCCTCGTTCACCTCGAAGAGCGACAGGTCGTCGCCGCCCGCGATCGAGAGCAGGATCCCGCGCGCGCCGACGATCTCGGTGTCGATCAGCGGCGAGCGGAGCGCGCGCTCGGCCGCGTCCTTGGCGCGGCTCTCGCCGTCGGAGGCGAAGCCGATCCCCATCAGCGCCGAGCCGGCGTCCTTCATGATCGTGCGTACGTCGGCGAAGTCGAGGTTGACGATCCCGGGGACGGTGATCAGGTCGGTGATCCCCTGCACGCCCTGGCGGAGGACGTCGTCGGCGATCCGGAACGCGTCGAGCATCGAGGTCGAGCGGTCGAGCACCTCGAGCAGGCGGTCGTTCGGGATCACGATCGTCGTGTCGCAGGCCTGGCGCAGCTCCTCGACGCCCTCGTCGGCCTGCCGCCGGCGGCGCGAGCCCTCGAACTTGAACGGCGTCGTCACGATCCCGACGGTCAGCGCGCCGAGCTCGCGCGCGACGCGGGCGACGATCGGCGCGGCGCCGGAGCCGGTGCCGCCGCCCTCGCCGGCGGTGACGAAGATCATGTCGGAGCCGCGCAGCGCGCGCTTGATCTGGTCGTAGCTCTCCTCGGCCGAGCGGCGGCCGATCCCGGGATCCGCACCCGAGCCGAGGCCCTGCGTCAGCTCCTGGCCGATGTGGATCTTCACGGAGGCGTCCGACATCTGCAGCTGCTGCATGTCGGTGTTGACGGCGACGAACTCGACCTGCGAGATGCCGGCGTCGATCATCCGGTCGACCGCGTTCAGGCCGGCGCCGCCGACGCCGACGACCTTGATCACGGCGAGATACGAGCCGGCGGGGCCGGGCGGCGGCGCGCGATGGAGCCGTGGCGCCGGCTCCGGCATCGTCTCGACGTAGCGCTGCACGGGCGGCTCGGGCGCGGGCTCCCAGCGGCGCTCCGGCTCGGGCTCCGGCACCGCGGCTCCTTGTGACACTGTGTCACTAGGCGCGGAAGGCGCGGGCGGCTCCGGCTCGGGCTCGTCGAACTGGACGACGTGCTCGACCGTCTCCTCGAGCGGCTCGTAGCGCCGCTCCTCGGGCGCCGGCGCGTGCGAGACCGGCGGCTCGGCGGGCGCCTCGGCCTCCTCGGCCTTCTGCCGCTGCGCCGCCTCGGTCGCGCGGAAGAGCTCCGCGAGCGGGCCCTCACGCATGCTCGCGCGCTTTCGCGCCATTGAGCACCTCCTTCGCCAGGTCGCGGTAGAGCTCGGCGGCGTCGCCGGAAGGGTCGTACGCGAGCACCGAGGTGCCCTTCACCGGCGCCTCCGCGTAGCGCACCGTCTTGCGGATCTTCGTGTTGTAGACGAGGTCGCCGAAGTTCTCCTGCAGGATCTCGACCGCCTCGCGCGCATGCGTCGTCCGCTTGTCGAACATCGTCGGCAGGATGCCGATGATCTCGACCTCGGGATTGAGGTTCTCGCGCACCATCGCGAGCGTGTTCTCGAGCTGGACGAGGCCGCGCAGCGAGAGGTACTCGCACTGGACCGGGACGATCACGCCGCCGGCGGCGACGAACGCGTTGATCGTCAGGAGGCCGAGCGACGGCGGCGTGTCCATCAGCACGAAGTCGTAGGCGTCGAGCACCGGCGCGAGCGCCTTCTGCAGCGCGCGCTCGCGGCCGATCTGCGAGGACAGCGCCAGCTCGGCGCCCGCGAGGTCGATCGAGGAGACGGCGAGGTCGATCTCGCGCTCGACGATGATCTCGTCGATCGGGATCCGGTGGACGAGCACGTCGTACATCGAGCGCTCGATCGTGTCCGGGTTCAGGCCCTGGCTCATCGTCAGGTTCCCCTGCGGGTCGAGGTCGACGACGAGCACCCTGAAGCCGCGCTCCTTGAACGCAACGGCCAGGTTGAGCGTGGTCGTCGTCTTCGCGACCCCGCCCTTCTGGTTCGCGAACGCGATGACCTTCGCCAGTGTCGGTCCTTTCGAGACGGACGCCCGGGTGTTCGGGCGCGGGAGCAGCCGTGTGAGGCCCATGTGACGCCTCTCTTTCGCGTCATGGTAGCCCGTTCCTTCACGATCCCGGAATGGCGAAGGTCGTGGCGCTCGACCCCGATCCCGACGATCCGCGGCTCGCGTCGATCGGATCCGCGCTGGAGGCCTGGACATCGGCAGGGCTGCTGACGGTGGCGGTGCGTCGGGATGGACCGGCGCCGCTGCTCGTCGGGACCGTGCGCGAGCAGCTGCGGCCGGCGGGGCAGGGGCTGTGGGCGCTGCGGCTGCAGGTACCGCGGCCCGAGCGGGCGTGCCTCGAGCTGGGCATCTACGTCCCGGGCGCGGAGAGGCCGGAGCCGAGGTCGGTCTGGCGGGGGCCGGCGATGCGGCCCGCGCCGCCGGAGCCGCCGCCTATCGAGGTGGCGCCGCCGCAGCCGATCGCAACGGGCGAGCGTGCCGAGCGGCACGCGGTCACGTGCTG
>DASSSQ010000090.1:0-26540 GCA_035708405.1 Gaiellaceae bacterium
TGCGCGTTCCGCTGCGCCGACTGCTCCGCCTGCTGCCGCGCGCGCTCGAGCTCGTAGAGGCGAGCGCGCAGGACGCGCAGCGCCTTCGCCCGATTCTGGATCTGCGACTTCTCGTCCTGCATCGCGACGACGAGCCCCGTCGGCAGATGCGTGATCCGCACCGCCGAGTCGGTCGTGTTCACCGACTGGCCGCCGGGGCCGGTCGAGCGGTAGACGTCGATCTTGAGGTCTCCCGGGTCGATCTCGACCTCGACCTCCTCGGCCTCCGGCATCACCGCCACGGTCGCCGTCGAGGTGTGGATGCGGCCCTGGGACTCGGTCTCGGGCACGCGCTGGACGCGGTGGGTGCCGCCCTCGTACTTGAAGACGGAGTAGGCGCCGTCGCCCTTGATCGCGACCGTCGCCTCCTTGACGCCGCCGGCCTCGTTCGGGCTCGTGCCGAGCTCCTCGACCTTGAAGCCGCGCCGCTCGGCGTAGCGCTCCAGCATCCGCGTCAGCTCGGCCGCCCAGAGTGCCGCCTCGTCGCCGCCGACCCCCTGCCGCACCTCGAGGATCACGTCCTTCGCGTCGGCCGGGTCGCGCTCGACGAGCGCGAGGCGGAGCTCGTCCTCCAGCTCGGCGAGCCGCTGCTCGAGGTCGCCGACGAGCTCGCGCAGCTCCGGGTCCTCGCGCGCCGCGCCGAGGTCCTCGCGCGCCCCCTGCCAGGCCAAGGCGAGCCTGTGCGGGCCCTCGAGCTCCTTCAGCCGCCGCCCGACCTCGGCCGCCTCGCGGTGGTCGTTGTAGACGGCGGGGTCGGCGAGGCGCTCCTGCAGCTCGGCATGGGAGCGCTCCAGCTCGGCGATCAGCTCCTCGAAGGCGGCCACGGCCGCAATGTAGCCGTGCGGACTCGGATGGCTACCCGAAGCTCGCGTCGAGCGTCATCTCCGGCACGCCCGCGAGCGCCTTCGAGACCGGGCAGTTCTCCTTCGCCTGCTCGGCGGCCTGCCGGAACGCGCCCTCGTCGAGGCCCTCGCCGCGGCCGTGGACGGTCAGCGCGATCTTCGTGATCCCCTCGCCCGGCTGGAAGGTGACCGTGGCGGAGGTCTTGACCTCCTCGGCCGGCGTCCCCGCCTGCGCGAGCCCGTGCGAGAGCGCCATCGCGAAGCAGGCGGCGTGCGCGGCGGCGATCAGATCCTCGGGGCTCGTCCCGCCCGACTCGCCGGTGCGCGCCTTCCAGGTCAGCTCCTGGCCGGCGAGCACGCCCGAGTCGACGTGCCCGCTTCCCTCGATCAGCGAGCCGTTCCAGGTCGCCTCCGCGCTGCGATCCGTTGCCATCCGTGCCTCCTTCGTCGCTGGACGAAGGAAACGCTACGCCATCACCTCGACCCGCGAGCCCTCCAACCGTCCCTCGCGCACGAGCACCTCGCGCAGGGCCTCGATCGAGACCTCCAGCTGGTCGAGCGAGGGCTCGCGCGTCGTCAGCCGCTGCAGCCAGAGCCCGGGCGCGAGGACCGTCATCAGCACGCGGTTGCCCGTGTGCCTGCCGGCGAAGCGGATCAGCTCGTACGCGATCCCGGCGATCACCGGCAGCAGCACGATCCGGCTGACGACGAGCCAGTACCAGGCCGGCCGGCCGAGGAAGGCGTAGACGAAGATCGCGACCACCATCACCCAGAGCAGGAACGCCGTTCCGCAACGCGGATGGATCAGGCTGTAGCGCTGCACGATCTCCGGCTCGAGCGGCTCGCCGGCCTCGTAGGCGTTGATCGCCTTGTGCTCGGCCGCGTGGTACTGGAAGACGCGCTTGAGGTCGGGCAGCAGCGAGATCAGCGCCAGGTAGATCACGAAGACGGCGACTCTCACGCAGCCCTCGACGATCACGAACCAGCCGCCCGAGTGGACGGGAACGAGCTTGTCGACGAGCAGCGCCGGGCCGACCTTGAAGAGCAGCAGCGCGAAGCCGATCGCGACCGCGAACGCGACCCCGAGCTGCCACTTCGTCAGCTCGGTCTGCACCTCCTCGTCGCCGTCGCTCTCCTCCTGCGCTGCGTAGTTGGCGGAGATCGCGAGCGCGCGGAAGCCGATCGCGAGCGACTCGCCGAGCGCGACGACGCCGCGCACGATCGGCAGCCGGTAGACGCGGCGCCGCGCCATCGGCGAGTCGATCGGGCGGCAGACCTGCGCGATCGCGCCGTCGGGCTTGCGGACGGCGACGGCCCAGTTGCCGGGGCCGCGCATCATCACGCCCTCGAGGACGGCCTGCCCGCCGATCGGTGCGCTCATCGTGTCGTCCGGTTAGCCGCGGCGGGCGCCGCCGGCCTTCTCCAGGCGGCGCTGGAACCGCTCGACGCGGCCGCCGGTGTCCATCAGCTTCTGCTTGCCCGTGTAGAACGGATGGCACTCGCTGCAGATCTCGACGTGCAGCTCCGGCTTCGTCGACCGGGTCGTGAAGTCGTTGCCGCAGGCGCAATGGACGTGCGCGAGGACGTACTCGGGATGGATCTCCGGCTTCATGCTCCCAGGATAGCAGCGGCCGTTTGCGCCGCCACATTGCCGCCCGAGACGACACAGCAGACGCGCTCGCCCTCGATCTTGCCGGCACGGACGGCGGCGACGGCGGCGGCGCCGGCCGGCTCGCAGGCGAGCTTCGCCCGCGCGTAGACGAAGCGCATCGCCTCCGCGATCTCCTGCTCGGAGACGAGTACGGACCGGACGTCGTGCGCGCGACAGACGGCGAGCGCGTGCTCGCCGGCGAAGGGCGCGCCGAGCCCGTCGGCGATCGAGCGCGGCTGCACCGGCACCGACTTCCCGGCCTTCAGCGCCTCGTGCAGAGCGGGCGAGAGCTCCGGCTCGACCGCGACGACGCGGACCGCCGGCGCGACCGCGGCCGCGATCCCGGCGACGAGCCCGCCGCCGCCGACCGGGACGACGATCGTGTCGAGACCGTCGACGTCCTCCTCGACCTCGAGCCCGACGGTGCCCGCGCCCGCCTGGACGACCGGGTCGTCGAAGGGATGGACGAGCGTGCGGCCGGTCTCCGCCTGCAGCTCGGCGAGCCGCTCGAACGCCTCCGCCGGGCCGGGCGCCTCGAGGTCGACGGCGGCGCCGTAGCCGCGCGTCGCGGCGACCTTCTGCGCGCTCGCGTCGGCCCACATGACGACGAGCGCGTCGATCCCCTCGGCGGCGGCGCCCCACGCGACCGCCTGTGCGTGGTTGCCGGCGGAGATCGCGATCACGCCGCGCCGCTTCTCCTCGGCGGAGAGCGCCGCGAGCTTGTTGAGGACGCCGCGCGGCTTGAACGAGCCCGTCTTCTGCAGCAGCTCCGCCTTCAGGAAGACGCCGTCGCCGAGCGTGCGCGAGGACAGGGTCGGGGTGCGGTGCAGCTTGCCGGCGATCGTCGTGCGGGCGGCGAGGACGTCGTCGCGGGAGATCACCGCCGGCTCCACTACGCGCACCGCCTCTGAGCCTCGTGACAACTTGTCACGAGGTCAGGTGAGCGTGTACTCGGGGCCCGAGCCGCCCTCGGGCGGGGTCAGCCGGCCGCCCTTGGCGGTGATCGCGCCGCACTGGACGCAGTTGGACGGCGTCACCTCGACCGTCACGCTGTCGCCGGGCCCGGGCTCTCCGACCTCGTAGACCTGCGCCGGGCACATCCGCGCCCACAGCTCGGCGACGTCGCGCGGGACGTGCTGCTCGATCCGGATGTGGCTCGGCTGGTCGTCGCGGGTGCGTTTGCCGGAGGCGAAGACCGACGAGAGCTTGTCGAAGGTCAGCTTCCCGTCCGGCGCCGGATAGGTCTGCGCGCGGTCGGTGCGGATCAGCTCCTGCTCGGCGTCGCGCTCGGTGCGCGTGATCCCGGGCGGGAGGGCGCCGCGCGTCAGCGTGGCGGCGCTCGCGATCGCGCCGCCGAGCCAGAAGCCCTTGCCGAACGCCTGGCGCATGTTCCGCACGGCGTAGAGGTCGCGCCAGACGAAGCTCTCCCGCAGCGCGGCGTCGTAGCCGGCGAGCGCGCCCGGCGTCCACGGCGTCGTCCCCGGCTGCAGCGCCGCGAACGCGGCCTCGGCGGCGAGCCGTCCCGACTCGATCGCGTAGTGGATCCCCTTCAGCGCCGGCACGTTGACGAGCCCGACGCCGTCGCCCGCGAGCAGCAGGCCCGGCGCGTGGAAGCGCCGCGGCAGCGCGGCGAAGCCACCCTCCGGGATCGTCTTCGCGCCCCACTGGACGCGCTCGCCGCCCTCGAGGATGTCGCGCAGCAGCGGGTGCGTCTTCAGCTCCTGCAGCAGGTCGTGCACCGACAGCTCGACGTCCCGGTAGTCGAGCCCGACGACCAGGCCGAGCGAGATCAGGTCCTCGCCCATCGGATAGATGAACGAGCCGCCGAACTCGCGGTAGCGGCGGCCGGCGCGCAGCGGCCAGCCCATCGTGTGGACGATCCGGTCGAGCGGCTTGCCGACCTTCCAGACCTCCTTGACGCCGAGCGCCCACACCTGCGGCAGGTCGCCCTGGAGGCCGAAGTGCTGCAGCGCGGCGCCGGTCAGGTGCCCCTGCGTCCCCTCGGCGAGGACGGTGACGCGGGCGGCGATGTCGGAGCCAGCCTCGAAGTTCGCGAGCTGCTCGCCGTCGCGGCCGCGGCCCTTGTCGCCGGTGCGGACGCCGAGCGTGCGCCCCCCCGAGACGAGCAGCAGCCGCGCGTCGGTCTCCGGCAGGATCGTGACGCCGAGCTCCTCCGCCTGCCCGGCGAGCCAGCGGCCGAGCTGCGAGACCGAGTAGACGACGTTGCGGTCGTTCCGCATCGTCGGCGGGGCCGGGATCCGCAGCGCGTTGTTCCGCGTCAGCATGTACACCGCCTCGCCGGGGACCTCGCCGTAGCTCGGGATCTCGTCGATCCGGAGCCGGTCGCGGAAGAGGCGGCGGAGCGCGATCGGGTTGACGACGGCGCCGGAGAGCAGGTGCGAGCCGACCTGGCGGCCCTTCTCGAGCACCGCCACCGGCACCTCGCCGAGCCGCTCGGCGACCTCGGGATGCTCCTCGAGCAGCTGGCCGAAGCGGATCGCGCAGGCGAGCCCGGCGGGGCCGGCGCCGACGATCAGCAGGCCGACCTCGATCCGCTCGTCGGGCGGATCGGTAGGTGCCGCGATCGCCTCCTCGACGTTCCAGGGAGGCGGGAAGTCCGCGGGTCTCGTCACGCGCCCTTCCGCTGCTTCACGAGCTCGGTCAGCTTCGGGACGATCTCGTGCACGTCGCCGACGACGCCGAGGTCGGAGAACTCGAAGATCGGCGCGTTCGCGTCCTTGTTGATCGCGACGATCGTGCTCGAGCCCTGCATGCCGACCTTGTGCTGGATCGCGCCGGAGATGCCGAGCGCGACGTAGAGCTTCGGCGAGACGGTCTTGCCGGTCTGCCCGACCTGCGCCGAGTACGGGTACCAGCCGGCGTCGACGACCGCGCGCGTCGCGCCGACCGCGCCGCCGAGCGCGCGCGCGAGTCCCTCCGCGAGCGAGAACTTCTCGGGCGCGCCGAGGCCGCGGCCGCCGGCGACGATCACGTCGGCGTCCTCGATCGACGGCCCCTGCTGCTCGGCGTGCGCCTGCTCGACCATCGTCGCCGCGGTCGAGAAGTCCTCGAGCTCGACCGGCGCGTCGACGGGCTCGGCGGCGCCGGCGCCGGTCTCGACCGGGTCGAAGGTGCCGGAGCGGACGAGCGCGAGCCGCGGCGCCCGCGTCCAGCCGACCTCGGCGTGCACCGAGTCGGCGAGCGCGGCGCGCGTGCCGCGCAGCTCGCCGCCCTCGATCGAGAGGTCGGCGAGGTCCCAGTTGAGGCCGGCGTCGAGGCGGGCGGCGAGGCCGGCGGCGACGTCCGCGGCGAGCACCGACTGCGCGAAGAGCACGTTCTCGAAGCCGTGCTCGCGGACGAGCGCGGCGATCACGTCGACGCGCGGCTGCGGCAGCGGCGCGGCGAGGCGCGCGTCGTCTGCGACGTAGACCTGCGCCGCGCCGAACCGGCCCGCGTCGCCGGCGAGCTCGCGCACGCCCTCGCCGATCACGACGCCGGCCGGCTCGAGCCCGAGCTGCGCCGCCTTCGCGAGCACGCCGAGCGGCCCCTTCTGGAGCCGGCCCTCGTGGTGCTCGAGGAAGACGAGGGTGCTCACAGGAGGCGCTTCTCCTCGAGGTAGGCGACGATCTGCTCGGCCGCCGAGCCGTCGTCCTCGATCCGGCGCGACTCGCCGCGGCCGGGCGGCGCCGAGAGCGCGAGTACCACGGTGCGCGAGCCGGCCCCGCCGGCGCGGTCCGCCTCGACGCCGAGCTCGGCGAGCGAGAGCTGCTCCTGCGGCTTCTTCTTCGCGCCCATGATCCCCTTCAGCGACGGGTAGCGCGGCTCGTTGATCGCGTCGGAGACGGCGACGACCGCCGGCAGCGGCGCCTCGATCGTGTCGTAGCCGAACTCGGTCTGGCGCTTGCCGCGCACGCTGCCGCCGTCGACGGAGAGCTCGGCCACCTGCGAGATCGCCGGCCGGCGCAGCCGCTCGGCGACCGCGGCCCAGAGGCAGGCGCCGTCGCCGTCCGAGGCCTGCTGGCCGAAGAGGACGAGCTCCGGCTGCTCGCGCTCGAGCGCCTTCGCGAGCGCGTACGAGGTGGCGACGAGGTCGGAGCCGGCCGCCGCCTCGTCGGCGACGAGCAGCGCGCGGTCGGCGCCCATCGCGAGGCCCTTGCGGAGCGCGTCGAGCGCCTGCTCCGGCCCGAGCGAGACGAGCACGACCTCGCCGTCGCCGCCCGCCGTCTCCTTCAGCCTGAGCGCCTCCTCGACCGCGTTCGCGTCGAACGGGTTCAGCGCCGTCTCGCCGGAGCGGTCGAGCCGCTTGCTCGCCGGATCGATCCGCCGGCTCGCGGCGGCGTCCGGAACCTGCTTCACGCAGACGGCGACCTTCATCGCGCGAGACTCTATCCAGCGAGGCCGCGACCGGTGCCAGGCACGTGCCTGGCACCGGTCGAGGGCAGGTCAGGGCCGGATGTGCACCTGCACGAGCCGTCGCGTCGAGGCGCCGGTCAGCACGTCGCCCTGCGGCGTCCGGGCGCGGACGAACATGACGAGCGAGGTCGACCGCGGCATCCTCTTCGTCGGGTTGATCGTCAGCGTCACCCAGCCGCTGCCGTCGGTCGCCTGCTCCGGCACCGCGCCGATCCAGTGGTACGGGAGGCCGACGACGTAGACGAGCGCGCCGCTGACCGAGTGGTGAGCCGTGTCGGAGACGTGGAAGCGGGCGGTGAACGGGATCCGCGAATGGCCGCCGTTCGGGTACTGCATCTTGTCGATCACGAGCCGCGTCGGCAGGTTGACGTCCTTCGCGGAGACGACGCCGGAGATCGCGCCGGTGCTCGCCGCGATCACGCCGGTCTGGTTCGAGTACTTGGCGGTCGTGCCGCCGGTGTTCCGCGCGGTGACGAGCACCTGCAGCTTGTGGCCGACGTCGCTCGAGGTCAACAGGTACGCCTGGCCGGTCGCGCCGCCGATCGGCACGCAGCCGGTGCCCGACGAGTTGCAGCGCTGCCACTGGAACGAGACCGTGATCGGGCCCGGGCCGCTCCAGCTGCCGGTCGAGACCTTCAGCGTCTGCCCCTGGGCGAGCGTGCCCGTGAGCTGCGGCGCCGCCGTGTTCTGCGGCGCGGCGACGTTCGAGCCGACCTGGCCGGTCTGGTTCGAGTACTTGCTCGCCGAGCCGCCGCTGTTGGACGCGGTCACCCACACCTGCAGACGGTTGCCCTGGTCGGCGGAGGTGAGCGTGTACGTGTTCGACGAGCCGCTCTGGAACGCGCTGCAGTTGACGCCCTGGGAGTTGCAGCGCTGCCACTGGTACGAGTACGAGATCGGCGTGGTGCCGGTCCAGGTGCCTGTGGAGACGGTCAGCTTCTGGCCGACCTGCAGCGTGCCGGTCAGCTCCGGCGCCTTCGTGTTCGAGGGCGCCGTGCCCGAGGTCGACGAGATCTTCGAGGTCAGCGGAGAGGAGCCGCCGCCGCTGCCGGCCGAGTTCGTCGCGGTGACGGTGGCATAGAGCGTGTAGCCCGCGTCGCTGCTCGGGACCGTGTAGCTCAGAGATGTGGCGCCCGAGATCGCCGCGCAGTTGCCGCCGCCGCCGTCGCAGCGGATCCACTGGTACGTGTAGGTCATCGGCGTCGTGCCGCTCCAGCTGCCCGTGCTGACCCGCAGCGACTCGCCGACCGAGGGACTGCTGTCCGAGATCGCCGGCGGCGCGGTGTTCACGGGCGCCGTGTCCTCGATGGTCGCGCCACCCACCGTCGAAAAGACCACGGCGGACGCCGCCGCCGCCGTCACAGCGAGAAGAAGACGACGAACGAGCCGTCTGGTCATGTCAGGTTCCCCCCTAGAAATCGCTTTCCGATCGAATCGCATCGATCTTCGGCGCAGCGTGCGATGAACCTGTAAGCGGCCCGTTCGGAATTCGGGCCCGCACGTCAAGATCCGCTAACGAAGGCTAGGCCGGAACGTGCGAGCGCAGGAAGTCGACGATCTCGGCGGTCGGCGCGCCCGGCGTGAAGACCTCGGCGACGCCCAGCTCCTTCAGCTCGGCCACGTCCTCGTTCGGGATCGTGCCGCCGACGACGACGACCACGTCCTCGGCGCCGTTCTCGCGCAGGAGGTCGAGGATCCGCGGCACGAGCGTCATGTGCGCGCCGGAGAGGATCGAGATGCCGACCGCGTCGGCGTCCTCCTGGATCGCGGTCTCGACGATCTGCTCCGCCGTCTGGTGCAGGCCGGTGTAGATCACCTCCATGCCCGCGTCGCGGAGGGCGCGTGCGATGATCTTCGCGCCGCGGTCGTGACCGTCGAGGCCCGGCTTCGCGATCACGACCCGAATCTTTCCTCCCGCCACGATCGGCCACACTATATGTCCGTGAAATTGACCGTCGTCGGTTGCTCGCCCGCGTGGCCGAACCCGGGCGGAGCGCAGTCGGGATACCTGGTCGAGGCGGAGCAGAGGTTGTTGCTCGACTGCGGCCCGGGCGTGCTCGCGAAGCTGCGCGAGCTCGACGAGGGCTGGCCGCGGGTCGACGCGGTCGTGATCACGCACTGGCATCTCGACCACTGGGGCGACCTCGTGCCGTGGGTCTGGGGGACGATGTCGGGCCCCGGCCGCGACGGCGCGAAGATCGAGCTGTGGCTGCCGCCCGACGGCGAGGCGCGGCTGCGCGACTTCGGCGCCCGGCTCGGCTGGCAGGAGATGTGGGAGACCGCCTTCGCCCTGCGCGAGTACGCGGAAGGGGAGCCGTTCGAGGCCGCCGGGCTGACCGTGACCGCGCTCCGCCTCCCCCACTACACGCTGACGACCTACGGGCTGCGCGTCGCGAACGAGAGCCGGACGCTCGCCTACTCCGGCGACTCCGGTCCGACCGACCGGCTCGCGGAGCTCGCGCGCGACGTCGACCTCTTCGTCTGCGAGGCGACGCTCGCACGCGGCGACCTCGACGGCGAGCCGCGCGGCCACCTCTCCGCCGACGAGGCGGTGGCGGCGTTCGAGGCCTCCGGCGCGAAGCGGCTGCTGCTCACGCACCGGCCGCACGAGCTGCCGATCCCGGACGGGCTCGAGCAGGCACGCGACGGGCTCGAGCTGCGACTCTGAACTTCGTGACAAATTGTCACGAGGTCAGTAGCCGCGCTCGGTCAGGTACTCGCGCTCGAACTTGCGGCCGAGGTACCACGAGCGCAGGCCGAGCCCGCCCGGGATCAGGACGACCGCGGCGAGCATCCCGACCGGCAGCGCGAGCCACCAGAGGCTGAGCGGCGCCTTGTCGGGCGGCGGCCCTGCGGCGAGCGCGGCCGCCTGCGCCGGATCGTTCGTGACGCCGGAGATCCCGGCCGGCGACCACGAGACGACGCGCCACGGCGAGGCGTCGCGGCGGCGCTTGAGCTCGATCGTAAACGTCTTGCCGACGATGCTCAGCGTCCCCGGCCTGGCGAGCAGCGAGAACTGGAGCGCGACGTCGTTGCGGTAGGCGTAGGCGAGGTTCCAGGCGGCGACGCCGAGCACCGGGAACGGGACGACCGGGATGTTGCCGCGCAGCCACTCGCGCCGGCTCATCCCCTGCAGCAGCTCCGGGCCGGCGATCCGGTAGGCGCGGTCGAGGTGCTTGCGCGCGACCGCCGTGTCGATGAAGAGCAGCGAGGTCTTCAGCACCGCGACGCGGTCGGCCTTCGTCAGCCGCGCCGGCGCCGGCGGATGCCAGACCTGCGGCGCGCCCGGGTGCCGCGTCTCCGGCTGCGGCTTCGCCGTGTTCCCGATCAACGCCGCCGAGACGACGACCGCGGCGAGCAGCGTCAGCGTGCCGCCGATTCCGAAGAGCCGGCGCCGGAAGCGGGCGGACGACCAGCGCGCGCGCATTTCGCGTAAGGATGCGCCGCCGGAGCGCCGCCGTCCACTGCTTATCGCGAACGCTTACGTGACCGGATTAACAGCTCGTCGCCGAGCAGGGAACCGGCGGCGTGCTCTTCGGCACCCACGAGTTCACGACCCACTTGCCGTGGATCCTGTTCAGCGTCATCCCGAAGAGCGCGGGCTTCGCGCTCGTCCCCTTCTTCGGCATCAGCGCGATGTCGATCATCGCCTCGTTCGCGTGCGAGTAGTCGATCTTCATCGGCGCGAACTGGAGGTCGCTGACCGGGTACGGGACGACCGCGATGTCGCCGGTCAGCCAGCTCTTCAGCGACTGGCCCTGCTTGATCTGCGGGCCCGCGAGCGGGTAGGCCTTGCGCAGGTTCTTGCGGGCGACGGCGGTGAGGATGAACTCCTGCGCGACGCGGCGGGCCTGCGGGTCGAGCTTCACGTGCTTCGGGGTCTTCGAGACGTCCATCGGCGCCACGTTCGTGTTCAGCGGCGCCTGCGTCGATTTCGCCGTGTTCGTGTAGTGCGTGACGACGAAGGCGAGCACGCCGGCGGCGAGCACGGCGAGCGCGGCCCAGAAGACCTTCTGCTGGAACTTCGGCGACTGGAGCTTGGCCGCGATCGTGCTCATGGCTCGAACAGAGTAGACGCGATTTTCCGCGTCTGGTTAGAAAACGGGCGTCTCGCGCCAGGTGCCCCAGGACTTGCGCAGGGCGTCGCACGTCTCGCCCATCGTCACGTACGCCTTCGCGGCGTCGACGATCGCCGGCATCAGGTTGCGATCGTCGCGGGCGGCGTCGGCGGCGAGGCGGGCGAGCGCGGCCTCGACCGCGGACGAGTCCCGGCGGGCGCGGAGCGCCTGGACGCGCTCGACCTGCGAGCGCTCGAGCGCCGGGTCGATCCGCAGCAGCTCCGGCTGCGCCTCGGCGCCCGACTGGTAGCGGTTGACGCCGACGATCACGCGCTGCCCCGCCTCGACCTCGGACTGGTAGCGGAAGGACGCCTCGGCGATCTCGCGCTGGAAGAAGTTCTCCTTGATCGCGGCGACGACGCCGCCCAGCTCGCTGATCCGCTCGAAGTACTCGTAGGCCTGCCGCTCGAGCTCGCCGGTCAGGTGCTCGAGGTAGTAGGAGCCGCCGAGCGGGTCGATCGTCGAGGCCGCGCCGGTCTCGTGCGCGATCACCTGCTGCGTGCGGAGCGCGATCCGCACCGCGTCCTCGGTCGGCAGCGCGAGCGCCTCGTCGAAGGAGTTCGTGTGCAGGCTCTGCGTGCCGCCGAGCACCGCCGCGAGCGCCTCGATCGCCGTCCGGACGATGTTCACCTCCGGCTGCTGCGCGGTCAGCGACACGCCGGCGGTCTGCGTGTGGAAGCGCATCAGCCAGGAGCGCGGGTTCTTCGCGCCGTAGCGCTCCCGCAGCTCGCGCGCCCAGATCCGCCGCGCCGCCCGGTACTTCGCGATCTCCTCGAAGAAGTCGATGTGCGCGTTGAAGAAGAAGGAGAGCCGCGGCGCGAAGTCGTCGACCTGGAGGCCGCGCTCGACCGCCGCGTCCACGTAGGCGAAGCCGTCGGCGAGCGTGAACGCGAGCTCCTGCGCCGCGTTCGAGCCCGCCTCGCGGATGTGGTAGCCCGAGATCGAGATCGGATGCCAGAGCGGCATCTCGCGCGCGCAGAACTCGACCATGTCCGTCACCAGCCGCATCGACGGCTCCGGCGGGAAGATCCACTCCTTCTGCGCGATGTACTCCTTGAGGATGTCCGTCTGCGCCGTGCCGCGCAGCTCGGCCCGCGGCACGCCCTGCTGCTCGCCGACGCAGAGGTAGAACGCGAGCAGGATCGCCGCCGCCGAGTTGATCGTCATCGACGTCGAGACCTCGCCGAGCGGGATCCCGTCGAACAGCGTCTCCATGTCGGCCAGCGAGTCGATCGCGACGCCCTCGCGGCCGACCTCGCCGAGCGAGCGCGGATGATCCGAGTCGTAGCCCATCAGCGTCGGCATGTCGAACGCGGTCGACAGGCCCGTCTGGCCGTGCTCGAGCAGGTAGCGGAAGCGCGCGTTCGTCTCGACCGCCGTCCCGAAGCCGGCGAACTGCCGCATCGTCCACAGGCGGCCGCGATACATCGACGGATAGACGCCCCGCGTGAACGGATACGCGCCCGGGAAGCCGAGATCGCGCTCGTAGTCGACCGGCGCGTTGTCCGGCGTGTACAGCGGCTCGGTCTCGATCCCCGAGATCGTCGAGAAGAGCTCGCCTCGCCGCTCCGGCGCCGCCTCGTACAGCTCCTCGCGCCAGCTGTCGGTTCCCGTCGCCTTGCGCGGCTCGGTCGTCGCCATGGGCGGATTGTCCCACACCGATTCGATCCCCCGCTGGGGTTGAAGGCCGGACGGCTTCCTGCCGAAGGTAGAGGTGGAATGAGGAAACTGGCCGTGCTCCTGTCGCTCGTCGCGCTGGGCGCGGCGGCCGGCACCGCCCACGCGCAGAGCCGGTTGCCGGTGCCGGAGCTGCTGCGCGTCGCCTCCCGGCTGACGGGCGTGACGGCGCGGTCGCAGCCGCGGGTGGTCGTCGTCTCGCCGGCGGCGCTGCGCGCCCGCGCGCTGAAGCAGGTCATGGCGCGCTACCCGGCGGCGACGCAGTCCTACGACACCGAGCTGCTGCGCGCGCTCGGGCTCCTCGGCGCCGACCAGCAGCTGCGGCCGCTGCTCGCGCAGGCGTGGGTGCGACCGCGCGCGCCGGTGCTCGACGCACGCACGCGCACCGTCTACGTGGCGCGTGGCAGCGACGCGCGCGGCGCCGCGCTGTCCGGGCTCGTGAACGCGCTCTACGCCGACCGCTACGGGCTGCCGGCGGCGCCCGCGGGCTCGAGCGACGAGGCGCTCGCGCTCGCGGCGGCGGCCGAGGGCGCGGCCGAGCTCGCGGTGCGTGACCTGCGAACGGCGCAGGCGGCGCCGACACCCTCGTCGCCGGCGGCCGTCTTCCTCGGCCTCGAGGCCCAGTTCGTGGACGCGCTCGGGCTGCGGCTCGCCTCGAACCTGCTCAACGTCGGCGGCGACCGGGCGGTGCGCGGCCTCCTGCAGCGGCCGCCGATCTCGACCGAGCAGGTGCTGCACGTCGACAAGTACCTGGCGCGCGAGAAGCCGGTCGCGATGGAGCTGCCTGCGAGCCCGGCCGGCTTCTCGCTCGTCCGCGACGACACCTTCGGCGAGCTCGACGTGCGCGCGCTCCTGGCGGTCTTCCAGGTGCCGCGCCTCGACCGGGTCGGCTCGGGCTGGGGCGGCGGCCTGTCGGCCGTCTACCGCGACGGCTCCGGGCACGACTCGGTCGCGCTCCGGCTCGACTGGGACACGCCGCTCGACGCCGAGGAATGGGCCGAGGCGGCCGCGATCTACGTCAACGAGGCGTTCGACGCAGATACGCCCGGCCCGCCGGCCGAGACGCCGTGCGCGGCGGACGCGTGCTGGAGCGTCGGCGGCCGCTCGATCGCGTTCGTCCGCGACGGCGCGCGGACGGCGCTCGTCCTCGACCCGGGCGCGCCCGATGTCGCCGCCTCGGCGTCGCTGGCGCGGTCGCTCGTCGGCGAGAGCGCGTAGCTGGCATCCCCCGAACGGGGGGTTTGGGGTTCCCAAGCCGGGGATCCGGCGTCACACTCATGGGTGACCGGCGCTGCGGTGGAGCGAAGGAATCTCGCCGGTCGGTGGGAATGGGAGAGGAGATCGGCCCGGACAGACGGCTGCGGCTTCACCGCGCTCGTACGCATGCGGCACGCGAGCGCACCGTCTCTCTGGGCCGAAACAGACGCGGATATGGGATTTACGACCTATTGACGCGATTTGCAAGAGCCATACGATCGAGGGCCGCATCCCTCGAAACGGTGAGGGCCCCTACGCAGAACCGGGGGCGCAAGCGTAAGGGGCCGCAGGAGCCGGCCCGACTGCGGAACACAGGAGCGACAGCACATGTCACGCAAACGGATCAAGCAGTATCTGATGCTGCTGACCACGGCCGGGATCATCGCCGTGGTCGCCCAGGGCAGCGGCACCTTCGCGAGCTTCAACGCAGAGGTGCAGCACAACGGCAACACCTTCGCAACCGGCACCCTGCTGCTGCACGCGACGAGCAACGGAACGACGTGCGCGTCGGAGTCCGACGCGAACAACTCGAACCTGGTCTCGAACGGCTGCACGGTTCTCTTCAACGGCGTCCAGATCGGGTCGCCTGCGACGGGGACTCTGGACGCGGCGGGCGACATCAGCGCCGGCACGGTCACGAGCATCGTCGCCGATCTCACCGGCTCGGCGGACATCGAGCCGGGCGACCTGATCAAGCTCAGCAACAACTCGACCAGCGACACGTTCACGGCCACGGCCGAGGTCGCGCCCGCGTCCGACGTCACGATTCCGGTCGTCTCGCAGGCGACGAGCAACACGTACAGCCACACGAACACGACCGTGGCCGTCCAGACGTATACGCAGTTCGCGAACATCCAGCTCGCGAACGCCGGCACGCTCGATGCCGGCGACATCAAGTTCTCCTTCCCGAGCTGCAGCAACAGCGCGAGCCAGGTCGAGACGCTGGGGACGACGTCGGTGGCCGTCAGCAGCGGCATCCTCACCCTCGACGGCACAGGATCGGCGTTCGGCGCGGCCGCGAACGACACGATCGAGGTCGGGAGCGACAGCTACACGCTGACGCAGGCCGTGAGCCCGGGCGATGTCCAGCTGCACGTCAACCCGACCTCGAGCAGCGCGTACCCGGCGAGCACGCCGGTCACCTACGCTCCGTTCGCGGGCAACGGCGGCGGCACGCTCTGCTCGAGCCTCCGCTACGCGATCATCGAGACGCCGACCTCCGCGTTCGTGCACGACGACTCGGTACCGGGCGGCGCGACGTGCGCATACGGCGACTCGACCGACGGCAGCTCGGGCATCGGCTGCTCGTTCGGCAGCGGCACCTACGTCCTGAGCGGCGCCGCGACCGACACCCCTCTGAGCATCAACAACGGGAACGGCGGCAACGCATCCGGCCAGCTCACGAAGTCGAAGAGCCGCTACTTCGTGGTCGGCATCCAGGCGAACGTCGCCGGGTTCCAGAACACGGACCAGAACCAGACGGCGAGCTTCGCCCTCAAGTGGCACATCGACCAGGCATAGCCGTTCCTAGCCGTGACTCCGGCTGAGCTCGAAACCTGCAAGACGCTCCCGTCCGTCGACGGCGCCGGCACCCCGGAGGGTGCCGGCGCCGTGACGGCGTTCTGGGGCGAGGCGGCCTGGACCGCGCGGGACCTGCACGACGCGGAGCTCGCCCTCCTCGCCGGGCCGGACGACGAACCGGCTGCGCCGGTGGCGCCGCCGCAGCCCGTCGTCCGCATCCGCAGGCGACGCGGCACCGGGAAGCTGAAGGCCGTTCTGACGCTGCTGATGCTCTGCGGCGTGCTCTCGTCCGTCCTGCCGGGGACGCTCGCCTCGTTCAGCGCGGAGACGGCGAACCCCGGCAACACGCTCGCCTCCGGGACGCTGACGATGTCGAACACCGTGAACAGCGGCAACGCCTGCTTCTCCAACGAGGCGCCGGCGGCGGACAACGTCGCCAGCTGCGACACCGCGATCACCTTCTCGAACGTCGCGCCCGGGGTCTCCTCGTCGACGGCGACGGCGCTGATCTCGGTCAAGAACACCGGCAGCATCGACGCGTCCGAGCTCTGGCTCTGGGCGCCGTCGGTGACGCCGACGCTGACGCAGGCCCTCACGCAGGGGAGCCTCGTCGCCACCCTGCACGTGACCCCGCTCGCGACGGCCGTCCCGAAGGGGAAGACGATCGTCCTCCGCTACAAGGACGGCGGCAACGTCACGCACACGCAGACCTTCTACGCGTCCGCGGCGGCGGCGGCGAACGACACGACGATCGGCGTCGTCTCGCAGAGCGCCACGTACTCGTTCCCGAGCGGCACGAGCGCCACGACCGTCCAGGTGCTCGACTGCTACGACCAGCTGACGAGCGGGCCGCCGGCCGGCGCGCCGAACGCGACCTACGGGACGCAGCTCAACTACAACTCGGCCGCCGGCAACCCGATGTGCGGCGCCGTCCTCCTCTACGTGCAGGAGGTGACCGGGATGACGCCCGGCAACCCGAGCACGCAGAACTACTGCTGGACGGGCCTCACCTACGGCAATCCGGCGGACGCGCGGTCGACGCCGGCCGGGATGTGCGTCGCGCCGATCTCGGTCACGCTCTCGAGCGACGTCAGCGGCACGATCGCCGCGCTGCCGGTCTCGGAGCTGAACGGGAACATCCGGGCGAACGACCAGATCGTCGTCACGCCGAGCTCGGGCGTGCCGCAGACGTTCACCGCACGCTCCGACGTCTACGCCGGCGCGACCTCGATCCCGGTGACGAGCCAGGCGGTCGGCGGCACGCTCACCTCCGGCACCGCGGTCGCCGATTCCTCGACCGACGCGCTCGGGCCGCTCGCGAAGCTGAACGCGGACAACTCGGACACGCTGACGAACTTCGACACGCTGACCGACCAGAACGCGCCGCTGCCGATGCCGCAGGTGCAGGCAAACGGCCAGCTCGAGCCGTCGACGACCGCGCAGCTGCCGCACGACACGACGCGCACCTTCCTCGTCGGCGTCTACATGCCGAACCCGACCGGCAGCAACCAGAACCCGCTGCAGGGTCTCTTCTCGACCTTCTCGCTGACCTGGCACGTCGACCAGTAGCCGATGCCCGGGCGCGCACGAAGCAGAGGACGGAGGCGCACCAAGGCGCTGCTCGCGCTGCTTCTCGCCGTCGGCGCGCTCGGCTCGATCACCGTCTCCGGCACCTACGCGGTCATGCGCTCCGAGGAGACGAACGCGGGCTCGACGGTCTCGGCGGGGACGCTCACCCTCGGCGACACCGTCGGCGGCGGCACGACCTGCCTCTCGTGGGCCGCCGGCACGACCGGCAACGTCAACGGCGGCTGCGCGCCGCTCGTCGCGTCCTCGACGCTCCAGTACCCGGGCGGGACGCCGGCGACGGCGGAGGTGCGGATCGACGACACCGGCTCGCTCGACGGCAGCTCGCTGTCGGTCTACATGCCGGCCTGCGCGCCCGCCGCGAGCCCCGGCGCGAACGCGAACGCGAACGGCGGCAACCCGTGCGCCGAGGTGAGCACGAACGGGACGCCGTCCGGCCTGCAGTTGACGATCCAGGAGACGGACTCGACCTGGACGAACCCGAAGAAGTGCTGGTACCCCGTGAAGGCGACCGGGGCGTGCGCGTCGGCGGCGGGATACGCGACGAAGGCGCCGAACTCGTTCCCCCTCTTCGCCGAGTACGTCACCTCCGCGTCCGCCTCCTGGGACCTCGGCAAGGGCCCGACGGCGGGCGCGTCGCGCTACTTCCTCGTCTCCGTCCTGCTGCCCGCGAACGCGAGCGACACGCTCCAGGGCGAGCAGGCGACCTTCGACCTGACCTGGCACCTTACGTCCTGACCCCGGGGGTCCCCCTGTCAGATTCGACAACGAAACCGGAGGAGCACATGCATTCGCCGAACGTGGCGGCGGGAAGCGCGGCCGCGCCCACCGCCGTCGTCGTCGAGAGCCCGCCGCGGCGGCGCTCGCTCAGGATCGCGACCGGAGTCGCGACGTACGGCGCGCTGGCCGTGCTGACCGTCGTCGTCCTCGGGCTGCTCGCGATCACCGTCGGGCCGAAGCTCTTCCCCTACCAGGCGCTCGTCGTCCGGTCGGGGTCGATGGCGCCGACGATCCCGACCGGCTCGATCGTCTTCTACCGCAAGGTGGCGGCGAAGGACGTCAAGGTCGGCGACGTGATCGTCTTCAGCCACCCGGACGACCCGTCCGAGCGCGTGACGCACCGCGTCTACCGGATCGGCTCGAGCGCGACCGGCCGCTACTTCGTCACCAAGGGCGACGCGAACGGCGCGCCCGACGACTGGCGCGTGCCCGCGGTCGGCACGGGCTGGAAGGAGGCGGTGCACGCGCCGGGAGTCGGCTACGTCCTCTACGGGCTGCAGTCGCCGCTCGGCCGGTTGCTGCTGCTCGTGATCCCGGCGGTGCTGCTCGCCCTGATCACGATCGGCGAGCTCGTCGGCGACCGGAGGAAGCCCGTCCCGGAATGAGCCGTCGTCTGCGCAGCGCCTGCGGCGTCGCTGCGCTCTGCGTCGCTGCCTCGGCGGCCCTGCTCGCGGGGGGCCGCGTCGGGTCGACCTGGGCGCTCTTCAGCGCCGAGACGACCAACGCCGGCTCGGCGTTCGCCGGCGGCTGGGTCGCGCCGGCCACCTCGGCCTCGGCCTCGCCGAGCGGCGCCGACGTCTCGCTCGCCTGGACGCCGGGCGCGCAGGGCGTCGCCTCGCAGCAGCTCTACTGGGCCGACAACGGCACGAGCTCGAGCTGCGGCTCTCCGACCTGGGCGACGCTCGGCGGCTCGCTCGCCGCCGCGACCGGGACGGCGACCGACAGCGGCCGCGGCTCGAGCGCGAACGGCCACTACGTCTGCTACCGCGTCGACGGCCTGCACGGTCCCTGGACGCGGACGACCGTCTTCCCCGCCGTCCGCGTCGGCTTCTTCGCGACCAGCGCCTCGCTCGGAAACGGAAACAACACGCTCGACGCCGGCGACACCTTCTCGGTCACGTTCAACCAGCCGCCGGCGACGCCGTCGGCGACGAAGCTCTGCACGTTCGCGAGCGTCGTGCTCGTCGGCGACGTCCCCGGCACCTGCGCGAGCTCGAGCGAGAGCGCCGCCCTGCGCTTCTCGCTCTCCTCCGGCTCGCTGTCGAATCCGAGCACGGCCTACACGGTCAGCTGGAGCGTCAGCGGCAACACGCTCACCGCCACCGTCTCCTCGGTGCCGAACGGCAAGGGCAACAAGACGGGCGCGTCGAGCCCGTCCTGGACGTTCTCCCCGGCCGGCGTCAGCTCGGCGACGGGCAGTGTCGGCGCCTGCACCGCCTCGAGCTGCATCCCGACTCCGAGCGGCAGCTTCTAGCGCGATGGCGGCGTCGGTCCCCCAGCCGGCTGCGGGCGCCGGCGAGCGGTCGGCCAGCGGGGGGATCCCGTGGTACAGGCGGCGGCACGTGCACATCGCGGTCGGGCTCCTCGTCGCGATCCTGGCCGCGCTCTGGGCCGGGCAGCGCGCCGCGGACGGCGTGCGGGACGCGCTCGACGCGCGCCTGCGCGACGCGGGCGCCGGCGCGATCGCGGGGCTCGTCGTCGTCGAGGGAGAGCAGCTCTCGGCGCTGCGCGCGGCCACCTTCACGGCCGGCGTCGGGCACGCGCTCGCGACACGCGACGTCGCCGCGCTCAACCGGCTCGTCGCGCCGATCCAGGCGAACTACGACGTGCCGATGCTGGACGTCGTGCTGCCGGACGGCCGCGTCGTGCTCGCCGTCCGCTCGAAGGGCGCGCCGCCGCCGGTCCGCAGCCGCCGCGGGATGGCGGCGCTCGCGCTCAGCCTGCGCCGCGCCGGCGGCGCGCACGGCGGCCGCTTCAGCCAGCTCGTGATCCTCCGCTCGGGGCCGGCGCTGCTCACGATCGGGCCGCTCGAGGACGGGGGCCGCGCGGTCGGCGCGGTGCTCGTGATGACGCCGCTCGCCGACGTGCTCGGACGCCTCTCGCAGCAGGTCGGGACGACGCTGACCGCCTACGCGGCGAACGGGGCTCCGATCGCGACGACGGCGCCCTGGCGGCCGAAGGACGTCGGCCCGGAGACGGCGAGGACGCTGATCGGCGGCGGGCCGATCCGGATGCGCTACGTCCACGGCTCGCAGCGGGAGGCGCTCGGCCGGCTGATCGTCGACCACCAGCCGGACGCGCTGCTCGGGACCTCGCTCGCCGACGACAGCTGGGTGACGGGCCGCGCCGTCCTGCTCTACGTCGTCGTCGGCCTGCTCTGCACCGTCGTGATCGCGGGCAGCTTCGGGCTGCGGCTGCGTCGCGGGGAGCGCGCGTGAGGCGGGTCGTGCTGGCGGTCGCGCTGCTCGCCGCGGCGGCGCCCGGGGTCGCGCGCGCCGCCGGGCCGCCGCCGCTGCAGCGGCCGAACCCGGCGATCGCGGAGCCGCGCGTCGACTACGAGCTGATGCTCGGCGGCGGCGCGGAGTCGCAGCCGCCCGCGCCGCTCCGCCCGTCCGTGATGGCCGCGGCGGTCGACGACCGGCAGCACCTCGCCTACCTGGAGCGCGGCGACCTCGGCGGCTTCCTGCCCGCGCCGGTCGGCGCGACCGCGCTCGCGGGCGGCGGACGGCTGATCGTCGGGCAGCGGCCCGCGGGCGCGCAGATCCCGCGCTACGCGGTCGCGGCCGGCGGCCGGGTCCACAGCTTCGCCTTCGTCGGCGGCCCGCCGGCGGGCGGCGGCTCCGAGAACGGGCGGCAGCCGGTGCCGGGCCTCGGCGTCCCGCCGGCGCAGCCGCCGCCGTCGGGCGAGAACACGGTGCCGCCGCCGAACCAGGGCTTCGGCGGCAAGCCCTCGCCGCCGCCGACCGGCACGACGACGACGGCGCCGGGCGGGACGACGACCGCGCCGCCGACGACGACGACGCGTCCGCGCCCGCCGAAGCCGCCGCCGACCACGACGCCTACGGCGACGACGACGACGACCACCACCACCGCGCCGGCGGCGACGACGAGCGCGCCCGCGACGGCCACGACGGCCGCGCCGACCCCGCCGCCGCCCGCGAGCTCCTCCTGCGGCACGACCGGGCTCTTCATCGAGAGCAACCTCGACGGCTGCCGGATCTACGCGGTGAACATGGCGCCCGGCGGCGCCGCCGGCGAGGTGCTGACGATCCGCAACGACACGAGCGCGCCGTTCACGCTCTCGCTGCGCGCGAGCCGAGCGCAGAACCGGCTCTGGCAGGACCTGACGCTCGCCGTCTACCCGGTCGGCACCGCGGCGCCCTCGCCGCCGCCGCCGCTTCTCTGGTGGACGACGCAGGCGAACGCGATCGCGACCCTCCAGTCCGGCGAGACGATCAGGCTCAACGTCGTCCTCTACCTGCCGACCTCGTCCGGCAACGACGACCAGAGCCTGGCCGCGGTCGTCGACCTCGAGTGGACGGCGCAGGGAACCTGAGCGAGATCCCTCGCACGGGCGTTGAGCCGTCTCCCGGCGCCGGTATCGTTGTGGGCTGCGGCAGGGTCGGCGGGGGTGCGGCGTGAGGATCGGCAATCGAGGTCGGGCGGCTGGGCCGCGGCGCGCGGGCGCCGCGCTCGTCGCGCTGCTCGTCGCGGCGGCCCTCGTCTGCGCGGCGACCGCGTCGGCGTTCTCGTCGGCGACCGTGCTCTCCGCCTCGGCGACGAGCGTCGCGCCGAGCGAGACCGTGACCTTCACCGCGACGGTCACCGGCGGCGACCCCGGCGACACGGTCGGCTTCTCCTTCACGAACGTCGACACCGGCACGCTGACGACGGCCACGGCCACGCTGCAGCAGGACGGCACGGCGCAGGTGACGACCTCGTTCGCCGCGGGCGCCTACGACGTGACCGCCAGCGACCAGCCGGGGCCGACGTCGAACACCGTCCGCGTCACGGTCGCGCAGACGGCGCCGTCGAAGTGGGCGACGTCGGTCTCGCTCGAGACGCCGACGATCGTGCCCGGGAACCCCGCCACGTTCACGGCGACGGTCGTCCGCAGCGACGGCAGCCCGGCGCCGGGCGGGACGGTGACGTTCTGGGACAACTCGAGCCCGTTCGGGTCGGCCGCCGTCGTCGAGGGCGTCGCGACCTTCACCGGCGGCTCGTTCGCGAACGGGACGACGCACACCTTCTACGCGACGTACGGCGGCGACGCGACCGACGACCCGGCCCAGCCGTCGGCGCCGCTCACCGTGACGATCCCCGGGCTCCCGAGCATCCAGACGGCGATCGACGTCGGCTACTCGTCGCCGTCGCCGGCGGGGCAGCAGGTGACCCTGATCGTCCACGTCTACCAGGTCGGCGGCACGCTGCAGGCGCCGGAGAAGAAGGTGAGCATCTGGTTCAACGGCGCCACGGCGGCCGACACGAGATACGGAGCGACGCTCGGCGCCGACGGCTACGCGACGATCGTCCTGCCCGGCCTCGCCGCCGGCGAGACGTACGACTTCCAGGTCAAGTACACGGGCGACGCGACCTTCCCGTCGCCGCAGCCCGCCACCGTCACGATCTCCTTCCTGGCGGGCGCGACGGTGACCGCGCCGCCCGACGCGACGATGGTCTACGGCGGCACGGTTCCCACCCTGGCGCCGACCTACAGCGCGGGCGCGACCCCGGCCACGCGCGCGACCTGCGCGGCTGCCGGCGTGACCTCCGCCACGCCTCCGGGGAAGTACGCGATCGACTGCTCGGGCGCCGCCGACCCGGAGCATGCGTACACCTACGTGCCAGGCACGCTGACGATCGAGAAGGCGCCGCTGACCGTGACCGCGCCGACGCTCACGGGCTACACGACCGTGCCGCTGCCGGCGCTCGCGCCCACGCTCGGCGGCTTCGTCGGCGCCGACACGCAGGCGAGCGCGACCTCGGGCTCGCCGTCCTGCGACGCGGACGTTCCTCCCGGGCAGCCTGCCGGGAGCTACACGATCCGTTGCACCGCCGGCGACTTCGCGAGCGACCGCTACGAGCTGGCGCGGTTCGTCGACGGGACGCTGACGATCCTCGCGCAGATCCCGGTCACCGTCACGGCGCCGTCCCCGCAGATCTCGTACGGCGACGCGATCCCGACGCTCGGCGCGACCTACTCGCCGGCGGTGCCGCCGGCGACCCCGGCCGGCTGCACGACGACCGCGAGCGCGGGGAGCGTGCCCGGCACCTACACGGTGACCTGCGGCGGCGCTTCGGACTCGCGCTACGCGTTCGCGTACGTCGACGGGACGCTGACGATCGCGAAGGCGGCGACGACGCTCGCGGTCGACCCGCTGCCGGTCGCGGCCGTCGGCTCGCCGGTGACCGTCCGCGCGACCGTCTCGTCCGGCGGGCACGCGGCCGACGCCGGCCTCGAGGTCGCCTTCGCGCTCGGCGGCGGCAGCTGCACGACGACGACCGGCGCGGCCGGCATCGCCAGTTGCTCGCTGACGCCGACCGGGCCGACCGGCCCCGGCGCGACGCTGACCGCGCACTTCGCCGGCGACGACGACTACACCGGCTCGGACGGGAGCACGCAGACCTTCCTCTACGCGCTCGCGAGCAGCGGCGGCACGTTCACGATCGGCGACCGCGAGGCGCGGCTCGGCGCGCGCGTCACCTTCTGGGGCGCGCAGTGGAGCACGGAGAACGCGCTCACGACCGGTCGAGCACCGTCGAGCTTCAAGGGCTGGGCGCTCGCGGCCGACCCGGTGCCGGGCGCCGTCTGGACGACCGGGCCGGGCGACAGCCCGCCGCCGCCCGCCGGGCAGCCGCCGCACTACCTCGGCGTGCTCGTGACGAGCGCGGTCGACAGGCACGGGGCGACGCTCTCGGGCACGGTCGCGCGGATCGCGGTCGTCGAGGTCGACCCCGGCTACGACGGCAACCCCGGCCACCCCGGCACGGGCGCCGTCGTCGCCCTCGGCTGAGTGACTCTACCTCAGCCTGAGCTTGATACTCAGTAGGTTTCCGTAGCTTCGCGGCTGGTGCGGCCGCGGCGTCCCCCGTCGGAGGGAACCTGCACCGGATCCCGTTTTCGGGGCCGGATCCCCCTCTAGCCCGCCCGCCCGCTGCCGATAACTGCCGCGGTGAGGACGCGTGCACCCGCACGCGGGGAAGAGAGGCAATGGCGAGCTCGAAGCATCTGCGGCGGCAGCATGCGCGGTCCACGAGATCCGGGACCGGCCGCTTCCGCACCCTCGGAGCCGTCCGCAAGCTGCCTCTCCTCGCCCGGCTCGCAGCGTTCGCCGGCCTCGCCGCCGTTCTCGCCCTCACCACCGTGCTCGTCCGCGGGAACGACTCCTCGCCCACGCCGCGCTTCCTCACCGCGGCCCTCGGCGCGCCGCAGCCCGACGCGCCGCTCGTCAGGCGGCCGGCGGCGGCGCTGAAGGTCGCCGTCGACCGCCGCGGCTTCACCGCGCGCGTCCGCTCCGGGGCGCTGCGGATCGCGGCGGACGTGCCGAGCTCCGGAAAGTGGAAGCGGTTCGGCCACGGCGTCTCGCGACCGACGCCGTTCGGCAGCGAAGCCGTCGTCTACCGGACCGGCGCCGTCGAGAGCCTGCTCACGGTCGACCGGAAGCTCGGCCGGCACACGTGGAGCTGGCGACTCTCGAGTATGAACCTCGAGCCGAGGTCGATGGTTGACGGCTCGGTCGAGTTCCGTCGCGCCGGCGACTTCGTCGGCGTCCGGATCCTGCCGGTCGCGATCTACGACCGGGCCGGCAAGGACGTCACGCCCGCCGGCTCCCACTGGACGCTCGCCCGCGACCGCCGCGGCTGGTCGCTGCGCCTCCGGCTCGACGACGCGACGCTCCCGACGCCGTACGTGATCGACCCGGTCGCGATCGTCGGCGGCTCCGCGTGCGGGCTCGTCAACTCGGCGGCGAGCGCGACCTCGGCCGGCTGCGCGGTCGCGACCAACGCGAACAAGGCGACCTCGTTCTCGATCTCGGCTCCGACCGGCATCGCCGTCGGCGACCTGCTCCTGATGCAGGTCAACATCCGCTCGAACGACGCGCTCAGCGCCTCGACGATCACCGGCGGCGGCGGCGCCTGGACGCAGCTCGGCTCGACCTCGACCATCGTCACCGGCGCGGCGGGCACCGGGTTCGAGTCGGGCACCTTCTACCGGGTCGTCACCGCAGCCGACGTCGGTGCGAGCTGGTCGATCGCGATCCCGAGCAAGCCCGACGCGAGCGCGGCGATCGCGGCGTACACGAGCGTCGGCGCGACGCCGATCGACGGCACGAACGTCGCGACCGGCGCGAGCGGGACGACCGCCAGCGTCAGCGGCGGCTTTTCGACGTCGGCCGGCGGCGACCAGATCGTCGCCTTCATGGCTGCCGGCTGCGGGTCGAACTGCCTCAGCGCGGGCACCGGCACCGGTGAGGCGAGCATCTCCTCGACGACCGGCGGCCCGACCTCGCGCGCGACCTCGCTCGTCGAGGATCAGGCGCAGGCGACCGCCGGCGCCGTCGGCACCTACAGCGCGACGATCTCGGGCAGCTATCCGTGGGCGGCGCGCGTGATCGCCGTCGCGCCGAAGCTGGTCGCCGACGCCACCAACTCGTCCGTCGCCGCGAGCGCGACCTCGATCCCCGCCGACAACACGACGACGTCGACGGTCACCGTGACCCTGAAGGACGCGTCCGGCAACCTGATCCCGGGCCACACGGTGCAGCTGCTCCAGGGGTCCGGCACGGCGACGATCTCGCCGGCGACGGCAACCACGAACGCGAGCGGCGTCGCCACCTTCACGGTCAAGTCGAGTACGGCCCAGCAGATCGCCGTCCAGGCGAAGGACACCGGCGACGGCGTGACCGTGACGCAGTCGCCGACGATCTGGATCGGGCTCTTCCAGACGACGAATCCGACGATCGCGGGAACGGCGACCGTCGGCTCGACGCTCACCTATACCGGCGGCACCTACACGCCGGCGCCGGCGACGACGACCCACCAGTGGCAGCGCTGCGACGCGAGCGGCGCCAACTGCGTGTCGATCGCGGGCGCGACCGGGACGACGTACACGCTCGTCGGTGCGGACGCCGGCTCGACGATTCGCGTCGCCGACACGATCGCCGCCACGGGCTACACGACGGCGACCGCGACCTCCGCCGCGACCGCGGCGGTCGCGAACGGCACGATCGCGACCAGCGGCCAGGTCGCGATCGCCGGCACCGCCAGGGTCGGCCAGGCCCTCACCGCCACCCCCGGCACCTACAACCCCTCGCCGACCGGGCGCTCCTACCAGTGGCAGTCCTGCAACCCGACCTGCGCGAACATCGCCGGCGCCACCGGCACCACGTACACGCCGGTCGTGGGCGACGTCGGCAAGACGATCCAGGTGATCGAGACCGTCACGCTCGCCGGGTACGACAACGCGACCTCGACCTCGGCCCAGACCGCGGCCGTCACCCCGGCCAATCTCTCGAACACGACGCCGGTCGGGATCAGCGGCACCGCCAAGGTCGGTCAGACCCTCACCCGCACACAGGGCGTCTACTCGCCGGCCCCGACCGGCTACGGCTACCAGTGGCAGCGCTGCGACGCCACCGGCGCGAGCTGCTCGTC
>DASSSQ010000091.1:0-5574 GCA_035708405.1 Gaiellaceae bacterium
GCGGCAACCGGCTCGACCGCCAGCACCTCCAGCCGCAGCCTCCCGCGCGGCGTCTCGACCGACACCGTGTCGCCCGGACGGCAGCCGAGCAGCGCGCCGCCGACCGGCGAGAGGATCGAGATCCTGCCCGCGAAGGCGTCGGACTCGAGCGTGCCGACGAGCTCGTACTCGTGGCTGCGGCCGTTGTCCAGGTCGCGGACGCGCACCCGCTCGCCCACGTCGGCGACGCCGTTGCCCGCATCCGGGTCGACGATCACGGCCTCGGCGAGCCGCTCCTCGAGGACGGCGATCCGGCTCTCGAGCGCGGCCTGTTCCTCGCGCGCGTGCTGGTAGTCGCTGCTCTCGACGGCGTTCGCCTCCACCGAGGCTGCGTGGCGGATCCGCTCGGCGATCTCGGCCCGGCCCTCGGTGCGGAGACGCTCGAGCTCGGTGGCCAGGCGCGCGAGCCCCGCCCGCGTGATCGCTTGATTCGTCACGGTGCATCCCTCCATCGGTCGATTGAGTCGATTGAGAGGTCAGGCTGACAGCGGGGACGCGCGCCGGCCATGAGGCCGTGGCCCCATCTCGCAGATGCGGTCCGGCACCCATGGCGGCGGGCCGGATGCGCCGCGACGCTGTCGAGACATCGAGATGGAGGAGGAGCAAGATGCATGGAACGATCCTGTGCGCCGTGACCGACTCGCAGGCGGGGCGGTCGGCGGCGCGGATGGCGGCGGTGCTCGCGGAGCGGCTCGGGCTGCGGCTCGTGCTCGCGCACGTCGTCGACGGCATGCCGCGCGGCGGCGGCGAGAGCCTGACGGCGCGGCAGGGGCGCGCCGGGGCCGAGCAGCGGCTGACCGAGCTCGCGACCGAGCTGAAGCTCGCGGACGACGCCGACCTGCGGGTCGAGGTGGGCGATCGGGCCGCGGTGCTCGCGCAGCTCGCGGCCGAGGAGGGAGCCGACCTCGTCGTGCTCGGCTCGGAGCTGCGCGGCGTCCGCGGGCGCAACCTCCGCTGCGGCCTCGCCCGCGACCTGGAGGCGACGACCGCCGCGCCGGTGCTGGTCGCGCCGCCGCAGACGGTGCGGCGCAGCGAGCGGCGCCTGGCGGCGGCCGAGGCGGCCGGGTAGTGCGTCCGTAGAGCATCTACAGTGCCCGCATGGGCTCCTCGCGGCTGCCGCTGCTCTGGCGGGTGCTCGCGACCAACGCGGCGCTCCTCGTCGTCGGGACGCTGCTGCTGGCGCTGACGCCCGTGACGATCCACGCGCCGATCGCGCTCGTCGAGGGCGTCGTCCTCGTCGTCGGGCTCGTCCTGATGCTGACCGCGAACCTGCTGCTGCTGCGCCCGGCCTTCGCGCCGCTCGACCGGCTCGTCCGCCGGATGCAGACGGTCGACCTGCTGCGGCCGGGCCAGCGACTCGCCGAGAGCGGCGGCGTCGAGGTCTCGGCGCTCGTCCGCGCCTTCAACGAGATGCTGGCGCGGCTCGAGCGCGAGCGGCGCGAGAGCGGCGGCCGCGCGCTCGCGGCGCAGGAGTCGGAGCGGCTGCGGATCGCCGCCGAGCTGCACGACGAGGTCGGCCAGGTGCTGACCGGCGTCCTGCTGCAGCTCGACGCGCTCGGCCGCACCGTCGCCGGCGCGGGCGCGGCCGAGGTGGAGGAGACCAAGCAGGCCGTCCGTCAGGCGCTCGAGGAGGTGCGGCGGATCGCGCAGGAGCTGCGGCCGGAGATGCTCGACGAGCTCGGCCTCGTCAGCGCGCTGACCGAGCTGTCGCGCCGCTTCGCCGAGCACAGCGGCGTCGCGGTCGAGCGGCGCTTCGCGTCCGAGCTGCCGCCGCTCTCCTCGGACGCGGAGCTCGCGATCTACCGGGTCGCGCAGGAGAGCCTGACGAACGTCGCCCGGCACGCGCAGGCGCGCCGCGTCGAGCTCTCGCTCGAGCCGGGCGCCGGCAGCGTCGTCCTCCAGGTCGCAGACGACGGCCGCGGCCTCGTCGCGAACGCCGGCGAGAACGGCCACGGCGGCCTGCGCGGGATGCGGGAGCGGGCGGTGCTCGTCGACGGCGCGCTCGCGGTCAAGCCGGGCCGGCGCGGCGGCGTCGAGGTGCGGCTCGAGGTGCCGGCGGAGAGAGACTGATGCCGATCCCGCTCGTCACCCGGATCCTCGTCGCGGACGACCACCCGATCGTCCGCTCCGGCCTGCGCAAGCTGCTCGACGCGGAAGCCGATCTCGAGGTCGTCGCCGAGGCCGCGGACGGCGCCGAGGCGGTGAAGCTCGCGCTCGCGGGGGACGTGCACCTCGCGATCCTCGACGTCTCGATGCCGAAGCTGACCGGGATCCAGGCGGCCGCCGAGCTGACCAAGCGCAAGCCGGAGCTGCGCGTGCTGATGCTCTCGATGTACGACAGCGAGCAGTTCCTGTTCGAGGCGCTGCGCGCGGGCGCGTCCGGCTACGTGCTCAAGTCGGGCGCCGACCAGGACATCGTCGAGGCCTGCCGCCGGACGATGCGTGGCCAGTCGTTCCTCTATCCCTCGGCGGTGGCGACGCTCGTCCGCGACTACGTCGAGCGCGGCAAGGGCGACGAGCAGTTCGACGTGCTGACGCCGCGCGAGCTGCAGGTGCTGAAGCTGATCGCGGAGGCGCAGACCTCGAAGCAGATCGCGAAGGAGCTCGTGATCAGCGTCAAGACCGTCGAGCGCCACCGCCAGAACATCCTCGAGAAGCTGGGGATGAGCGACCGCGTCGAGCTGACCCGCTACGCGATCCGCCGCGGCCTGATCCAGCCGTGACGGTCTCGATCCGCCCGGCGCGTGCCGACGACGTCGACTTCCTCGTCGAGCTGCTGAACGGGGAGGACGTCGAGCCGTTCCTCGCCGGCAGCCACGCGCGGGACCGCGAGGCGCTGCTTGCCGAGGTCGAGCGTGCGCGGGCCGAGCCGGACGCGTTCGGCCGCCTCGTCGTCGAGGTCGACGGCGAGCGCGCCGGCGCGATGGGCTGGGAGCGCGCGAACGAGCGGAGCCGGATCGCGCACCTCGGCGGCCTCGCCGTCCACGCCGGCTTCCGCGGCCGCGGCGTCGCCGACGAGGCGGCCAGGCAGCTGCAGCGGCACCTGATCTTCGAGCGCGGCTTCCACCGGCTGCAGCTCGAGTGCTACGGCTTCAACGAGCGCGCGATCCGCCACGCCGAGCGCTCCGGCTTCACCCGCGAGGGCGTGAAGCGGAAGGCGTACCGTCGGCACGGAGAGTGGGTCGACGGCGTCCTGTTCGGCCTGATCCGCGAGGATCTCGAAGACTAGGATCGCGGCATGGCCAGGTACCTGCACACGATGGTGCGCATCACGGACCCCGAGCGGTCGCGCGTCTTCTACGAGACGCTCGGAATGGAGCTCCACCGCGAGATGGGCATCGTCCGAGGCGGCGAGCGCGAGGCGACCAACTACTTCTTCGGCTTCCCCGGCGACGAGGCCGAGCTCGAGCTGACGCTGAACCACGACGGCCGCAGCTACGACCTCGGCACCGGCTACGGCCACATCGCGATCGGCGTCGACGACCTCGACGAGACCCTCGCGGCGCTCGCCGCACAGGGCATCGAGCCGGAGCGCGAGCCCTACCGCGTCCGCGAGGGCGGCTCCCGCCTCTGCTTCGTCAAGGATCCGGACGACTACCGGATCGAGATCATCGAGCGCAGCGGCAAGTAGCCGCAGGTCGCCCGGCTCGTTCGTCGCCTCAGAGAGCCAGGTGTAAGGGTCGCTCGCCAAGCCGTGGGATCATCACGCTCGGCGTGTCGTTCTGCGTACGATCGTGCTCGATCCCGTGTCAAAGGCCGGACAGCACCGGAGAGCCCGAAGGCGAACGTGGCTCGACGACCAGGGATGGTGGCTCGGCGTAGTCGAGTTCCAATGGCCGAGTATGTGGCCTCCGAGAACTCCTGGGCGTTCCATCCGCGTTCCGTGAATGCATCCTTGGTGACATCGCTGATGGCCGGGAGCAGCTCAAGCTTCTTCCCTGGCCGAACAGTTCGGGCGTCATTTAGAAACACCCGGGCACGCGGTTCACCCGCCCCCTGACGGTCCCGGGACACGTCCAGAAGAGCCGCCTTGCGAACATCTCGACCCGCAGGTACATCTGCTTCACGGCCCCGGGGTAGCTCAACTGGTAGAGCGGTCAACTGTCCATTGAAGAGATGCCGGTTCGAATCCGGCCTCCGGGGCCCAGGACGCCGAAGGCCCGCCGCGAGGCGGGCCTTCGAGTAGCTCGAGAGCGGTGGCCAACTGTCCATCTGCATTGTAGCTCGGAGCGTCCTCGCGAACACTCGGGCAGGTCGGCGTCGTCCACGCTGCGGACGGGATCAGATTTATCCGATACGGTCGCGCCGTGGTCCGGTTGACGGCTACCGAAGTCTCGCGGCGGTTCTCCGACGTGCTGAACCGGGTCGCCGCCGGCGAGGAGATCGAGATCACCCGCGCGGGCGTGCCCACCGCGGTGATCGCGCCTCCGAAGGCGCGGCTGATCTCGGCCGAGCGCTTTCGCGCGCTCCTGGCGACGGCGCCGCCGGTCGACGCCGACTTCGCGGAGGAGCTGCGCGCGCTGCGACGCTCGATCGGGGTTCGGGGCTTACGGGTGCTCGCGCCTGACCGCAACCGCGGCGACACGTAGTCAGGCGGAGCCGGCGCCGATCGCGACCAGCTCGGCGACGACGTCCTCGGCCGCCCGGCTCGCGTCGATCTCGTGCGTGCACGTGGCGCGGAGGAGCGGCTCCACGGTCGCGAGGTGCTCGCGGATCAGGTCGCGCTCGGCCGGCGCCTTCCCGTAGGGGTTCGTCCGCCGGCTCGCGATCCGCTCGAGCAGGATCTCGGCCGGCGCGCTCAGGAGGACGACGGCGTCGAACCGCGGGTAGAAGCGTCCCTGGTTCGAGACCGTGCCCGACACGTAGAGCGGCACCTCGCGGTCGCGGGCCAGGAGCTCGGCGACGCGATCCTCGCGCCAGACGTAGCCGTCCTCGCGCTCCGACCACTCCGTCCAGCCCGGCTCGTCCGTGTCCACCGTCTCGAAGCCGCGCCGGCGCAGCTCCGCGAGCGCGGTCGACTTCCCGGTGCCCGACATGCCGGTGACGAGGACGTTCCTCAGAGCAGGAGCCCCATCTCGATCAGGTCCCAGAGCTCGCCGTCGGCGCGACGGACGTGGCGGACGAGCCTCCCCTCCTCGACGAAGCCGAACGTGCGGTAGAGGGCGATCGCGGCCTCGTTGTGCGGGAAGACGCCGAGCGTCAGCTTGTGCAGGCCGCGCTCGCGCGCCCAGTCGATCGCGGCGGCGACGAGCGCCGTCCCGACGCCCTGGCCGCGCCGGTCGGCGGCGACCATCATCCCGAGCTCGCCGAAGCCCATCCAGCTCGCCTCGACGTGGACCTGGCCGACGATCGTGCTCGCCTCGACCGCGACGAGCGTGCCGTCCAGCCGCCAGCCCGCAGCCAGCTTCTCGACGTCGACCGGCGGCTCGGCCGCGATCCCGTCGCGCTCCTCGGCGACGGCGGCGAGCAGGAACGCGAGCGCGCGGCGGTCAGCCTCCTCGGCGGGCCGGATCCGGATCGGCTCATGCGCCACCG
>DASSSQ010000092.1:0-5843 GCA_035708405.1 Gaiellaceae bacterium
GGCGCGCTCGTCGGCGTCGGCTGCGTCGAGGCGGCCGCCGGCGGCCTGCGCCACTTCTTCGCGATCCGCAACTACGCGCGCGGCGAGGCGTGGGTGCGCGACGGGCTCTTCCGCCGCGCGCTCGAGCTCGACGCGCGCTTCCACGACCGCACCGGCGCCGGCGACCTGATGAGCCGCGCCTCGAACGACGCGCAGCTGATCGGCCGCGTGCTCGACTCGGCCGGCCACTCCGCCGGCTACGTGCTGACGATCGTCGCCGCCTCGGTGCTGATGCTGACGATCGACCCGGTGCTCGCGCTCGTCGTGCTCGTGCCGCTGCCGTTCGTCGCGTTCGGCTTCTGGCGCTACTCGTCCCGCTATGCGGAGAAGACGCGCCTCTTGCAGGAGGAGCTCGCGGTCTCGACGGCGCTCGTCGAGGAGACGGTCGCCGGCATCCGCGTCGTCAAGGGCCTCGGCGCCGGCGGCGCGCTCTCGGCCCGCTTCCGCCGCGTCTCCGACCGGATCGTCGGCCGCGCGCTCGACGTGGCCGGCGTCGACGCCGTCTTCCTGCCCGGCCTCGAGATCCTGCCGCTGCTCGGGATCCTCGGCGTGCTCTGGCTCGGCTCGCGGCGCGTCGTCGCGGGCGACCTGACGATCGGCGGGCTCGTCGCCTTCAACGCCTACGTGGCGCTGCTCGTCTGGCCGCTGCGGACGCTCGGCCAGCGCGTCGGCACCTGGCAGCGTGGCGCCGCAGCCGCCGCGCGCGTCGACGAGACGCTGCGCTCTCGGCCCGCCGTCGTCGAGCGCAAGGGTGCGCGCCGGCTCGCCGCCGGGCCCGCCGCCGTCCGCTTCGAGGCCGTCCGCTTCGGCTACGACCCGGAGCGGCCGGTGCTGGACGGGCTCGACCTCGAGATCCCGGCCGGCACCTCGCTCGCGCTCGTCGGCGCCACCGGCTCCGGGAAGAGCACGGCGGCGGCGCTCCTCGCGCGCTTCTACGACGTCGACGCCGGCCGGATCGCGATCGGCGGCGACGACGTGCGCGACCTGCGCGTCGGCGACCTGCGCCGCGCCGTCGCGCTCGTCTTCGACGACACCTTCCTCTTCAGCGCGACCGTGCGCGACAACGTCGGCTTCGCGCGCGCCGAGGCGACCGACGAGGAGATCGAGGCCGCGGCGCGCGCGGGCGGCGCGCACGAGTTCGTCGCGGCGCTGCCGCAGGGCTACGCGACCGTGCTCGGCGAGCGCGGCTTCTCGCTCTCCGGCGGACAGCGGCAGCGGATCGCGATCGCCCGCGCCGTGCTCGCCGACCCGGCCGTGCTCGTGCTCGACGACGCGACCTCGGCGGTCGATGCGACCAAGGAGCACGAGATCCGCGCCGCGCTCGCCTCGGCGATGGCGGGCCGGACGACGCTCGTGATCGCACACCGGCCGGCGACGATCGCGCTCGCGGACGCGGTCGCCGTGCTCGAGGACGGCCGGATCGTCGAGACCGGCGCGCACGCCGACCTGCTGATGCGCTCGCAGCGCTACCGGCGGCTGCTCGCGCTCGACGGCGCGGAGGTCGCAGCGGCGTGATCGCCGGCAAGATCTGGTCGATCCTGCGCCCGCAGCGCGGGCTGCTCGCGGTCGCCGCGACCTCGATCGTCTGCTCCCAGCTCGTCACCGTCGCCGGGCCGTGGCTCGTCAAGTACGCGATCGACCACGGCATCCGCGGCCACGACCCGGGAGCGATCGACCGGGCCGCGCTCGCGTTCGTCGGCCTGCTCGTCGTCCGGCCGATCCTGGAACGGGTGACGGTGCTCGCCTCGGCGCGCGCCGGCGAGCGCTTCCTCGGCGACCTGCGCGTCCGGCTCTACGAGCACCTGCAGCGGCTCTCGATCCCGTTCTTCGAGCGCGAGAAGGCCGGCGTGCTGATGGCGCGGCTGACCGCCGACGTCCAGTCGCTGACGACCTTCGTCCGCCAGGTGCTGGTCGAGGTCGTCGGCAACGCGCTGCTGCTCGTCGTCACGATCGGGACGCTGATCTGGCTCTCGCCGCTGCTCTCGCTCGCGCTCGTCGTCTCGCTGCCGATCCTCGTCGGCTCCGCCTGGAACTACCAGCGGCGCTCGAAGCCCGCGTACCTGCGCGTGCGCGACCGGGTCGCCGACACGCTGACCTCGCTGCAGGAGGGGCTCGCCGGGATGCGCGTCGTCCAGTCGTTCGCGCACGAGCGGGAGCAGTTCGACGGCTACCGCACGCGCTCGCTCGCGCTCGTCGGCGCCTGGCGCGAGGCCTCGCTCGTCAACATCTCGTTCTTCCCGACGATCGCGCTCTCGCAGGCGCTGGCGGCGGGCGCGGTGCTCGTCGTCGGCGGCGAGCTCTACCGGCACGGGAAGGTCTCGATCGGGACGGTCGCCGCCTTCGTCCTCTACCTGTCGAGTCTGTTCGACCCGGTCGGCCGGCTCGGCGACTGGTTCAGCGAGCTGCAGTCGGGCCGCGCGGCGCTGGCCAAGATCGTCCGCCTCCTGGAGACGCCGATCGAGGTCGTCGAGGGCGCGACCGAGCTGCCTGCGGAGGGGACGATCTCGGTCGAGGGCGTGACCTTCGCCTACGGCGACGGCGAGCCGGTGCTGCGCGACGTCACGCTCGAGGTGCGGCCGGGCGAGCATCTGGCGCTCGTCGGCGCGACCGGCGCGGGCAAGTCGACGCTCGCGAAGCTGCTGACCCGCGCCTACGACCCGCCGGCCGGCCGCGTGGCCTTCGGCGGCGTCGACCTGCGCGAGGCGAGCTTCGCCTCGCTGCGGCGGCGGATCGCGTTCCTGCCGCAGGAGGGCCACCTCTTCTCCGGCACGATCGCCGACAACGTGCGGCTCGCCCGGCCCGCGGCCACGGACGAGGACGTCGTCGCGGCGCTGCGCAGGATCGGCGCCGTGGAGCGGTTCGCGCGGCTGCCGCAGGGGATCGAGACGGACGTGCAGACGCGCGGCGTGCGGCTCTCCTCGGGCGAGCGGCAGCTGGTCGGGCTCGCCCGCGTCGCGCTCGCCGACCCGGCGGTGATCGTCCTCGACGAGGCGACCTCGAGCCTCGACCCGCGCACGGAGGCCGACGTCGAGCGCGCGCTCGCCGCGGTCGCCGCCGGCCGCACCGTCGTCACGATCGCGCACCGCCTCTCGACCGCGGAGCGCGCCGACCGCGTCGCCGTGATCGAGCGCGGCCGCCTCGTCGAGATCGCCTCCCACGAGGAGCTCGTCGCCCGCCGCGGCCGCTACGCCGCGCTCTGGGCATCGTGGCAGGCGGGGCTCGAGCCGGCCGCCTCGACCGGGCCCGGGCGGACGCGCCGCGACTGGACGACGTAGAGGCCGCCGAGCACGATCGCGCCGCCGAGCGCGAGCGTCGGGCGCAGCCGCTCGCCGAGGACGAGCACCGACGCGACGACGCCGAAGATCGGGACGAGCAGCGTGAACGCGGTCGCCCGCGCGGCGCCGATCAGCCGCACGCCCTCGTAGAAGAGGACGAAGGCGACGACCGTCCCCAGCACGGCGAGGTACGCGATCGCCGCCCATGCCTGCAGCGGCGCGCGGCCGAGCCGGCCCCAGCCGCCGCCGAGGAACGAGAGCGGCAGCAGCATCGCCGCGCCGGCGGCGGTGCCGTAGACGTTGGCGGTCACCGAGTCGAAGCGGCCCGTCGCGGCGCGGCCGAGCAGCGTGTACGTCGCCCAGCAGCCCGCGGCGCCGACGAGCAGCGCGTCGCCCTCGAGCCGCCGCGTCCCGACCGCGCCCGCAGGGTCGACGACCAGCACGAGCCCCGCGATCGCGATCGCGTAGCCGAGCGCGACGCGGCGCGTCGGCCGGACGCCGTGGAACGGCCACGCGAGCAGCGTCGTCACGATCGGGATCAGCCCCGGCACGAGGATCGACCCGTCCGTCGCCGGCGCGAGCCGGAGCCCGTAGAGGAAGAAGAGGTTGTAGCCGGCGACCGCGCTCAGGCCGAGCCCGACGACGAGCGGCAGCTCCGCGCGGCCCGGCCGCCGCACCCGCCGCCCCGAGAGCCGCGCCCAGAGCCAGAGCAGCGCGCAGGCGACGGCGAAGCGCGCGGTCGCGGCGGTCGCCGGCGCGACGTGCTCGGCCGCGACCTTCCCCGCCGGCCAGGTGCCGCCGAACAGCACCGCCATCGTCGACAGCGCGACCGCGGTCCGGCGCAGCTCCCCCTCCATCGCGGACGAGGGTAGCGCCCGAAAAGGGCTAGCCGATGCCCTCGGGCGGCGGCGGCTGCATCGTCGCGCCGGGCAGCGGGAACGGACGCGGCTTCGGCTGCGGCCGGCGCTCGCGCTCGCCGCCGCCTGCCGGCGCCGGCGTCTCCGGCTCCTCCGGCGGGAAGACGTCCTCCTCGCTCGCACCGGCGAGCAGCCGCTCGAACTGGTCCTTGTCGATCGTCTCGCGCTCGATCAGGATCCGCGACAGCTTGTGCAGGTCGTCGAAGTGCTCCTGGAGCACGCGGCGGGCGAGGTCGTGGCCCTCCTCGATCACGCGCCGGATCTCGTCGTCGATCTCGCGCGCGATCTCGTCGGAGTAGTCGGGCTCGTTGCCCATCTCGCGGCCGAGGAACGGCATGTCGTGGTTGCGGCCGAGGACGCGCGGGCCGAGCTTCTCGCTCATCCCGAAGCGCATCACCATCTGCTTCGCGGTCGAGGTCACCTTCTCGAGGTCGTTGGCGGCCCCGGTCGTCACCTCGTGGAAGACGAGCTCCTCGGCGGCGCGGCCGCCGAGCGTCATCGCGATCTGCTCCATCAGCGCGGCCTTGGTCGTCAGGTAGCGGTCCTCGGTCGGCAGCGAGATCGTCAGGCCGAGCGCCTGTCCCCGCGAGACGATCGTGATCTTGTGCACCGGGTCGGTGTGCTCGAGGAAGTGGCCGACGAGCGCGTGGCCCATCTCGTGGTAGGCGGTGATCTTCCGCTCCTCCTCCGAGAGCAGCCGCGCCTTCTTCTCCGGGCCGGCGAGGACGCGCATGATCCCCTCCTCCAGCTCGGTTTGCTCGATCGTCTTCTTGCCGAAGCGGGCGGCCAGCAGCGCGGCCTCGTTGATCAGATTCGCGAGGTCGGCGCCGGTGAAGCCCGGCGTGCCGGCGGCCAGCGTGTCGAGGTCGATCTCCGACGCGAGCGGCTTGCCCTTCGAGTGCACCTCGAGGATCTTCTTGCGGCCCGCGCGGTCGGGGCGGTCGACGACGATCTGCCGGTCGAAGCGGCCCGGGCGCAGCAGCGCCGGGTCGAGGATGTCGGGCCGGTTGGTGGCGGCGATCAGGATGATGTTGTCCTTCATCTCGAAGCCGTCCATCTCGACGAGCAGCTGGTTCAGCGTCTGCTCGCGCTCGTCGTGGCCGCCGCCGAGGCCGGCGCCGCGGTGACGGCCGACGGCGTCGATCTCGTCCATGAAGATGATGCAGGGAGCGGCCTGCTTGGCCTGCTCGAACAGGTCGCGGACGCGGCTCGCGCCGACGCCGACGAACATCTCGACGAAGTCGGAGCCGGAGATCGAGAAGAACGGCACGCCCGCCTCGCCCGCGACCGCGCGCGCGAGCAGCGTCTTGCCGGTGCCCGGCGGCCCGTAGAGCAGGACGCCCTTCGGGATCCGCGCGCCGAGCGCCTGGAACTTCTTCGGGTTCTCGAGGAACTCCTTGATCTCGTGCAGCTCTTCGACGGCCTCGTCGACGCCGGCGACGTCCTTGAAGCCGATCTTCGGCGAGTCCGGCGCCATCCGCTTCGCGCGCGACTTGCCGAAGCTCATCACCTTCGAGCCGCCGCCCTGCACCTGGTTCATCAGGAAGATCCAGAAGCCGAAGAGGAGCACGAACGGCAGCAGCGAGGTCAGGATCGACCACCACGGCGACGA
>DASSSQ010000093.1:0-2248 GCA_035708405.1 Gaiellaceae bacterium
CGGCGGCGGCCACAGGCGACGCGGGTGGAGCGGGAGCGGCCGCGACCGGAGCCTGCTCGGGCGCGAGCGGCGTCCCGGCGCGCACGTGAGACGCGACCGGCCCGGCCGGCGGGTGCCGCCGGAGGACGTGCTTCGCTGCGCGCGGCTTCGCCACGGCCGGCGCGAGCGCGACGGGCGCGGCCGCCGGAGCCGCGGACGCGTCGACGGCAGGCGCGGTCGTCGTCGCCGCGGGCGGCGCCGGCTCGGGGCGCCGGTGGTGGCGCTTGGGCGCCGGCGTGGGCGTCGCCGCGACGACCGCGGTCGTCGCGACCGCGGCGACCGTCGCGACCGTCTTCACCGCCGCGCCGCCCGTCAGCAGCGTCTTCACCGCCGCGACCAGCGAGCCGATGTCGACGCCGCTGCGCAGCCGCCCGCGCTTGCGCGTCCCCGGCGCCTCGGTCAGCCCGGCGGCGAGCGTCCGCCGCGCGCGGAAGAGCAGCGTCTCGACCGCCGACTGCGAGAGCGAGAGCTCGTCCGCGATCTCGTGGTAGGAGAGCCCCTGCCACTCGCGCAGGAGAAGCGCGCGCCGCTGCTGGTCCGGCATCGCCGCGAGCGCCTCGGAGAGCCGGATCAGCTCGTCGGCGTTTCGCTCGCGCGACGGGAGCAGATCCTGGATCGCGTCCAGGTCGCCCGGCGTCTCCACGCGCCGCCGCCGCGACGAGGAGCGGCGCCGGGTCAGGATCACGTTGTTCGCGATCTTGAACAGCCAGGCGGACTCGAGCTCCGGGACGACCCCCCGCTGCAGCCCGCGGAAGGCGTTCATGAACGTCGTCTGCGTCGCGTCCTCGGCCTCCTCGCGGCTGCCGAGCTGGTGGACGCAGTAGCTGAAGATCTGGCGCCCGTAGCGCTCGTAGAGGTCGCGCGTGACGTCGGCCTCCGGCGCCGCGCGGCGGGGCTCGACGGAGGTCGCGCGACCTATGGACGGAACGGCTGCCATGCGTCTCTCCCGGGACGTCGAAGAGGCATCGTCCGCCCACGACACCCCACGCACAGTCTCGGCTGTGCCCTCCGGCCGCGCAATACCCCTTTTCAGTGACGGGAAATCCCTGCTTACAAGCGACAAACCGCGGTGCTCGCAAGCTCGCGGCCGAGCCGGACGAGCAGCGCCTCGAGCGCGAGCTGCGGCGCGACGTTGAACTCCTCGAGCGTCCGCCACGCGTCGCGGACGAGCCCGGCGGCGGCCTCGGCACCCGCCAGCCGCTCGATCGTCGCGTCGGCGCGCAGCTGCTCGAGCCGGTCGTAGTGGACGGCCGCCCGCTCCGCCCCCACCGCGACGACGACGAGGTCGCGATACCAGGCGGCGAGCTCCTCGAGCGCGTCGAGCAGCTCCTCGCGCTCGGCGCCGCGCTGCGCGCGCCGGACGCGCTGCTCCGCCTCGCGGGTCGGCAGGCCGAGCGGCTCCACCTCCGCCTCCGCCTGCTCGCGCGCCACGCGGCCACGCTCGCGCACCGACTCGAGCAGCCGCGCCGCGCCGTCGGCCGGCTCGAAGTCGGGATCGGCGTAGACCGAGCGCGCGACCGCGAGCAGCGCGTCCCGGCGGCTCGCCTCCTGCGGGTCGAGCAGCCGCTCGACGCGGTCGAGCCGCCCGGCGGCCACGCGCGCGATCGCGGTCGCCCGCTCCGGGTCGAGCCCCTGCGGCAGCCGCGCGCGGATCGCCTGCTCGGACAGCCGGCGGAACGGCACGTGCTGGCAGCGCGAGCGGATCGTCTCCGGCAGCGGCCCGAGGTCGTCGGCGACGAGGACGAGCACGGCGTACGGCGGCGGCTCCTCCAGGTCCTTGAGCAGCGCGTCCGCCGCCTCCTGGCCGAGCAGGTGCGCGTCGAAGATCAGGTAGACGCGCCGGTCGGCCTCGAACGGCCGCATGTGCAGGTCGCGGCGGAGCTCGCGGATCGCGTCGATCCGGATCATCTCGCCGAGCGCCTCGAGCCGGTAGAGGTCGGGATGCGCGCCGCGGGCGACGCGCGGGTCGCCGCCGAGCAGCGCCGCCGCGAACTGCGTCGCCGCCTCGCGCTTGCCGACGCCGCGCGGCCCGTGGAAGAGGTACGCGTGCGCGGGCCCGTCCTGCAGCGCCGCGTCGAGGAGGCGCTTGGCCTCCAGCTGCTCAGGAAAGTCCCAGCCGGGCACGGATCTCCTCCGCGATCTGGTCGGGCGCGCGCGTCCCGTCGAGCACGGCGACGCGGTCGGGGAACCGGGCCGCGAGCTCGGCGTA
>DASSSQ010000094.1:0-5776 GCA_035708405.1 Gaiellaceae bacterium
GGGCGTCGACGTCGAGCGGTTCGCGGTCGCGCCCGCGCCGGACGACGGGCCGCGCTTCCTCTGCGTCGGCTCGCTCAGCGACCGGAAGAACGTCGTCCGGCTCGCCGACGCGTTCGCCCGCCTCGGCCGCGGCACGCTGACCTTCGTCGGCGACGGGCCGCTGCGGCCGCGGCTCGAGGGCCGCGAGCGCGTCCCCGTCCAGCGGGTCGACGAGGACGCCGGCGCCCGGCGGCACGAGCTCCGGCGAGCCGCCGACGCGCGTCGCGACGACCGGGCGGCCGCAGGCCATCGCCTCGAGCAGCGACTGGCCGAGCGGCTCGAGCAGCGACGGCTGGCAGACGACGTGCGCTCCCGCGACGAGTCCCGGGATCTCGTCGTGCGGGACGGCGCCGAGCAGGAAGACGCCGCGCCGGCCGGCGAGCCGCGGGCGCAGCGGCCCCTCGCCGACGAAGGTCAGGATCCCGCGCCCGTAGCGGTCGAAGGCGTCGGCGAGCCGGACGACGTTCTTCCGCTCGCTCAGCGAGCCGACGCAGAGGAAGCGCGGCGGCCCGTCCGGCGCCGGCGCGACGGCGAAGCGCTCGAGGTCGACGCCGGAGGAGACGACCTCGGTCTTGCCGCGGGCCGCCGGCAGCTTCGTCTCCAGCTCGCGCCGCAGATACTCGGAGACGCAGACGACGGCGGCCGCGCGGCGGACGACCAGGCGCGTCGCGGCCGCCACGCCGGGCAGGGAGCCGACGTTGCGGACGTCGCGGCCGTGCGCGGTGACGACGAGCGGCGCGCGGCCGGCCAGCGCGCCGACGAGCCCGGACGGGACGAGGAAGTGCGCGTAGACGACGTCCGGCCGCGCCGCCGCGCGCGTCCGGCGGAGCAGCTCCAGGTAGCGGGCCTTGCCGCCGGCGCGCCGGTCGAGGACGGCGAGCTCGACCTCGTGGCCGCGGTCCCGCAGCGCCAGCTCGAGCCCGCGGACGAAGACGCCGAGGTCGGGGTCGTCCGGCCCGGGGTACATCTGCGAGACGAGCAGGATCCGCACCGGCGCAGCCTAGAGCCGGAGGGCGTAGCCTGGCTCGGTGCAGACGACGTTCACGACCGGCCAGTTCGTCGCGGCGTGGGCGATCGACACGGCCGCGGCGATCGCCGTCTTCCTGCACGCGAACAAGCACGGCAGCCGCCACGCGACCGCGTGGGGGATCGGCGTCTTCCTGTTCCTGATCGTCTTCCTGCCGGCCTACCTGGTGCACAACCGGCTCAGGCGGCGCGTGCGGCGCTAGCGAGCGCCTTCCTCCCCCGCCGCGCGATCGTCGGGTCGATCGCGTAGAGCGCGAGGTCGACGAGCAGGTTGAGCAGGATGATCGCGACCGCGGTGACGAGGACGACGCCGACGATCACCGGCAGGTCGTAGCCGGAGAAGCCCTGCAGCGCCTGGATCGTCGTCCGGCCGAGGCCGGGCAGGGCGAAGACCGTCTCGACGTAGACGGCGATCCCCACCGCCATGCCCGCGTCCATGCCGACCATCGTCACGATCGGCGAGATCGCGTTCCGCAGCGCGTGCCGCACGACGACGCGCAGCTCGGAGCCGCCCTTCGCGCGCGCGGTGCGGACGTACGGCTCGTCCAGCACCTCCATCATCCGCGCCCGCGTCATCCGCAGGTAGAGCGCGACGAAGAAGAGCGCGAACGTGATCCAGGGCAGCACGAGGTGCGAGGCCCAGGCGAGCGGGCCGCCGCAGAGCTCGCTCCCCTGCCGCGCCGCCTCCGCCTTCGCCGCCGCCGAGGGCGGCACGAGCGGGCAGTAGCCGGACGGCGGCGCCAGGTGCCAGCGGTTGCCGGCGAAGAGCTGCAGCAGCAGGCCGACGACGAGCGGATGGGTCGAGATCGCCGCCAGCGAGAGGCCGAGCGAGAGCCGGTCGGCGGCGCCGCGCGGCCGGGTCGCGACGAAGGCGCCGAGCGGCAGCGCGATCGCGAGCAGCAGTACGAAGCCGCCGACGACGACCGACGCCGTCACCTTCGCCGCGTGCCAGACGAGCGGCCCGACCGGCACTCCGCTGGCCGTGCCGAGATAGCTGAACTGGATCCCGTTCCACGAGAGGCCGAGGTCGCCGTGGAGGGCGCGCACGACGAACTTCTCGTACTGCACCCAGATCGGCCGGTCGACGCCGAGCTCGTGGTCGACCTCGGCGATCTGGGCCCGGCTCGCGTGCTGCAGGTCGATCACGAAGCCGGCCGGGTTCGCCGGGATCTGCGAGTACATCAGGAACGTGATCACGGAGAGCACGAACAGCAGGCAGACCGCGACGCCGAGCCGGCGCAACACATACGCGGCCATCAGCGCCCGCCTCGCGGGTCGAGCGCCTCGCGCATCCCCTCGCCGAGCTGGTTGAGCGAGAACACGGTCAGGAAGATCGCGAGGCTCGGCAGGATCGTCAGCCACGGCTGCGTCGTCGCTGGGTTGTACGGGTTCGGGTTCAAGAGCGTCCCCCACGTCTGCGCGAGCAGGCTTCCCCAGCTCGAGGTCGGCAGGTGGACGCCGGCGCCGAGGAACGTGACGCCGACCTCCAGCATCACGTTCGTCGCCACCGCCAGGGTCGCGTAGACGAGTAGCGGCGGGACGACGTGCGGCAGCAGGTGCGTGCGCACGATCCGCGCGTCGCGGGCACCGGTCATCGCGGCCGCGTCGACGAACTCGGCGCCGCGCAGCTGCTGCATCCGCGTCCGCACGATCCGCGCCGGATAGAACCAGGTGAAGGCGCCGATCAGCACCATCAGCTGCAGCACGCCCTCGTTCAGCGCGCCGTGCAGCGTCCAGCCGGAGATGCCGTCGACGGTGCTGCCGATCATCACGATGAAGAGCAGGTACGGGAACGCCATCACGAGGTCGGTGAAGCGGGAGACGACCGCGTCGACGGCGCCGCCGAGATAGCCGGCGGCGGCGCCGAGGATCGTGCCGATCGCGAGCGCGAGCAGCGTCGCGCCGATCGCGACGAGCAGCGAGACGCGGCCGCCGTAGAGCAGCCTCAGCAGCTCGTCACGGCCGAGCGGGCCGTCGGCGCCGAGCACGAAGAGCGTCTTGCCGGTGCCCTTCGGCGGCGGCGGCAGGCCGATCTCGTTCAGGCCGGTCGCGGGCGCCTGGAAGGTGTCCCAGACGTGCGTCCAGGGGCCGACCGGGCGCAGCGTCGAGCCGACCGCGTAGGGAAACGGGTCGTTCGGGCCGTGGCCGACGAGCGCGGAGACGATCGGGCCGCCGGCGGTGACGGCGAAGAGGATCGCAAGGAAGACGGCGCCGGAGACGAGCGCGACCCGGTCGCGGCGCAGCCGCCGCCAGGCGACCGCCCACGGGCCGAGCGGACGCAGCTCCTCCCGCTCCAGGGCGTCGTATCCTGTAACGACCGTGACTTCGCTCGACAATTACCGCTCGCTCTCGCCGACCCCGGGCGGGCCCGTGCTCGAATTCGTAAACGATCCCGAGGCCGTGCGCGACCCCGGCGCGCTGCGGGAGCTGCTCCAGCGCTTCGGGCCGGCACCCCTCCACGATCCGACGACGGAAGAGCGGGAAAAGTTGGCGCGGCTGCGCGAGACGGCCCGACGGGTGCTCGAGATCGCCGCCTCCGGGCGCGCGCCCGCGACCGGCGAGCTGGAGGAGCTGAACGAGTTCCTCGCCGCGCCGGTGCGCGTGCAGCTCTCCTCGGCGGACGGGCGCGTCGCCGTCGAGTCGACGCCGCTCACCGGCGGCTGGGAGACGGTCGTCCGCGAGCTCGCCGGCCGGCTCGCGGGGTTGCTCGTCCGGCACGACCCGACCCGCGTGCGCCGTTGCGCGAACCCGGAGTGCGGCCGCTTCTTCTTCGACGGTTCGCGGAACCGCAGCCGCCGCTGGCACGACGAGGCGTGCGGCAACCTCGTGCGCGTGCGCCGCTTCCGAACCAAGTGACACTGTGTCACAAGGAGGGCAGCGGCTCGACCGGATCGCCGACCCGGACCGCGCCGGGCTGCTCGACCTGCGCGTAGACGCCGAAGAGGACGGCGCCGTCGGCGGCGCGCCGACCTCTGTAGTCCTTGAGGATCCGCAGCGCGTCGAGGTCGCGCTCGGCGGTCTCCGGGTCGCGGGTCGTGACGGCGCAGCGGTCGACCGGACCGCCGACGCGGAGCACGGCGCCGCCGGCGCGGACGAGGCGGCCGTCCCAGGCGTCCTCCTCGTGCTCGCCGCAGCCGTCGAGCTCGAGCAGCATCCGGAAGCGGCGGGAGTCGAGGTCGGCGACGCCCGCCTCGCCGGCGAAGCGCCGGAGCGAGCCGTCCGAGACGATCGTCACCGGCGCGTTCAGGCCGGCGCCGGCCCGGTCGGCGCGCGCGAGCCGCACCGGCGCGCCCGCGATCCGCGAGAGCGGCCGCTCCCACGGCCCCTCGACGATCCGGCCGGTGATCTCGAGCGTGCCGGAGGTCGCGTGGACGGGCTCGCCGGTCGCGCGCGCGTCGCCCTCGACCGCCGTGCCGTCCGGCAGCGTCAGGCGCAGCCGCTCGGCCTCGCCGTCGTAGTCGGCCGTGACGAGCGCGAGCCAGGCGGTCAGCGAGCTGCGGAGGCGCTGGCCCTCGGCGTCGACGACGAAGAAGCGGCGGTTCCCGGCGACGCCGTCCGGGCCGAGCTCGACCTCCTCCGGGTGACGCAGCCGGAAGCCCTTGACCGCCGAGACGTTGATGCGCGCGACGTTCACGGCCGCGGCCGCAGCGTGTCGTACGTCCCCCACTCCTCGCGCAGCGTGCCGCAGAGCTCGCCGACGGTGCAGCGCGCGCGCAGCGCCTCGCGGAGCGGCGGCAGCAGGTTCTCCGTCCCGCGCGCCGCCTCGAGCACGCGCGCGAGCGCCGCCTGCGCCTCGGCGGCGTTCCGCTCGGCGCGGACGCGCGCGGTGCGCTCGAGCTGGCGCCGCTCGGCCGCCGGGTCGATCCGCTGCAGCTCGACGTCCTCCGCCTCGTCCTCCCGGTAAGAGTTGACGCCGACGATCGTCCGCTCGCCCGACTCGACCTGCTGCTGGAAGCGGAAGGCGGCGTCCTCGATCTCCCCCTGGACGAAGCCCTGCTCGATCGCCGCGACCGCGCCGCCGCGCTCGTCGACGCGCTCGATCAGCTCCCAGGCGCGCTCCTCGAGCTCGCGCGTCAGCTCCTCGATGAAGAACGCGCCGCCGAGCGGGTCGGCGGTATCGGTCGCGCCGGCCTCGGCGGCGAGGATCTGCTGGGTGCGGAGCGCGATCCGCGCCGAGCGCTCGGTCGGCAGCGCGAGCGCCTCGTCGAAGCCGTTCGTGTGCAGGCTCTGCGCGCCGCCGCAGACCGCCGCGAGCGCCTGGATCGCGACCCGCACCGTGTTGTTCTCCGGCTGCTGCGCGGTCAGCGTCGAGCCGCCGGTCTGCGCGTGGAAGCGGAGCGCGAGCGCCTTCGGGTTCGTGGCGCCGAAGCGCTCGCGCATGATCCGCGCCCACAGCCGCCGCCCCGCGCGGAACTTCGCCACCTCCTGGAAGAAGTGGTTGTGCGCGTTGAAGAAGAAGGAGAGCCGCGCGCCGAACTCGTCCGGGCTCAATCCCGCGTCGACGGCCGCCGCGCAGTAGGCGATCCCGTTCGCGAGCGTGAACGCGAGCTCCTGCACCGCCGTCGAGCCCGCCTCGCGGATGTGGTAGCCGGAGATCGAGATCGTGTTCCAGCGCGGGATCCGCTCGGCGCAGTAGGCGAAGAGGTCGGTCGTCAGCCGCATCGACGGCCGCGGCGGGAAGATGTAGTTCCCGCGCGCGATGTACTCCTTG
>DASSSQ010000095.1:0-3858 GCA_035708405.1 Gaiellaceae bacterium
GCCGCTCGTAGATCCGCTCCGGCGCGTAGCGCTCGACCGACGGAGCGGCCGCCGCCCGCAGCCGCTCCGCGTCGCCGAGCGCGCGTGCGATCGCCGCCGCGAGCTCCTCCGGCTCGCCGGGCGGCGCGAGCGCGCCGTTGACGCCGTCCTCGACGACCTCCGAGACGCCGCCGACGTCGGTGGAGACGACCGGCGTGCCGACGGCGAGCGCCTCGACGACCGCGTGCGGGAAGTTCTCCCACGCCGAGGAGAGCAGCGCCGCGTCGGCCGCGCGGTAGAGCTCGAGCACGCGGCTCCGCGGCTGCGGGCCGAGGAAGCGCACCGTCGGCCCCGCCTGCCGCTCGAGGCTCGCCCGCTCGGGACCCTCGCCGGCGACGAGCAGGTCGACGCCGGCCCGCTCGACCGCCGCGAAGGCGACCTCGAGCGACTTCTGCGCCGTCAGGCGGCCGGCGAAGACGAGCGTCGGCCGGTCGAGGGCGAGCCGCGCGCGCAGCTCCTCCCGCGGCGGCAGCCCGTTCGCGGCCGGAGCCGGGTTCGGCAGGACGCTCACGCGCTCCGGATCGGCTCCCCAGCCGAGCGTGAGCTCGCGCAGGAACGCGCTCGGGCAGACGACGTACGCGGCGCGGCGGACGACGGCGTCGCGGCCGGCACGGAACGGCAGCGTGCGCGGCGAGCGCTCGTGCTGGAAGTCCGCCAGCGAGCCCGCGAAGAGGCCGGCGCGGCGGGCGCGCTCGTAGGCGGGGTCGGCCGTCAGCTTGAGCACGAGCGGCCGCCGCGCCAGGAGCGCGCCGGCAGAGCTGCGGCCGAACATGCCCGTCGCGTAGACGACGTCTGCTCCGCCCGCGAGCGCCGCTGCCCGCTGCACCGCGCGCGCGTGCCGGAGCCCGCGCGGCAGCGAGCGCGGCACCCACTCGACGAGAAACTCCTCCGACGCCGGCCGCGCCGACGCCGTCACGAGCACCTGCACCCGGTGGCCGCGGGCCGCGAGGAACGACGCCGCCTCCGGCGCGTGGCTCGCCGGGCCGCCGACGTCGGGCGGCCAGATCCCCGAGACGACGAGCACCTTCACGGCAGCGCCTCGAGCGAGCGCGCCGTCACGATCGGCTGCCCGCGCAGCCAAGCGAGCAGCGCGCTCCAGAGGACGGCGAAGGCGACGCTGCCCGCGAGCACGCCGCCGGCCGCCCCGGTCGCGCCCCAGCGATGGCCGAGCACGAGCACGCCCGGGACGAGCACGGCGAGCTCGGCGACGTACGTCAGCGACCGCAGGCCCGGCCGCCCGATCGAGACCGCGAACGGCCGCGTCCAACCCCAGACGATCTGGATCGCGCCCGTGACGAGGATCAGCCGCGCCGCGTCGGCCGCGCTCAGGTACTTCGCGCCCGGACCGATCCGGATCAGCCACGGCATCCCCCACCAGCAGAGCGGCACCACCGCCGCCATCAGCGCCGAGGTTGCGAGCATGTAGCGGCGGATCGTGGCGTAGACGTGGTCGAGCCGACCCGCCTCGACCTGCCGCGACTGCTCCGACATCAGGATCATCCGCGCCGGCGCCGACAGCGACGCGAGGGCCGTCTGCGGCGCCTGCGCGGTGCGGAAGTCGGCGACCGCGGGCTTCGCCATGATCCCGCCGACGATCGCCGTCGGCAGCGTCGTCCGCAGCGAGACGAGCGCCGAGCCGACCGTCGAGTGGAAGACGAAGCGGCGCACCGCCGCGCGGTCGCCGCCGAGCGGCACCGCCGCCGCGGCGGGGAAGCGGCGCAGCGACCGCACGCCGGCGAGCATGATCGCCCCGGTCGCGAGCCCCTGCGCGGCGACCATTCCGACGAGCATCTCGACGACGCCGTAGCGGGCGCCGACCGCGATCGCCGCGAGGCGCAGCCCCATCGAGACGAGCAGGAACGCGCCGCGCAGGTCGTAGCGGCCGCGCACGAGCAGCATCGCGGCGGCCATCCCCTCCGGCGCCTGCAGCAGCGGGATCGCCGCCGCGACGAGCATCGGCAGGACGAGCCCTCCCTTGCCGTAGATCGCGTGCGAGAGCAGCGCCGCCACCACCACCGCGACCGCGCCGACCGCGCCGCCGCCCGCCTTGACCGCCACCATCGCGCGGAAGAGCCGTCGCAGCCGTCCCCAGTCGCGCGCCTCCTGGTAGCGGTAGCCGTACTTGACCGCGGCCTCGTCGGCGGTGACGTCGAAGACGAGCTGCAGCAGGCTCGTCGTCGCGAGCACGATCGCGTAGCGGGCGAAATCCGCCTTGCTCAGCTCCCGCGCCGCGACCAGCGTCGCGAGGAAGCCGAGCGCCGCGGCACCGTAGATGCCGCCCGCGGCGGCGAGCCGCCGACCGAGCAGGGAGCGCGATGCCGGCACGGGTCGAGGATAGCCGCCGTGGATCGCGGTTTTCCGCCGGAAGCGGGCACTATAGTGGCTCGGTGACGGCATCAGGACTCGCAGCGAGGGAGCTCGCGACGCGCGCCCGCACGACGGCGCGGCCGAGCCTCGTCCTCGGGCTCGCGATCCCGCTCGTCTTCCTGCACCGGAACTACCAGCCGGACGTCACGCTCGACGTCGGCCCGGCCTCGCTCGACGTCTTCCTCTCCGACCTCGCGATCCTCGCGGTCGTCGTCGCCGCGGTCGTCGTCGCGGCCCGCGACGGGCTCGGCTCGCTCGCGGCGGCCCGACGGCTCTGGCTGCTCGCCGGCGCGTTCCTCGCCTGGCTCGTCCTCTCGGTCGTCTACGGACGCCTGCTCGCGAACGGCTATCCGTTTACGACGCACCTCGTCAGCGCGGCCAAGTTCGTCGAGTACGCGCTGCTCGCGCCGGCCGCGGTCATGCTCCTGCGCGAGGTCGAGGACGTCGTGCTCGCGCTCGCGGCGGTCGTCGGCTGGTCGCTCTTCATGTCGCTGATCGCGCTGCTGCAGTTCCTCGGGCTCGTGGACGAGTTCGAGGGCAGGCGGCCGGGCCAGCGGGAGCCGTCCTACCTCGGCATCCACGACTTCGCGGCCTTCTCCGGCGCGGCGCTCGCGCTCGCGCTGGTGGCGATCGCCTGGCCGCGGGTGCGGAGGCGCGCGGTCGCGGTCGGCGGCGTGACGGGCGCGCTCGGGATCGTGCTCGCGGCCTCGATCTACGCCGTCGGCGGCCTGATCGCGTCGGCGCTCGGGGTCGGCCTGCTCGTCCGCAGGCGGCTCGGCCTCGACCGGCGGCGCGCGCTGGCGCTCGCCGGGGTCTGCGTCGTCGTCACCGCAGGCGCGTTCTCGCTGCGCGGCTCGGCGACCGAGGCCTTCCTCCGCTTCCTCGGGATCAAGCCGCAGACCCGGCAGACGACGGAGAACGTCCAGAGCTGGTCGCAGCGGCTGATGCTCGGCTACATCGGCGTGCGGATCTTCGTCGACCACCCCGTGCTCGGCGTCGGCTTCCAGGGCTCGCAGGACCGCTTCGCCTACGGCCCGCAGCTCGCGCAGGCGCACGCGCGGTTCCCGAACCAGCCGGCGCAGGCGTTCCCCTCGGACGCGCATCCCTGGGGCGTCCAGAACGGCCCGATCCAGGCGCTCGCCGACATGGGCGTGATCGGCTTCGCACTGCTCGCGGGGACGGTGATCGCCTCGCTCGTGCTCGCCGGGCGGCTCGCGCTGCGCGCTCCGCCGATGCTGGCGCGGCTCGGGCTCGTCGCGTTCGGCTGGATCCTGTTCGCGGTGGCGGCGATCTCGGGCGTCGGCCTCTACGCCGGCATCCCGTCGGATGCGCTGCTCTGGCTCGGGATCGGCCTCGCCGGCGCGCTCGCCGCGATGGACGCGCGCGCGGCCGGGTAGCCTGCGAACCCGTGGAGAGGCCGGCGCAAGGAGACTGGCCCGGCCGCGACCGCCG
>DASSSQ010000096.1:0-36345 GCA_035708405.1 Gaiellaceae bacterium
CACAGTGGACGTGATGACGGTCACCTGTGCCGCCCGAATGACGCCGCAGCTCGTCCGCGCACTCGCGCGGCTCGACGACGGGACGCTGCCGATCGCCGAGCTCTCGCGCCGCATCGCGAGGATCGCCGAGGCGCGCGGTCGCACGCGGCCGAGCTACGAGCGGATCCGTCAGCTCGTGCACATGCTTCGCCGATTGAAGCGCAGGCCCGCGTTCGACCTGTACACGCGCTGCGGGGCATCGGTTCGGCTCGGGCCGGTGCGGCTCGCGCTCGGCGGCGGCGCGGGCCTCGAGGTCGACGGCCGCCGCGGTCGGCACCGGGGTCGCGAGCCGGCGACCGGACCGCCTACGCCGCGAGCGAGCGTCCGAGCTCGACCAGGTCGTCGCGCGCGCGGGCCGGCTCGCCGGAGAGCGCGACGGTCTCGACTCCCGGCAGAGCGCGGTCGACCCGGCCGCCGAAGACCAGGCAGCGGACTCCTTCCTCCGCCGCGACTCGCGCGACCTCGGCCGGCGCCTTGCCCTCGGCGGTGGTCGCGTCGACCGCTCCCTCGCCGGTGACGACGAGATCCGCGCCGCGGATCCGATCGCGGAAGCGCAGCGTCTCCAGCACGAGCCGGGCGCCGGGCACGAGCTCGGCGCCGAGGGCGGCGAACGCGGCTCCGAGGCCGCCGGCCGCGCCGGAGCCCTCGAACCACGCGTAAGGTCGGAGGGCCTCGTCGGCCGCGAGCCGCCGCTCGAGCTCCGCGACCCCGGCAGGGGACGCGCCCTTCTGCGGGCCGAAGAGGCGGGGCGCGTCGAGGAGCGCCGTCCGCACGTCGCACGCGACCCGAGTCGGGACGTCGAGCCGGCCGAGCTGCGAGCGCATCCCGGCGCCGCCGTCGACCGTCGCGCTGCCGCCGAGGCCGACGAGCAGCGCCGCCGGCCGCTCCGCGAGCACGGCGCGCAGCAGCAGTCCGAGCCCGCGTGAGGACGCGCGCAAAGGGTCGAGCTCGGAGGGATCGAGGAGCGGCAGGCCGACCGCGGCCGCCGAGTCGACCGCCGCCGTCCCGTCCGGCAGCAGCAGCCAGCGCGCCCGCAGCGGCCGCCCGAGCGGATCCTCGGCGTCCGCCTCGCGCCACGCGCCGCCGAGCACGGCCGCGAGCGCCGCCGCCGTCCCCTCGCCGCCGTCGGCGACCGGCAGCTCGACCGCGTCGCCTCCCGCCGCGCGAACGCCGCGGGCGAGCGCCGCCGCCGCCTCGGCGCCGTCGAGCACGCCCTTCAGGCTCGCCGGCGCACAGACGACTCTCACCGTCTGAAGCGCGCGGCGAGCGAGCGAAGGAGCAGCGACAGGCCCGAGATCGGTCGCGTGCTCTGCGCCGGCGCAGGCTCCTCGCCGAGCTGTCCCTGCAGGCAGTCGGCGAACTGCCGCGTCATCTGCGCCGCCACGTCCTTGACGACCGGCCCGCCGAACTGCGCGGCCGCGCCGGAGAGCTGCAGATCGGTGACGACCGTGACGCGCGTGCCCTCCGCGGCCGGCGCGAGCGACGACTCGATCGTCGCCCCGGCGGCGCCGCGCCCCTTCGTCTCGCGCGCCTTCGTGACGAGCGTGATCGAGCGGGCCGCCTCGTCGACCGCCTCGCGCGAGACGTCCGCCGCGAACGTGAGCGCCACCGGCCCGAACTTCACCTGCACCTGCGCCTTCCAGTGCGCGTCGTCGACCGTCTCGGTCAGCTCCGCGCCGGGCATGCACGGGACGACACGCGGCACGTCGAGCAGCAGCGCCCAGGCGCGTTCGGGCGAGGCCGGCACCTCGAAGCTGTTTTCGAGCCGCATCCGGGCCGAGGATACCGGCGCGCCGCCTGTGGCCTTCCCCCGAAACGGGGAGGACGGGCGCGCGGAAGCCGGCTTCACTTCCGACACCGGGAGTCGTATCGTCTCCGCGTGGAGAGGGCGCCCCGCCGCACGCGCACGCTCGCGATCGCCGTCACCGCGGGCGTCCTCGTTGCCGCGGGCGGCATCTCGCAGGCGCACGCGCTCGGGCCCGGGCCCGGCGGCGGCGCATCGGTCCACTTCGTCGTCGGCGCATCGGACGCGCCGGCGCTCTCGCGCGTCGAGGTGACGCTGCGCCGACCGGCGCGCCGGCTCTCGATCCGCCTCACCGGCGGCGCCTGGATCCGCTGCCGGCCGCGCGGCCTCCGCGCCACCTGCCCGCTGCCTGCGCACGGGCTCGACCTCGCGCGGCTGACGGACGTCGCCGTCGTCGCGACGACCTGAGCCTCCCGGCCGGCCGCTACCCTGCCGCGGTGCCCCGCCGCGCGGATCTTCGCAACGTCGCCATCGTCGCCCATGTCGACCACGGCAAGACGACGCTCGTCGACGCGATGCTCTGGCAGTCGGGATCGTTCCGCGCCAACCAGGACGTCGCCGAGCGCGTGCTCGACTCGATGGACCTCGAGCGGGAGAAGGGGATCACGATCCTCGCCAAGAACACCGCCGTCCACCACGGCGGCGTCAAGATCAACATCGTCGACACGCCCGGTCACGCCGACTTCGGCGGCGAGGTCGAGCGCGGGCTGACGATGGTCGACGGCGTGCTCCTGCTCGTCGACGCGAGCGAGGGGCCGCTGCCGCAGACGCGCTTCGTGCTGCGGAAGGCGCTCGAGGCGCGGCTGCCGACGATCCTCGTCGTCAACAAGGTCGACCGGCCGGACGCGCGCACGCGCGAGGTCGTCGACGAGGTCTACGAGCTCTTCCTCGACCTGGACGCCGACGAGCACCAGATCGAGTTCCCGATCGTCTACTGCAACGCGCGCGCCGGTCGCGCGGGGCTCGAACCCGACGCGCTCGCCGTCGACCTCGAGCCGCTCTTCGCGACGCTGCTCGCGCACATCCCGGCGCCCGAGTACCACGAGGGCAGCCCGCTGCAGGCGCACGTGACGAACCTCGACGCGTCGCCGTACGTGGGCCGGCTCGCGCTCTGCCGCGTCCGCGAGGGCACGATCCGCAAGGGCCAGCAGCTCGCCTGGTGCCGCGCCGACGGGACGATCGAGCGCGCGAAGGCGACCGAGCTCTACGTCACCGAGGCGCTCGACCGCGTCGACGCCGCCGAGGCCGGTCCGGGCGAGCTGATCGCGGTCGCCGGGATCGCCGAGGTGACGATCGGCGAGACGCTCGCCGACCCGGACGATCCGCGCCCGCTGCCGGTGATCGGCGTCGACGAGCCGAGTCTCGCGATGACGATCGGCATCAACACCTCGCCGCTCTCGGGCAAGGACGGCGACCGGCTGACGGCGACGATGGTCAAGGCGCGGCTCGACCAGGAGCTCGTCGGCAACGTCTCCTTGCGCGTGCTGCCGACCGAGCGCCCCGACGCGTGGGAGGTGCAGGGCCGCGGCGAGCTGCAGCTCGCGGTGCTCGTCGAGCTGATGCGGCGCGAAGGCTTCGAGCTGACCGTCGGCAAGCCACAAGTTGTTACAAGGGAGGTCGGCGGCAAGGTGCACGAGCCGGTCGAGCGGCTTGCGATCGACGTGCCGGAGGAGTACGTCGGCGTGATCACGCAGCTGCTCGCCCTCCGCAAGGGTCGGCTCGAGCAGATGGTCAACCACGGCACCGGCTGGGTGCGGATGGACTACCGGGTGCCGGCGCGCGGCCTGATCGGCTTCCGCACCGAGTTCCTGACCGAGACGCGCGGCACCGGCATCCTCCACCACGTCTTCGACGGCTACGAGCCGTGGCATGGCGAGCTGCGCACGCGCCCGACCGGCAGCCTCGTCGCGGACCGCCGCGGCGTCGCCACCTCCTTCGCGCTGCTCAACCTGCAGGAGCGCGGTCAGCTCTTCGTCGCCCCGGGCACCGAGGTCTACGAGGGGATGATCGTCGGCGAGAACTCGCGCGCCGACGACCTCGACGTCAACCCGACGAAGGAGAAGAAGCTGACGAACATGCGCTCCTCGACCGCCGAGGAGCTCGTCCGCCTGATCCCGCCGCGGCCGCTCTCGCTCGAGCAGGCGCTCGAGCTGATCCGCGACGACGAATGCGTCGAGGTGACGCCCGAGCACGTCCGCCTGCGCAAGGTCGAGCTGGCCGCGCAGAAGCGCCTGAGCGCCGCCGCGCGTGCGAAACGAGGACTTGCAGCCGTCTGAGTGGTAGTTTTGCGCCTCGTTCGGCTACGGAAGGAAGGCAATGGCGACCGGAACGGTCAAGTGGTTCAACGACGCGAAGGGCTACGGCTTCATCGCGCCCGACGAGGGCGGCAAGGACGTCTTCGTGCATCACTCCAACATCGAAGGCGAGGGCTTCAAGTCGCTCAACGAGGGCGCGAAGGTCGAGTTCGAGGTGCGTGAGGGGCAGAAGGGTCCCGAGGCGACGGGAGTCCGCACGATCTGATGCCCGAGAAGGAAGAGAAGATCGAGTTCGACGGCGAGGTGGTCGAGGCGCTGCGCAACGGGCAGTTCCGGATCGCGCTCGACAACGGGCACGAGACGCTCGGCTACACCGGCGGCAAGATGCGACGCTTCCGCATCCGCATCCTGCCAGGCGACAAGGTGAAGGTCGAGCTCTCGCCGTACGACCTCGGTCGCGGCCGGATCGTCTACCGCTACCGCTAGACGGGCGGCGGCTGCTCGCCGCGCTGGGCAGCCTCGCGCGAGCGGACGGCGGCGCGGCCGTCGTCGGCCGCCTCGCGGGAGGCGCTCAGCCGCTCGAGCGAGGCGCGCCCCTCGGCACGCATCCGCGCCAGCTTCTCGCGGATCGCCGACAGCCGATCCGCGATCCGGCTCGGGTCATCGCCGTCGTCCATTCACAGAAGCTACGACGGAATCGGCGAGCGGTCAACGCGTCCGTTGCCCGCGGGCGCGGGCTGCGCTAGGACCCCGGAGGATGCCGGATCGCGCCGTCGTCGTCCCGTACGACCCTGCCTGGCCCGGGCTCTACGAGGCGGAGGCCGGGCTGGTGCGGAACGCGCTCGGCGGAGAGCTCGTCGCGCTCGAGCACGTCGGCAGCACCGCGGTGCCGGGGCTCGCGGCGAAGCCTGTACTCGACCTGCTCGCGGGCCTGCGCGGCGAGAGGCCGTCGCGCGACGCCGTCGCGGCGCTGCGCGCGCTCGGCTACCTGCTGCGATCGCGTCCCGGTCGGCCGTACTTCCGCAAGGGCACACCGCGGACACACGTGCTCCACGTCGCCCGTCACGGCGACCGGCAGTGGCGGACGAAGCTCGACCTCCGCGACTACCTGCGTGCCGACCCGCGCGCCGCCGCGGCGTACGGGGAGCTGAAGCTCTCGCTCGCGGCGACCCGCTCGCACGCCGGCTACGCGGGCGCGAAGGACCGCTTCATCCGCGAGCTCGAGACGACGACCGATTTCGTCCGCTTCGTCGAATCCCGCCCGCAAAAGTGAGAGCCCGCATGGCGGGCTCTCGAAGCTCGGCCGGGAGTCGAACCCTATGGACCCTTACCAGAGGTGTGCACTTTCGAACGACGTCACGCGGTCGACGAACTGGAGACAGAATGCAGCGAAAGGCAGCACGCTGGCAGAACGCAACTCACGGGACACCGAACTACTCATCTTCCCATCTGTATGCAGCTATTCCACTCGCCCACCGCGACCGATCGCGTTGGCCTCGCTTCGAAGTCATTCTACTCCGCTCGGCGCGGCTCGTGAACGGCCTCACCGTCCGCCACGGATGATCGCGTTCAGCCGGTCGGCCACGCGCTCGCTGCGGATGCACACCTGCGTCGTCTCGTAGCCCGCGCCGACGCCGACGAAGACGTCGTCGCCGAGCGGCGCCAGGATCGTGTCCGCGTCCTGGCGGCCGATCGAGCGCAGGAAATCCTCGAAGGCCGCGCCGCGGACGTCGGAGAATCCCGGCTGCCCGTAGAGGTAGCGCGGCGTGATGCCGAGTCGGTCCGGCGTGTCGAGGAATTTCTCCCACGCCGCGCGGAAGTTGCCGCCGGGTCGGATGTCGACGACGGTGCCGAGATCCTCGACCGGCACGTCGAAGGAGAGGACGTGCTGCATCCCTCCGGGCGCGCTCCCTCTGGGCCGCGCGTACGCGGCGGCGGTCTCGCGGTCGGTCGTCAAGTAGAAGCCCCGGCCGAGATCCTGGTGCGCGCCGCCGGTGTGGGCGACGTCGATCCTGCCCTCGCCGAGGGCGTCGAGCCCTTCCGGCCCGATCTCCTGCGTGCCGTGCATCAGCGTGATCTTCGGCCTGCCCGCGGCGAGCTCGGCGGCGCCGGCGCCCTCGCCCTCGAGCCGCGGCGCGCGACCGAGGATCTCCTCGAAGAGCGCGCCCAGCTCGTCGAGCGCGGCGCCGAGCTCGGTCGCCATCGCGCGCAGCTCGCCGGCGAGCCAGCCGATCGCCCTCCTGACCGCGGCGGCCGCCTCGCCGATCGCGGCGACCGCGAGCCGGACGACGCGGACGAGTCCCGCGCCGACCTCGCCCAGCCCCTCGACGAACTTCGCGATCGAGGTCAGCGCGGCCGAGACGCCGTCCGAGAAGAAGAGCAGCGCGATCTGGATCGCCGCGAAGCCGGCGGCGTAGCCGATCTTCGTGCCGAGCTCGTACCACGGCAGCCGGAAGAACTCGAGCGCCTTCTTCGCCGCGTCGCGGCCGAGCGCGCGCGTGTTCGAGAACAGGCGCTCGAGCGCCGTGTCGGCGAGGGAGCCGAGCATCCGCAGCGTCTCGCGCGGATGCCTCCTCGCGTCCCTGAGCAGCGCGTGCACGCGCACCGAGAGCCGAACGAGGCTCGTCCCGACGCGGAGCGCCCGCTCCCGCAGCTCGGCGGCGAGCGAGCCGGTGACGAGGCCGATCGCCTTCGCGATCAACCACTGCTGTGCCTGCTCCGCGAACTGGACGAGCGAGACGACCAGCTTGACGACGTCGACGACCGGGCTGACGACGCCCTCGAAGAAGCCGACGTTCAGGCCGGCCGCGTACTCGAGCCGGTCGAGCAGGTCCATCTTCCGGTAGCGGTCGAGCAGCTGCGAGACGGCGCCGCTCCGCGTCTCCTCCTCGTGCAGCTCGGCGACGACCCCCGTCGTGAACTCCTCGAGCAGCAGCTGCTCCATGCCGAGCGGCGAGCCGAGGGCCGCCGCGGTGAACGCGCCGCCGGTGCCGTGCGGGCGCTGCGCCTGCGCGGGTTCGGTCGTGCCGGCCGGCGCGCGCTAGACCGCGCGGCGCGACAGCCCGGTCCGCGGCTCGCCGGCCGCGGCTTCGCGCTCGGTGGCGTGCTCGGCGGGCACGACGTGGAGCGGAGCGGTGCCGGCGGTCGCGTGCCGTTGCTGGATGACGTGTGCGAGCTCGTGGCCGAGCAGGGCGTCGCCCCGGCGCGTGCCCGGCCTGTAGCGGCCGGGCGCGAAGACGATCTCGCCGCCGACGGCATAGGCGTCGGCGTGCAGGTCGCGTGTCGAGGCGGCGTCCTCGCGGACGCGGACGTGGTCGAGCGGGGCTCCGTGCCGGCGCTCGAACGTCGACCGGGTCGGACCGTCGAGCGGGCGCGAGGGCGCGGCGAGCGCCCGCTCGACCGAGGCCGGCGCGCGGCGCGTTCGGGCGCGCTCGCTCACGGCGTGAGCTCGTGCTCGATCACCCCGGGATCCGGCCCGAGCGGCGCCTCGGGCCCGTAGACCTTGAGCTGGATCTGAGCGCGCCGCGCGTTGAGGAGGTCGCTCGTGTCCACCTCGAGGGTCTGCTGCGTCAGGGTCAGCGTGAAGACGGCGTCGCCGCCGTCGACGCCGTCGCCGGACGGGAGCCCTGCCAGCTCGCCGTCGAGCAGGCGACCGTTCGTGGCGGCGATCGTGCCGCCCTTCAGGGTCACCGTGTAGTCGATCGACTTGCCGGCGGTCGTCAGCGTGACGAGCGGCAGCGGAATCCCGTCGGCGACCCAGCGGACGACCCGCGGGTCCGCCAGCTGGACGATCCGCTGGTTCGGCGGCTGCGCGACCGTCGACCACGGCGGCGTCGTCGCGTGGGCGACGACGAACGACGAGTTGGCGACGATCGTCGAGAGCTTCGGCGCCGCTCCCTGGAAGGTGACCTCGATCGCGTTCGCGCGCGTGGCGAGGGAGCCGAACGCGTAGTCGAGCGAGATCCGCCGGCCGGGCAGGAAGGAGCTGCCGGGGTCGGCCGTGTCGAAGAGGACGGCGGGGCTCGCGTCGGCGTCGGTGGCGACCTTCAGGATGCGGATCCGGCCGATCTTCAGCTGGAGCTTCCCGAGCACCATCAGCTCGGCCCAGCGCGTGCTGCCGTGCAGCTGCGCGCTCAGCTTCACCTTCTGGTCGACGTTCGTCGGGTGCAGCGCGACGTCGAAGCTCGCCGAGGTGCCGGAGGCGACGGCGATGCTGCTCACCGGCAGGCCGGCGACGGTCGGGTTCTCCGTCGCGAGCGCGACGATCGCGCCCGGCTCGGCCTGCGTCAGCGTCACGGTTCCCCTGACGGCCGTGTTCGGAGGCGCCGGGTTCGGGCTGAAGGTCAGGCTCGCGATCGAGGCGGCCGCGTTCGAGAGCACCGTGAACTGCGCGTCGGCGGTCGGGGCGGCCGGCTGGCCGGTGTCCTGCTGCTCGGCGTGGATCGTCACGTTGACCCCGGCCGGGCGCGCGCCGGCGGGCGCGCTGATCGTGAAGGCGACCTGGGTGGCGCCGGCGGGCACGATCACCTGGTCCGGCACGTTGGCGACGGGCGGATCGGCGGCGTTCTGCTTCACGATCGACAGGTTGACCAGGGCGCCGCCGCGCGCGGCCGGCGCCTTCAGCGTCACCATCCCGGTCGCGGAGGTTCCCGGCGCGATCGCGTTCGGCGTCGCCGAGATCCCGCCGAGCAGGCCGCCGACCGGCATCGGCGCGTTGCGCTTCTCGTCGACGTCGTCCGGCGCGTCGAGCGCGACGACGCCGTTCGCGGCCATCGTCCCCTCGACGAACCAGACCTTCTGCTGCGGCACGCTCTTCGCGTCGACGTCCGTGACCGCGACGCCGACGTCGAAGCCGTCGAGCGCCGTGTCGCGCACGACCAGCAGCGGACCGGCCGGCGCCTTCACGTGGACGCCGAAGATGTGCGTGCCGGCGCCGACCGGGTCGAGCTTCGCGCCGTTGCCGAGGATCTGGATCGAGTTCGCCCGGCCGACGAGGATCGCGTGCCGGTCGCGGTCGTAGCCCTGCGGCACCTTCACGCGCACGAAGTTCTCGGCGACGAGCGCCTTGTCGATCGTCCTCGTCGTGCCGGAGGAGTCGGAGAGCGCGACGTGGATCCCCTGCGCGACGTCGCGGATCACGTTGCCGCGCACGTGCACGACGGACGCGCGCGCCCCGGCGACGACGACGCCCTGCAGGCCGAACGTCGTCGCGGGCTCGCTCGGCGCGAGCGCGATCCGGTTGTCGTCGATCCGCGACTCGTCGACGTCGACGAGCAGGACCGCCGTCTGCTGGGCACCGACCTCGAAGGTGTTGCGCTCGATCCGGACGACGTCCGGGAGCGAGTCGCCGTCGGAGCGGACGGTCAGGCAGGTGCGCGCGAGCGCGGCCGCGCCGGCGCAGGCGATCGTGCACTCGTTGACGCGGACGTCGACGCAGGCGCCGACGAAGGTGACCGCGCCGTCGAGGTCGCCGCTGCCCGTCGCGGGGGCGCCGCCGGCGACGCGCAGGTTGCGCAGCTCGACCTCGGTGCAGTCCTCGAAGCGGAACGCCGTCGCGCTGCCGGGCGGCGCGACGATCACCGTCGAGGGGCCGGTGCCGTGGATCGTGATCCGCTGCCGGCCGGCGAAGACGATCGGGTCCGACAGCTGGTAGCGGCCGGCGGCGAAGCAGATCTCGCCGCCGTCGCTCGGCAGCCGCGAGAGGGCGGCCTCGATGTCGGTGTCGAGGTCGATCGCGACCGTGCAGACGTCGGTCGTCAGCTCGACAAGCGGCTTGAAGCGCGGCCGGAGATCCTGAACCTCGTGCGTGTCGAGGTCGATGTACGCGAGCTGGACGAAGCCGTGCAGGATGCCGTCCGGCGACGCGTCGGTGCGCGCCTCGATGTCGTTGCCGCCGTCGCGCACGCGCGCTCCCCACCAGTCGCCGACCCGGAAGGTGCCGGTCGCGCCGGGCTGGATCGTCAGGTAGTCGCGGCCCCGGAAGGAGACCGTCGTCGTCGCCGCGCCGGCGGCGGTCAGCCCGTCCCAGCGGCGGACGGCGAGCCCTTCGGCGCCGGCGGGCGGGACGCCCAGGCCCGCCGTCCGCGCGAGCGCGAGGTGCGTGCCGTCCTGGCCCGGCGTGACCGTCGTCACCGTGTAGAGGTCGCCGTGGTCGATCCGGTCGGCGCGCCGGCCGAGCCAGGAGAGCTCGACGAGGTCGTTCGGCGCGAAGACGGCCGCGGGCGTCGTCGCGACGAGCACGTCGTCCGCCGTCGTCGGCGGCGTCAGCACCGGCGCCACCGTCGCGCCGTTGTCGAACGACCAGGCGAAGCGAGCCTTCGTCGCGTCGCCGCCGTCGAGCACCTCGACGCTGAGCAGCCCGTCCGGGAGCGCGCCCGCCGGGTCGGCGGGCGGCGCGCACGGGTCGCCGCCGCTGCCGCCGGCGGCGATCGGCGCGATGCCGAGCGTGGCGTCGGAGCCGCCGACCAGGCCCGCGCTCGCGACCCGCCAGGCGTCCCGGCCGGTGAGCTCCTCGGTCGCGACGACGCGCACCCGGTAGCCGACCCGGGTCCGCGCCGCCGTGTCGATCGGCTGCAGGGCGGGATCGATCAGGTCCGGCCGCTCGCCGGGCTGGACGTGCTCGTCGAAGAGGTCGAGGTAGACGACGATCTTTCCCTGCTGCGGCAGCGGGTCGATTCCCGGCTGGTCGCCGTAGCGGAAGTCGGCCGGCGCGAGGGCGAACTCGCCGCCGGCCCAGATGTGGCCGGCCGCGATCGCGAGGTCGGTGACGGCGCCGTCCGTCGTCACGAGCGAGACCCCGAAGTCGTCGTCGCCGTCGCGGACGCCGGCGGCGCCGATCACGTCGAACGCCTCGACCCGCTGCACGCGCGAGGACGCGTCGAGGTTGAGGTTCCACTCGTGGTCGAGCAGGACGCGGCCCTGCTGCATGCGGGCCGCGGTCCAGCGGTCGCCGGCGCGCAGCGGCACCTTCGTGTAGTCGCCGTTCATCGTTCCTCCCAGGGGGCGAGCACGACCTCGCTGTCGAGGCCGAGCGGTACGAACTCGTGGATGCGGCTGCGGAGCCGGGCGAGCGAGGCGGCGCGCCGCGCGTGGTGGTAGGCGCCGATCTCGCCGCCGTCGCTCGCCGCCGTCAGCAGCGGCTGGGCGGACTCGAGCGCCGGCGCGTAGTAGCCGCCCGACTCGAAGGCGTCGCTGACGAACGCGGGCGGCGGAGCGGTCAGGCACCTGAACGTCGCGGGCAGCGACTGGGAGTCGCCGCCGAGGTAGCAGTGGTCGAGGCAGCCGTCCGTCTGGTCGGCGACCTCGACGCCGTCGACGAAGATCGAGTCGATCCCGCTGACGGCCTCGACGGCGACCGGGCCGGCGAAGGTGCAGCCCTCGGCGCGGAGCGCGGGCGGGAAGCGCGAGGCGAGCGCGACGGCCGCCTGCGGCGCCGGCCGCGGCCCCGGGCCGGCGGCACAGGCGTCGAGCGAGCGCCCGACGCCGTCGACGACGCAGTCGACGAGCGAGATCGGCGTCGCCGCGAGGTCGGCGCGGATCGGCCCGAGGATCGAGCGCCGCGCCTCGAGCGCGAGCAGCCACGCGCCCGGGTCGACGAGGAGCTTCCGGCCGGCGGCCGGGTTCATCGTCATCCCGTCGAGCGTCACCCGCGCGAGCGACCCGCCGAGCACGAGGTCGCCGCCGAGGACGAAGCCCTCCAGCGAGAGCTCGGCGTCCGGCAGGTCGAAGTGGAGCGCGCCGCGCACCGTCGGCGTCGACAGCGTCGGCGCGACGATCCGCCAGCGCAGAGCGCCGGCCGCGTCGTCGTACGGGTGGCCGGCCGGGATCGTCTCGCTCGTCTCCAGCCGGATCTCCACATCGGGGCGGCCGGGCACGCTCGGCGCCAGCCCCTCCTGCGCGACGATCTGCTGCGCGAGCGCGAACGCGTCGGCGATCCGGCGGACGCGGCGGCCGGAGGGGGGCTGCGACGGGTCGACCGCGATCGCGATCTGCGCCTCGATCGTGCGGCGCGCGTCGGCGGCCAGCGCGCCGAGCGAGCCGGAGACCGGCCGGTGCCAGGCCGCGACGACGCCGCGCTCGAGCCCGGGGCCGAGCTGCACGTGTCCCCGCAGCGGGTCGACGTGGGCGATCCCGTGCGGCGGCGCCGGCGAGGAGGGGGTGATCTTCGCGAAGCGGATCGCCGACCACGGAAGCGGCTGGCCGCCGACGAACAGCCGCAGCAGCGGCGGCGGCTCGGCCTCGTCGGCGGGCGTCGCGAGCGGGTGGTCGTCCGGGAGCCGCCACGCGTCGCCGTAGACGACCGAGCCCGGCGCCGCGAGCTCCTCGAGCACGCGGTAGGTCGCGCGGACGGGCGCGTCGGTGGCGCTGACCGTGCGACCGGCGAGCCCGGCGCCGGCCGAGTCGGAGGCGATCTCGCGGGCGGGCGGCTGCACGTAGAGCGGCGCGTCGAGCCCGAGCGGGTGCAGCGCGTAGCGGCGGTTCGGCAGTGGCCGGGCGCGCGAGCCGTTGTACGTCCGCACGGCCCACGGCCAGACGAGCGCCGAGGCGGCGCGCGGCGACCACTCCCGTCCCGGCGTCGTGCTCCGCAGCCACGGCGCGAACGGCGACTCGCCGTGCCTGCGGCCGGCGGCGGTGAGGTCGAGCGAGGAGACCCGCGGCGGGCCCGGATGCCCGAGCTTCTGCGCCCAGACGGTGACCGACCTCCCCTCGACGGCGAGCGCCGTCCAGCCGGTGAGCACGCGGACGAAGTCCTCGAGCGCGGCCGGCGTCCCCTTGCGCCGGCGGAGCGCGATCGCGTAGGCGACCTCGAGCCGGCCCGCGTCGGGCGGGAGGCCGACCAGCGCGCCGATGTAGGGGACGGCCCAGTCGGCGCAGCTCTCGACGAAGACGTCGTCGAGCACCTGGTCGACGTCCGCCTCGAGCAGCTCGCGCTGCCCGTCGATCGCCGCCAGCAGCGCGTCGAGGAGGCGCGGCGTGTCGGGGTCGCCGACGGGCGTGTCGCGGAGCGCGAGCGGCACCCAGTCGGCGAGCGGCGGCGCGAACGAGCTCACTCCGCCGTCGCCTCCTGCACCGTCGCCGGCTGCGCGAGGAGGAGCAGCTCGTCGCGGTCGGCCGGCAGCGGGACGAGCGCGTCCGCCGGCGTCCCGCCGAGCGCCAGCGACGCCACGCCGACGAGCCCCTGCACCGCGTGCAGCGTCGTGTAGAGGTCGGACGGATCGAGCGGCCGCCCGAGCGAGCGCGCGGACGGGTCGAGGGGCCCCAGCGGGTCGGCCAGCGAGGCCGTCGCGGCCGCGAGCACGGTCGCGCGGTCGAACCGCGGGTCGAGCGCGACCGTGGCGACCGCGCTCACCGTCGTCACCCGTGCCGGGACGACGCGGAGCGCGAAGGTCGTGTCGCGGCGGTCGGCGAGGTAGAGGGCGAGCGAGCGCACCTCGTCGGCGACCGGCGCCCTCGGGCCGGACGTGCCCGCGCGCAGGAACGCGAGCTGGACGGTGCCGCCGGCGGTCCAGGCCGCTGCGTGACTGACCCCGGGGTAGGCGAGCGCGAGGTCGACGGCGTCCTCCCGCGAGACGATCCGTCCGAGCGCGCGCGCACGCGCCGGCGCGAGCGTCCGCAGGCGACGCTCGTCGTCCTGCTCGGCGCCGCCCGCGGTCGGCCCGCCCGCGATCTTCTTGACGCCTCGCATCTGCCCGAGCAGCGCCGTGATCGCCCCGTCGCCGATCTCGCCTTCGGTGCCGCCGCCGACCCGGTAGACGGCGGCGACGTTGTTCGCCCCGGTCGTGGGCCGCGCGCCGTGGACGCCGTCGCCGAAGCGGACCGTCTCGCCGCCGTCCGCGGCCAGCGTCGTCGCGTAGACCTGCGCGTCGTCCTGCCCGTACAGCGTCGCGACCTCCTGCCACTCGACGCCGTCGACCCGCAGCGAGAGCGACGAGACCGGCGTGCCGTCGGCGGCGAGGTCGTGCGCGACGGGCGCCTTCGGCAGCGCGAGCTCCTGGAAGGGGCGGGTCGCGTCGCCGCTGCCGACGACGGCGCTCGTCGTCGTGCCGTGCCGGACGCGGACGACGTTGCCGGTCGCGTCCCAGCGGGTCGCGTCGCCGCCCGGGTCGCCGTCGAGGACGACCAGCATCGCGTTGCCGGAGGCGGGCTCGTGCGCCTTGCAGGCGTAGACCGTCCAGGCCGATCCGGTCGCGAGGGCAAGCCGCGCGGGCGCCACGGCAGGCGCCGGGTGGAGCCGCAGCCGCCCCGCCGGCGCCGACGTGTCCGGGACGAGGTTCGCGGCCGAGACCGGCGGGTCGAGCACGTAGACGCCGGCAGAGCCGTCCTGCCAGAGCCCCTCGCCGAGGCCGTGCTCGGCCGCCTCGAAGTTCAGGCGCGAGACGCGCACGGTCGTTCCCGGCGCCACCTGCCAGTCGACGGGCACGTGCGTCTCGAGGCTGCGCAGGGCGACGCGGGAGGCGCCCCAGTTCACGATCGCGATGCCGGAGCCGGTCGAGGCGCGCGTCAGCAACGTGTCGACGACGACGAAGGACGCGCCCGCGGCCGCCCCGTCCGCGGAGTAGTCGAGCGCGACGGTCTCGGCGGCGAAGCCCCCCTCGGTCCGCTGGACGGTGACGACGTCCTCGAGCCGGCGCGCCCTGCCCGCGGACTCGCGGATCAGGTGCGCGGCGGGATGGTGCGCGTCCGCGAAGGCCGCCTCGAGGTCGCGGTCGAAGGTGACGACGAAGGTGCCGAGGTCGGCCTCGACCGCGACCACACCCGCGACCGCGAGCGGCGTGACGGCGTCCGACCCGTCCCGGTCGTCCTCCGGACGGGTGTGGTCGAGGAAGAGCACCTGGAGACCGGCGCGGAAGCCGCCGTCGTCCCCGAAGCGGATCGTCCGCCCGTCGGGCCTGGTGGAGCGAGCGAAGGGGCGCGTCGCGGTCAGGCCCGTCCAGTCGCCGTGGAGGCGCGTGTCCTCGACCGTCTCGAACGTCTGGACGGCTCGCGTCGCCGTCGCGGGCGCCTGCACGCGGGTGCCGGCGGGGACGAGCGGCGACGCGTTCCGGTCGACCTCCGCGCGGATCCAGCCCTGGGCCGCGACGCGCGCCCGCGGCGCGTAGCCGACGAGGTCGGCGAGCCGGCGCAGGTCGGTCCAGTCCGCGGCCGTGCCGACGTAGGCCTCGCCCGCGGCCAGCTCGGCGTAGGCGGCGACGCCCTCGGCGACGAACGCCCACAGGCGGACGAGCAGCGACCCGCGCGGGTCGCCCTCGACGTCCCAGAGATGCGCGAGCGTCGTCGTGCCGGCCGGCTCCGTCTCGATCCTGCGCACGACGTCGTCGAAGAAGCCCTGGAAGTGGCCGAGCCGGCGCACGAGCCGGCGCTGGCCCGGCGGCGGCGGCACGAGCCCGAGCGTCTCCGCGCGTCCGCCGCACCGCCCGTCCGCGGCGGCGAAGCGGGAGCTCATGCGCCGCCTCCGATCACGACGTCGAGTCGGCCGCGCTCCGGCCGGTCCGGGTCGTCGTCGAGCGCGGGCACCTCGTCCGGCCGGAACGAGATCACCGCGTGCACCGTCCCCCGGGGCTCGTCGAGCCGGCGCGCCTCGAGCACCTCGACCGCGTCGACGAGCGGGAGCGCGCCCACGGCCGCCACCGCCGCGGAGACGTAGACCTCCGCGCCGAACGGCAGCCGCGACGGGTGGAAGAGCCCGGGGCGAGAGTCGCTGCCGGGCCGCAGCGCCGCGAGCACCTGACGCCGTGCGAGCGCCGCGTCCGCTCCCCGGACGACGCAGATCTCGAGCGCGAGCACGATCCCGACGACGCGCGCCTCGAGCGCGACGACCTCGGTGCCGAGCAGGCGCAGCGCGTCCAGCTGCGCCTGGACGGAGGCGACGGCGCCGGCGTCGCCCGGCTCGACGAGGTCGAGGCGCGCGGTCGTCAGCGGCCAGGAGCCGGTCCAGCCGCGGTCGGCGATCGCGAAGCGGACGAGCGACGGGTCGGCCGCCGCGGCGGCGGCGACGTCGGCCGGGACGACCGCGCGCCGCGGCTCGGCGGCATAGGCCTGGGGCGCGTCGCGCCGCGCGACGTCGAGGGGCGTCGGCTCCGCGCCGCCGGTCGCCGCGACCGGGTTGCGGGCCGCCGCGAGCGGGAGCCAGCGCTCGTCCGCGAGCGGATCGGGGTTGCGCCGCTCGAGGAGGCGCAGCGCGCCGGCGGGGACGTTGCCGGCGCGGCCGCAGCCGACCTCGTAGACGGCGCGGACGACGCTGTCGAGCGGCGGCGCGACGCCGACCGAGCCGGTGACGAAGCGCAGGAGCGGCGGCTCGTGCTCCTCGACGTCGACCACGCAGGCGAGCTCCCCCGGCGGCGCGTCGAGCAGCGAGTCGAGCACGGTCGCGCGCACGGTCAGCTGCGAGGGAAGGTCGACGTCGACGTCGAGCCGGTAGGGCGTGCCGTCCGCGCGCAGCGAGAGCCCGGGGCCGCCGGCGCGGCGCGGTCCGGCCGGAGTGCCGCAGGCGCCGAGCGCGTACTCGCTCGCGCTGCGCAGCTCGAGCGTCCCGTCGCCGTCGGCGACACGGCCGTGGTGCGCCGGGAGGACGTTGCCGCGGGCGACCACCACCTCGGAGACGCCCTCGGGCGCGACGATCGAGACCGGGAACGCGCGCGTCAGCGCGTCCTCGCGGCGCCAGGCGACGCGTGCGAGCTCGAGCGTCCGCGGCGCCAGCGGGTCGTCGAACGGCTCGACCGAGGTCAGCTCGACGACCTGCGACGGGCGGCCGGGCAGCGCGGGCCGGAACCGGGAGGGGCCCGGCGCCGGCGGCCAGGGTTGATGCGCCGCGCGACTCGCCCACGCGGCGTGCTGCGTCGCGTCGTCCGGGTCGACGAGCTCGAAGGCGAGCAGGTCGCCCGGGCGGAGCCAGTCGCCGCCGAGCGGATCGGCGGGCCGCGGGCGGACGAGCGCGCAGCCGGTCGCGCCCGCGGTCAGGCAGCCTCCGGGCTCGCCCCAGTCGTAGACGGCGATCTCCGAGAGCGCGGCGTGCGCCTCGAGCGCCGGCCCGGTCGCGCCGGCGGGCGCCGACGGAACCCGCTCGACCGTGAACGCGAGCGCCGAGCCGGACGCGTCGGTCGCGACGTCGTCGACCTCGACGTCGAGCTCCCGGTCCTTTCCGTCCGCGGTCGGCTCGACCGCGATCGCGACGAACGTGCGGGCGGAGACGCCGTCCGAGAGCCGGTAGTCGACGAGGCGCGCGTGCCGCCGCACCGACGTCCGCAACCGGGCGGTCTCGAGGTAGGCCTCGGTCGCGACGCGGTCGAGGCGGTAGTGGAGGAGGTCGCCGACGTGGGCGAAGAGCTCGAGCAGCGTGATCGTCGGGTCGGCCGGGGAGAGATCGGCGCCCGGATCCTCCCGGAGCAGGAACTCGACCAGCGCGCGGCGCAGCGAACTCCAGTCGCGCGCGCCGTAGTCGTGGACGGGCGAGGGCGCGGGCGGCGGCGGCAGCGGCGTCGCGTCGGCGTCGAAGCAGCTCGCGGCCTCGCACTCGGGGCGGAGCCGCACCGGCAGCGTGCTTCGCAGCGGGTCGACCTCGACGCCGGTCGGCGCGTCCAGCCGCAGCAGGTAGCGCGCCGTCGACGGCTCTCCCGCGAGCGCGAGCACGAGGTGCGGGTCGGGCGTGTTCGAGCGGGCCGCCGAGCCGATCGAGACCGGCGGCGCGCCGGGCGGCGCGACGAGCGACCAGGGCCGCGCGTAGCCGTCGGGGAGCGGCGAGGGGTCGACGAGCTGCGCCGGCGGCGCGCGATAGAGCCACACCTCGAGCGTCCGCGCGCCGGTCGTCTCGTCGTAGGTCGCGCGCGCGCCGCGGAGGCCGTGGACGGCGGCCCGCGGCGCGAGCAGGCGGCGCGGCCGGTTCACCGACCGGGAGACCGGCTCGACCCCGAGCGCGCCGTCAGGCATGGGCGAGCGTCACCTGTACGCGCAGCTCGTCGCTCGACCCGCGCAGCCGGTAGGACACGCGTGCCTCCAGGGTCGTCTCGCCCGTCTGCTCGACCGAGACGTCGCCGAGCTCGATCCGGTCGCCGAGCGCGCTCTCGAGCGCGCCGCGCGCCCGCATCTCGACCACGGTCGCGAGCGCCGCGTCGAGCGGCTCGAAGAGCGCGTGCGCGCCCAGGCCGGCGCCGAAGTCGGGCCGGTGCAGGCGCTCGTTCGCGCCGGTCAGCAGGACGAGCCGGACGAGGTCGGCGACGTGCCGGGCGGGCTCGGCTGCCGCCAGCTGCCGCGCGTGGGTGAGCCGGTACGGATGCCGTGCCGGCGCGCTCACTGTCCCTGCACCTTCGTCTGGAAGCCGCTGACGATCGCCGTGCCCTGCGGCGCGCCGGCCGCGTTCAGGCAGAGGCCGACCGAGCTCGAGAGCAGGACGGGCGAGCCGCCGACCGTGACCCGCGTCGCCGGCGCGAGCCACTGCAGCCGCAGGCAGGGCGAGGGCGCGCCGCCGACGTTGAACGCGCAGCCGGCGATCGCCGGCGCCGCGAAGTCGTCGACGACGTACGGCGGCTGCCCACCGAGCGAGACGCGGGGAGAGCGCGGCGGCACCGTCGCCCTGCCGCCGTGCGGGCACGCGATCGAGGTGCCGCCGTCGAGCAGGAAGCCCGGCATCAACGCACCTCCAGCGCGCCGTCGTTGATCGAGACCGAGCCCTGGGTCAGCGCGACCTTCTGCGCGCCGAACTCGATCGTCGCGCCGTCGTCGTCGAGCCGCACCTTCGCGCCGGAGGCGGCTGCGACCTCGACGCTCGACGCCGAGTCGTCGAGCGTGATCGCATGGCCCGCCGGCGTCAGCAGGAGCAGCTTGTCCTTGCCCGCGCCGGCGACCCCGTCGCCGTCCGCCCAGACCGCGCCGGACCAGATCGGCGCGCGCGTCGTGTCGCCGCCCGTCCACTCGACGAAGACGTAGCTGCCGACCGGCGGCACGGCCGCGAGCCCGACGCCGCTCCCCGCGTACGGCGTGCACGGCAGGCACCAGCCGGTCTCCTCGTCGCCGAACACCTCGGGCACCTGCGCACGCAGCCGCGAGAGGCCCTTCGGATCCTCGTTGTCGACGACGACGCCGAGGTACTTGCCGTGGAAGCGGTCGGCCATCAGAACGGCCCGCCGCCCTCGCCGAGCGCGTTGCGGAGGAGGGTCACGCGCTGCCGGTGGCCGTCGCGCGTCACGCGGTGGCGGACGCGGTCGACGAGATAGGTGCCCGCGAGCGTCGGCCCGAGCCCGGAGACGGAGACCGTGCGCCGTGCGCGCACGACGCTGCCGAGCGCCTCCGTGTCGACCTCGGCTTCGAGCCGGACGACGAAGGCGGAGCGGTCGGCGAGCGAGATCGCCGCCCGGGCCGGCTCGATCTCGCCCTCGACGTCCTCCGGCGCGAGCAGCACCGTCGTCTGCCCGCCGAGCGGCGACGGCCCCTGCGCCTGCTCGGTCCCGTCCGACTCGCCGTCGAGCAGGTCGAAGCCGAGCGGGAGCAGCCGCCACGCCTTGACGTCGCGGCCGGCCGTCAGCCGCACCTGCACCGACGCCGAGCGGGCGGCCGCGCCGAAGCCGAATGCGAGCTCCCCCTGCGGGTCGGCCAGCGGGTCGAGCGGCTTGAACGTGCCGACGATGCCGTCGTCCGCCGCCTCGAGGTAGACGGCGTAGCCCCACTTGGTCGCGAGCGAGCGGAGGAACGCCCAGTCGCTCGCGCGCTGGACGACGACGTGGACGTCGGGGTCGGGCGAGTCCGGCGTCGCCTCGACGTCGGCGTCGAAGCCGTAGGAGGAGAGGATCGTCTCCGCGATCTGGCTGTCGGAGCTGCCCGGCCAGCGCGCGACCTTCTCCTCGAGGTTCATCTCGAGCGTGCGGTCGAGCGCCTTCACGGTCAGCGTCGAGGTCGCGTCGGGGGCGACCTCCCACGCCGCCTCGGTCGTCAGCCCGTCGAAGCGGTAGCTCGTGCCGTCGCGCCGCAGCTCGACCGCGAGCGGCGTCCGCGGCGCCGTCAGCGCGTCGAGCACGCTCGTCCAGCCGCCGTCCGCGCCGGGCGCGAGCTGGGCGGTCAGCGCGGCGGCGTCGGCGGCGTCGGTCGCCTCCTCGACCTCGATCTCGAGCACGCGCAGCAGGTCGTCGGCGCCGAGCGCCGCCCCGTCCAGCTCGACGGCGACGACGGTCTCAGACATCGGCGGGGAGGTCGATGACGGCGCCGGCGCGCTCGAGCGCGGTCGCGTCGGCCCACGGGTTCGCGTCGGCGAGCACCCACCAGCGCGTCGAGTCGCCGAGCGCGGCCGCGCCGAGCAGGTCGAGCCGCGCGCCCGGCTGCACCTCGTACGAGGCGCCGGTGGACGGGGCCGGGACGATCCGGGGCGCGCCGAGCAGCCGGACGGTGCCGTCCTCCGCCGTCACCGCGATCTCCGGCAGCCCGCGGTAGCGCGAGGTGGGGTCGAGCTGCGCCATCAGCTGCCGAGCTCCACGACCTGCGGCGCCTGGAGGACGGCCTTCGCCGCGCGGGCGCCCTGGTAGTAGCCGATCGCGGCCTGCGCGACCGCGTCGTCGGCGGAGACGTCGCGGCTGCCGAGCACCTGGAAGCCGAGGTCGGCGCTCGCGTGGATCGGGTTCAGCAGCTCGTCGAACCCCGTCTCGCTGATCTTCAGCGAGGTCAGGACGACGGGCGCGATCCGGCCCGGCCCCCAGATCAGCAGGACGAGCGGCAGCTTCAGCGTCGCCGGGCGCGAGCCGGAGGAGAGCAGGTCGCCGAGCGTCGAGGTGCCGACCGGCTCCATCAGCAGCTCGAGCGCGGCGAGCCTCGGCGCGATCCCGAGCGCGGTCGTCAGCGGCGCGCCCTTCTCCAGCCCGTCGGTCGCGTCGAGCTCGAGCGTCAGCGTGTACTCCTCGATCGCGGTGTCGCGCGTGTTGAGCGCGCTGCCGCCGCCGCTCGCGGAGTCGTCCTTCTGCAGCCGCAGGACGCGCGTGACCTCGGTCGGGTTGTACTGGAACGAGACGACCGTCGGCGGCGACCCGGACGCGACGCCGGAGTAGGCCGCGAGCATGCCTCGCATCACCGCCACCGCTGCGCTCCCTCGCATGCGCGCTCGACGGCGGTCGCGACGCTCCGCGCCACCTCGCCCTCCGGCCCGGCGACGGCGCGGCCCGCGAGCGCGTCGGCGATCGCCGAGCGCAGCAGGGCGGGCCGCGGCGCGGCGGTCGTCTGCACCCGCAGGCTGAGCGGCCGGGAGCGCGGCGCGGTCACGCGGCCACGCTCCGCGGGCGCAGGCCGGGCCAGGCCCGGCCGAGCTTCTCGTACTCGCGCCGGAGCGCGCGCTCGACGTGCGCGGCGCGCACCGGCTCTCCCGCCGCGGCCGCGAGGTACGCCGCCGCGAGCGCCGCGCTCTGGATGCTGCCGCCGGCGAGCTCGCAGGCGGCGAGCGCGTCCCAGCCGAGCTCGCCGACCCGCGCCTCCCGCGGGAACGCGCGCCGCCACAGCTCGCGTCGCAGCGGCGCCTCCGGCAGCTCGAAGCGGATCGTGAAGCGCAGGCGGCGCAGGAAGGCCTCGTCGAGCGCGGCCTGCCGGTTGCTCGCGAGGATCACGAGCCCGGTGAAGGTCTCGACGCGCTGCAGCAGGTAGTTGACCTCGAGGTTCGCGTAGCGGTCGTGCGCGTCCCGCACCTCGGTGCGCTTGCCGAAGAGCGCGTCCGCCTCGTCGAAGAAGAGGACGGCGCCGGCCCGCTCCGCCTCGTCGAAGGCCAGGGCCAGGTTCTTCTCCGTCTCGCCGATGTACTTGGAGACGACCGCGGAGAGGTCGATCCGGTAGAGATCCTGGCGGAGCTCGTTCGCGATCGCCTCCGCCGCCATCGTCTTGCCGGTGCCGGGCGGGCCGGCGAAGAGCGCCGCGACGCCCTGCCCGCGCGGCAGCCGGCGCCGGAAGCCCCAGTCGTCGAGGACGACGTGCTGGAGCGCGACGTGCGCGACGAGCTCGCCGAGCTGCGTGCGGGCCTGCTCCGCGAGCACGAGGTCGTCGAGCGTGAACGTCGGCGTCACCAGGGCGGCGAGCCGGCCGAGCGCGTGCTCGGGCTGGCGCCGCGCCGCCGCCCAGACGCGCTCGGCGTCGAGCGGCGCCGCCGCCCAGGCGGCGTCGAGCGCGGCGCGGCCGATCACGTCGGCGACGTCGCCCTCGGTGAAGCCGAAGCGCCCGGCGAGGCTCGGCGCGGTTGCGGGGTCGAGGCCGGCGTCCGCGAGCGCCTGCCGCCAGAGCGCCGTCCGCTGCGGCCGGGTCGGCGGTCGCACGTCGACGACGTAGGCGCCCGGGAGGCGGTCGTCGACGCCGCCCCAGGCGATGAGCGGTGGGTCTGCGCGGCTCCAGCCGAGGTCGGCTGCGGCGGCGGCCGGGAGCACGGGCACGCCTGCACCGGTCGCGGAGAGCAGCCGCAGCTCGCCGGCGGGCCGCTCGGCGGCGACCGCGACGAGGCCGGCGGCGCGCACGGCCGCGGCGGCGAGCGCGCGGCGACCGGCGCCGACGGGGCCGCGCAGCAGGACGGTGCCGCCGCGTCCCGCCCGCAGGTGGCGCGCCAGCGCGTCGCGGGTCGGCTCGAGCCGGGTCGGCATCCGCCGGCCGGGCTCGAACGGCCGCGGTGCCGTCCCGGCGAGGAGGTCGCGCGCGGTCGGCGTCGGCGTCAGCGCGCCGCCGGCGCCGGCGCCGGCGCAGAGGACGCCGAAGCGGACGAGCGGCCCCTCGTCGTCGAGCGCGCCGGGCGCGACGATGCCGTAGGGCGCGGCGAGCAGGCGGACGAGCGCCGCGGACGCGTAACGCCGCGCGGCGTCGTCGTGGGCGCAGCCGAGCACGGCTGCGAGCTGCGGGTCGGCCTCGGCCCACCACGCGGCCGCCGCCAGCAGCTCCTCGCCGCGCCCGAGCCCGGCGGCGGCGACGATCCGCCCGAGCCCTCCCGGCTGCGAGGCGCTCGCCGCGAACAGCCGCTCCAGCGCGCGCGGCTGCTCCGGCTCGGGCACGGGCGTCGTCCCGACCGCGACGAGCAGCCGCTCGACCTCGTCGGCGCGGCGGTCGCCCGGCGTCGCCCAGAGCGCGCGCAGCCGCCCGAGGTACGCGCGCAGCGCGAGGCGCAGCAGCTCGAGGTGCGCGAGCAGGCGCTGGTCGTCGGTCACGCGCCGATCTCCAGTCCCGAGAACACCGGCCCCGCCACCTTCGCCGCGCGCAGCGACAGCATCGCCGGGCCGACCGCCGCGTCCGCCGGCACGACGATCCGCACCGACTGCGCGGAGACGAAGGCGACCGACGCGGCGGGCAGCGGGCGCCCGCCGAGGAAGACCTCGACGTCGGCGGCCGCGTGCTCGGTCGCGAGCGTCACCGTGTCGCCGGGCGCGACCGTCTCGGCGGGGCCGGTGATCGCGGGGACGATCGTCAGCCCGATGCTGTCGCGGCCGGTCGCGATCGCGCCCTCCGTCTCGGTGACGTCGAGCCGGCGCGCGCCCGGGGCGAGGTCGGCGCCCGGCAGCCGCAGCACGACGGTGGTCGGGCCGTAGCTGCGCAGGACCGCGAGCGTCCAGGCGCTCGCGCCTGCGGGCAGCGGCGGGTCGCCGTCGACCGGAGCGAGCGCGTAGGCGGCCACGGCGGTCGCGTTCTCGACCTCGACCGAGAGCTCGTCCGCCGCGGTCGCCCGGCTCGGCGAGACGGAGAGCAGGCGCGGCCCGATCGAGGCGACGATCGCCCGCGGCGCCAGCACGGGCGGCCCGGCGGCGTAGGTCTCCTCCGGGTCGACGGTGACGAGCGAGACCTCGTAGCCGACGGAGAGCCGCAGCGGCTCGCCTGCGGCCGTCCACAGCTTCGAGAGCGCCTCGAGGTCGAGCGGCTCGAGCGTGATCCGCAGCGGCTCGACGAGCGGCTTCGCCTGCTCCGAGAGCGCGGGATCCTGCTCGCCGACGATCGCGTTCTCGTGCAGCGCGTTCATCACCGCGGCGAGCGCGCCGTGCGAGAACTGCTCGTAATCGCCGTCGATGGTGCCGCCGCCGGGGAACGCGGTCAGCAGGTAGTGGAGCTGCAGCGCGAGCGGCGGCTTGCCGCGCGCGGTCCGCCAACCCGTGCGCGGCGGCTCCATGTTGCGGTAGGCGGGGTTCGGGCTGATCCGGTAGAGGAACCAGTTGACGCTCAGCGTGTCGGCGCCCTTCAGCGGGCCGACCGTGACGGTCGGCACCTTGTCGAGCGACGTGACCGCGGCCTTCGCGATCGTCTTCAGCGTGTCGTCGACGCCGTGGATCGCCGTGATGCCGGCCATCAGCGTCGCCCGCCGTGGAGGGAGGCGCCGGCGCGCTGCGCCGCGAGCGACTCGAGCCGGTCGGGACGCGGGCCCGGCGCGGCGGGCGTGATCACCTCGATCCGCTCGATCGTCACCGGCGGCGGCGCGAAAGGCCGCGGCGCGTCCACGCCGGCAGACGGCGCGGGTGCGGTCGGGGAAGCCGGCGGCGGCTCCGCAACAGGGCCGGCGGCGGCGCGCGGCCGGGGCGGCCGCACGGACTCCACTCGCGCCTGCGCCTCCGGCGCGGAAGCCTCGCGACGGGCCTCCGGCACGACCCTCGGCTCGGCCGAGCTCGAGGGCCCGGCCTCGTCGAGCGGCGTCCTGTCCGGCGACGCGGCCGCCTCGGAGGCGGCCGTCGGCACGAGCAGATCGGAGATCGAGACGGCGCCGCGCTCCCGCAGCGGCAGGCCGAGACGGGTGGAAGGAGTGGGCGCCTCGCGCCGGACGGACGGCAGTGCCGGCTCGGGGTCGCTCCCGGGTGCGGCCGTCGGCTTCCCCGGCCGGGCCGGCGACGCCGGGGACGCTGCGGGCACCGCGGCGGCGGCCTCGGACGCGGCGGGCGGATCGGGAACCGCCGCCGCAGACCTCGCCGGTCGCGCGACCGCAGGCTCCGCGTGCCGACGCGGCGACACCGCCGGGTCGACGGGGGGTGGACTCTCCCCGGGCTCCTCCTCGGCCGCGACCGCCGCCCCTGCCGTCTCCCGCACGACGGCGGCGCGTGGCGGCGGGGCGCCGGCAGCCGCCGCCGACCCTGGCGGCGCCTCGGCGGGCGCGGACGCCGGCGGCGCGGCTGTCGACTCGGTCTCGACGAGCGCAGCCGCCGCCTCCCGCCGCGAGCGCACGGCCGGCCGGCGGGCACGCGCGACGAGCCGGTCCACGGCGCCGCTCACAGGCCCGACTCCACGAGCTCCGCCAGCCGGCTCCGCCGCTCGTCGGGCAGGGCGACGATCGCCGCGTGCTCCCAGTGGTAGGCGCGGGCGAGCAGGTGGATCTCGCGCTCGAGCCCGTCGGCGACGGCGCGCAGGCTCTCGAGCACCGCCCGCTCGGCGTCCAGCGGCACCTCGACCGTCTCGTCGCAGCCGGCGCACGCGACCACCAGCGGGCCGGCCAGCGAGTCGTCGACGAGGTCGAGCGCGTCGTCCGCGGGCTCCGAGGCCGGCGAGCCGACGACGCAGCGGCGCAGCAGCTCGCGTCGCGCCTCGTCCGCGTCGGCCGGCAGGTCGCGCAGGTCGTCGTAGGTCGGCCCGCGCAGGCCGCCGCGGCCGCCGAGCCACGCCGTCCGCTCCCGTCGCGGCGGCACCGTCTCGGGCGCGAGCACCACCGCGTTGACCGTCCGGCAGCGGGGACAGAGCAGCGTCAGCTCGAGCTCGCGCCCCGCGACCTCGCGGTGCAGCTCCAGCAGCAGCCGGTCGCCCGCGGCGACGGGAAGCCGCTCCGGCTCGGCCTCGCCGGCGGCCGCGAGCAGGGCGAGCACCTGCCCGAGCTCGCCGCCGTCCGCCGCGAGCGCGTCGAGGACGTCCGACCTCCGCACGGCCCGGGCGCTACGACTCCGCCGGCTCCGTCACGCCGACGTCGCGCTCCCAGCCCTCCAGCTCGAGCTTCAGCGACTCGATCGCGACGGCGGCGGTCGCCGCGTCGAGCTGCGGCAGCGCCGTGTACTCGGACACCCAGCAGCGGTACAGGTTGTAGGCGAGCACCTTCTGCCCGGCCTCGTTGAAGACGTCGACGGTGACGTCCTTGCGGAAGTTCTTCAGCGACATCGGGCTCTTCAGCGAGTGGACGAGGTTCGCCCACGTCTCGAAGTCGGGATCGTGCGTGACTCCGCGCTCGAGCGTCACCGCGTCGTAGGTCGTCTTGCCCGGGCTCTTGCGGTCGTGCGACGGGTCGCCGCCCTCGCGGTGGACGACCGGCACGGTCGACCGCTTGAGCGCGCCCATCTTCGACAGGCCGGCGACGTACTTGCCGTCCCACTTGACGCGGAACATGTAGCCCTTGTAGGGATCGAAGCGGGTCGCGTTGACGACGAACTCGGCCATCTCAGTCCTCCAGGTGCGAGATCTGCGTGATCGTGACGACGACGAACTCGGCCGGCTTCAGCGGCGCGAAGCCGACGACGATGTTGACCCGCCCGAGGTCGATCTCCGACTGCGGGTTGACGCTGTCGTCGCAGACGACGAAGAAGCTCGACGCCTCGTCTCGCTTCGAGCTCTGCTGGAAGGCGCCCTGCCGGAAGAGGCCGCGCATGAACGTCGTCACCGCGAGCCGGAGCTGCCCCCAGAGGTCGGGATCGTTCGGCTCGAAGACCGCGAACTGCGTCCCCAGGTAGAGCGAGCTCTCGATGTAGTCGGCGAGCCGGCGGACGGGGACGTACTTGTAGTCGGAGGAGAGCGTGTCGTCGCCGCGGAGCGTCCGCGCTCCCCAGACGACGATCCCCGCCGCCGGGAAGTCGCGCAGGACGTTGACGCCGTGCGGGTTGAGCACGCCGGACACGACGTCGGAGCTCGCCTGCGTCAGCGCCGAGATGCCCGTGACGCCGGCCTCCAGCCCCGCCGGCGCCTTCCAGATGCCGCGGTTCGTGTCGGTGCGGGCGAAGACGCCGGCGATCGCGCCGGAGGGCGGCAGGTCGAGCGTGCGCGTCGTCCCGCCCGGCAGCGACTCGACCTGCTGGACGCGCGGGTAGTAGACCGCGCCGTGCTCGCCGTAGGCGGCGTAGGAGCCGAGGTCGGGCGCGGTGGCGCTCCAGTCGTCGGAGCCGCTGTCGACGATCAGGAAGCCGTGCTCGCCCGCGCAGTAGGAGAGCGCCGCCTGCACCTGGGCGACGTCGCGGGTCGTGACGCCGGGCAGCGAGAGCAGGTTGAAGCGCGGGAAGCGGAGGCTCGAGAGCGCGTAGACGCCGCCGCTGCCGCCCTCCGGGACGATGTCGGCGGCGACGACCGTCGAGCCGTCCGAGCCGCCCGTGAGGCCGGCGGAGTCGATCGTCGCCGGCCGCAGCGCGGCCGAGCCGGAGATCTCGGTGCCGCCCCAGGCGAGCCCGAGCCCGAGCGTCTGGCTCAGGTCCGAGCTCGGCGCCGGCGAGACGACGACCGACGAGTTCGGCCCCTCCGTCTTCGACGTCAGCGTGATCGGGCCGCCGCCCTCCGGGCTCGACGCCGTCGCGCCGAGCGCGGCGAGCCGGTCGCCGAGCTCCTTGACGATCTGCGCCGCCGTGTAGGACTGCGTCGTGGCGCCCGGAAAGAGCACGACGTCGACGGACGGGCCGAAGTCGACGCTGACGCGCACGGTGTTCGCGCCGGACGAGATCTCCGTGTCGTCGCCGACCGTCTCCTTCGTGGCGGAGGTGCCGGCGACCGCGGTCGCGGCGGCGACGGTCGCGGCGACGACGCTCGCGTCGACGAGGTTCGAGGCCGCGAGCACGTTCGGCGCGTAGCGCGGGTGCTTCGGCGACATCGACAGGTTCGAATAGGTCTCCTTGGTGACGACGGGCGTCGGCGAGCGCGGGTCGGACTCGCCGTAGTCGATCTCGAGGTCGAAGAGGTCGTTCGCGTTCGCGCTGCCGTTCGCGACCGTCGCCGCGATCCCGAGCTCGAGCGCGCTGTTCGCCCAGCCGCCGGCGCCCTTCGCGTCGAGCTGCAGGATCGGCTTCCCGGTCTCCTCCCGGTCGTCGAGCTGGACGCTCGCGGTCTGCGCGTCGCCCGCGAGCGCGCGCACGATCACGGCCTGCGTCCCGCCGTTCTGGAAGTAGTGGGAGACGGCGTAGCCCATCGGCTGGGACTGGTCGTCCGGCTGCCCGAAGGTGCGGACGTACTCGGCGAAGCTCGTCACGGGGGTCGGCTGGTCGGACGGCCCCTTCGCGGCCGCGCCGACGAACGCGGTGACCGAGGTGCTCACCCCGACGATCGTGTGCACCCCGCTGGGCGCCTCCTGGATGTAGACCCCCGGATACGTCGTCTGCACTGGCATCCCGTCCCTCCTCGGCCGGCGGTCGCTCTCGGACCGGTGCAGTCTCCGCGCCGGCCGTCGCGGCGGCGTCCTCCCGCGCGTCGCGGCGCCGTCGTGGCCGCGTCACCGCGGCGTCACGGTCTCAGCCGGCGCGGCGGACCCGGCCGAGCAGGTCGTCGAGCAGCGCGTGCATCCGGTCGGACGGCTCGAGGCCCGTCTCGGCCCGCAGCCGCCGGCTCCAGCTGCGGTACTGGTCGAGCGCCTCGTTCCAGTTGCCCTCGGCGGCGTAGGTGCGGATCAGCAGCCGCTGCGCGCTCTCCCGCAGCGGGTCGATCCGGATCGCGAGCAGGCTCGCGTCGACGGCCTGCCCGAAGCGACCCTGCTCGAGCAGCTGCTCGGCGATCGCCTCGAGCGCGTGCAGCCGCAGCTGCCGCAGCCGCCGCCGGTCGTCCTCGACCCAGTCGTCGTACCAGTCGGGCAGCAGCTCGCCGGCGAGGTCGTCGCCGTCGACGAGGACGCCGGTCCCCGCCGGCGCCAGCGCGCGCCGGGAGCTCTCGATCGCGAGATGGACGTCGACCTCGACGTCGTCGTGGAGCGCCAGGTGCGTCGGCGTTGCCACGACGACGGGATGTCCCGGCTGGCGGAGCCGCCAGAGCGCCGAGCGGAGGTTCGCGTAGGAGCGCGACTCGCTCGCATCGAGCCAGAGCGCGCCGGCGACGTAGATGCGCAGCATCGGCCGCTGCTGCAGCGCGAGGAACGCCAGCAGCCGCTGCGAGGCGAGCGGCAGCGACACGCGCACGTCGTCGCAGAGGAGCTCGAAGCCGCGCAGGAGGTTCAGGCGCACGCTCACGCCGGCCCCGGGTGCCCCGAGCCGGCGGGCCGCAGCAACGATGTCAGGAGTGCGTTGCGCATACCCGAGCCCGGTGCTGTCGCGCGATGTTCCGCGGTCGCGGAGTCGGTGTCAAGCGCGGGCCCTGGTCAGGCCGGGCGGCGAGTGGTAGAAGCGGACCTGCCGCCACGAAGGGAGACACCGATGAACCCGATCGACCAGCTGATCGCGGAGTACAAGCACGGGTACCGGACGAGCGAGTTCTGGGTCGCGCTGCTCGCCGGGATCGCGCAGCCGGTCGTCGCCGGCTTCGACCCGAACCAGCGTGTCTCGGGTCAGCTGACGAACCTGACCTGGATCGCGATCTCGTACGTCCTCGGCCGCGCGGGTCTGAAGGTCGTGCGCGTCAACGCCCAGGCGAAGCTCGCCGCCGCGCAGACCGCCGCCGCCGCGTCCGCCGACCCGGCCGCGACGAACGGCGCCGGAGCCGCGACCGCCGGCGCCTTCGGCCGGCTCGACCTGCTCGTCGGCCTGCGCGACCGCGGGATCCTCAGCTCGACCCAGTACGAGGAGGCGAAGCAGCAGCTCGGTGTCGCCTAGCGACCCGGCCGCTTGCGGCCCGGCGGATCGGCGAGCGCGGAGTGCGTCGCCCGGGGGATGCCGAGGTCGGTCGCGATCCGGGCGAGCAGGTCGAGCAGCTGCCGTCGCTCGTCGGCGCCGAGGCTGCTCGTGATCCGCTGCTCGTGCTCGACCGCGCGCCGGAACGCCGTGCGCGTCAGCGCCTGTCCCTCCTCCGTCAGATGGAGCGCGTGAGCTCGCCGGTCGCCCGGGTTGCGGCGCCGTTCGAGCAGCCCGCGCCGCTCGAGCCCGTCGACGATCGCGACCATGCGGCTCTTCGGGATCTGCAGCCGCCGCGCGAGCGCCTGCTGCGACGGGCCCTCCTCGAGCGCGATCGTGCGCAGGACGAGGAACTGGCGCGGCTCGAGACCGGCCGGCGCGAGCGCCTCGAAGAAGCGGCGGGAGACGGCGTAGCCGAGCGTCGAGAGCATGAAGGCGACGCTGTCCCAGGGGGAGCGCGTGCCCGGGTCGACGTCGGCCATGCCCCGATCGTACCTGATAGAACGGTTCTGCTATAAACCGTCCTGTGCGGAACGGAATGGCGGTCGAGGTCGAGCAGCTCGTCAAGCGCTACCCGAAGGCGCCCGTCAACGCGGTCGACGGCGTCTCGTTCGGCGCCGCCGACGGCGAGGTCTTCGGCCTGCTCGGCCCGAACGGCGCCGGCAAGACGACGACGATCGGCATCCTGACGACGCGCGTCCGCCCGAGCGGCGGCCGCGCGCGGATCGGCGGCGTCGACGTCGTCGGCGACCCGGTCGAGGCGCGCCGGCAGCTCGCGGTCGTCCCCCAGCGCAGCAACCTCGACCGGGCGATCTCGATCAGGGACAACCTCGTCTTCCACGCCGCCTACCACGGCGTGCCGGCGCGCGAGCGCGACGCGCGCGCGGACGAGCTGCTCGAGCAGTTCGGCCTGCGGGAGCGGGCGCGCGAACGGCCCGACTTCTTCTCCGGCGGCCAGTCGCAGCGGGTGATGATCGCCCGCGCGCTGATGCACGCGCCGCGCGTCCTCTTCCTCGACGAGCCGACGACCGGCCTCGACCCGGCGGCGCGCCTCTTCGTCTGGGACCGCCTGCGCGAGCTGCGCGACCGCGGCGTCACGCTCGTGCTGACGACGCACGACATGGACGAGGCCGCCGCGCTCGCCGACCGCGTCGGGATCATGGACCACGGCCGGCTGCTCGCGCTCGACACGCCGCAGGCGCTGATGCGCTCGCTCGAGGGCGAGGGGACGCTGGAGCTCGCCGCCGACCGGCCCGCCGGCGACGCCGTCGTCGACGCGCTCGCGTCGCTCGACGGCGTCGAGCGGATCGAGCGCGTGCAGGCGGGCGAGGCCGACGCCGCGACGAGCCCGCTCCGGCTGCGGCTCTACCTGACCGGCGAGGCGGCGCTGCTCGTCGCGCCGGTCGCGTCCGTCCTCGCCGCGCACGGGCTCTCGCTCGTCGACGTCAAGCTCGGCACGCCGACGCTCGAGGACGTCTTCATCCACCTGACCGGGAGGACGCTGCGGTGACCGCGCTCGCGGCCACGGCGCCCGCGACCCGCCGCCGCGCGTTCCTCGCCGTGCTCCGCCGCGACCTGTACGTCACCTGGCGCGAGCTGCCGGCGTTCCTCGCGCAGGTGATCCTGCAGCCGCTCTTCCTCCTCTTCGTCTTCGGGAAGGTGCTCGGCAGCCTCGGCTACACCCGGCACGGCTACGCCGACCTGCTCTTTCCGGGCCTGGTCGCGCTGACGGCGGTGATCACGGGGATGCAGACGCTCGCCTTCCCGCTCGTCGCCGAGTTCGGCTGGACGCGCGAGATCGAGGACCGGCTGCTGGCGCCGATGCCGACGAGCTTCGTCGCCGCCGAGAAGGTCGTATTCGCCGTCCTCCGCTCGCTCGCGGCGGCGCTGATCATGATCCCGGTCGGCGTCCTGATCCTCGGCTCGATCCCGTGGCGCTGGAGCGGCCTGCCGCTCTTCGTCGCCGGCCTCGTGCTCGGCGCGCTCGTCGGCGCCGGCTTCGGCCTCTTGCTCGGCACGCTCGTGCAGCCGCAGCGGATCAACCTGCTCTTCTCGCTCGTCTTCACGCCGCTGCTCTTCACCGGCTGCAGCCAGTATCCGTGGCCCTCGCTCGCGCGGCTGCGCTGGTTCCAGGTGCTCACGGCCGCGAACCCGATGACCTACGTGAGCGAGGCGCTGCGCGGAGCGCTCGTCCCGCGGGTGCCGCACGTCGAGCCGTGGATCTGCCTGGTCGTGCTCGTCTTCTCGGTCGCCGTGCTGCTCGCCGTCGGCCTCCGCGGCTTCTACCGGCGCGCGATCGACTGACGGTGATGGTGCGGCAGCTGCCGACCGCGTGGATCGACAGCTGCTGCCTGCGCGCTAGGCGGACGCGAGCGTGACGCTCTTCGCCTCAGGGCCCTTCGCGCCCTCGGCGGCCTCGAACTGCACCTTCGCGTTCTCGTCGAGCGTCTTGTAGCCCTCGCCGACGATCGCGCTGTGGTGGACGAACAGGTCCTTGCCGCCGTCGTCGGGAGAGATGAACCCGTACCCCTTGTCGGCGTTGAACCACTTCACGGTTCCGGTTGCCATGGATGAAACACCTCCTCTGCTGCTCGAGAACGGGCAGAGGAAGGCGCAACGGTGCGCATCCGGTACACGCTCAGGTAGTGGCGCCAGGGTAGCAAGCCGTTGGCCGGGGGGATTCTGTGCGACACTGGCCGTGCGCGGTGACTTCGTCGACCAACGCACCGGTGCCGCTCGTCGAGACCACGCGCCTCGGCTTGGAGCGTCCGCGGTTGCGGGGCGTCCTGCACCTCGCGGGCTTCGGCGTCGCGTGCCTCGTCGGCGTCGCGTTCATCGTCACGCTCGACGGGCTGCGCCTGCTCGCCGCGGCCGCGTTTGCCGCCTCCGCGGCCGCGATGCTCGGCGCCAGCGCCCTCTACCACCGCGTCACCTGGACGCCGCGGGCGCGACTCTGGATGCGCCGCGTCGACCACGCCGGCATCTACCTGCTGATCGCGGGCACCTACACGCCGGTCGGGCTGCTCAGCCTGCACGGGAGCCTGCAGCGGATCGTGCTCGCGATCGCCTGGGCGGGCGCCGGCGTGGCGATCCTCTCGAAGGTCTGCTGGGTCGGCTCGCCGAAATGGCTCTCGGCCGTGGTCGGGATCGGGCTCGGCTGGGTGGGCGTCGCCGCGCTGCCCCAGCTCGCGTCCACCGCCGGCCCGGCGGCCGTCGCGCTGCTCGCGACCGGCGGCCTCGCCTACACCGTCGGCGCGATCGTCTACGCCCGCCGCCGCCCGGACCCGGTGCCGGCCGTCTTCGGATACCACGAGCTCTTCCACGCCCTCACCCTGGTCGCGCTCGCCTGTCAGTACGTCGCGATCGCGTTCTTCGTCGTCCGGGTCGGGTAGAGAGGAGAGCCGTGCAGGGAACGATGCTCTGGTTCAACGTCGACAAGGGGCACGGCTTCATCCGGACCGAGGAGGACGAGCGCCTCTACGTCGCGCGCGACGGCTTCCTCCCGGACCACCGACCCGCGCCGCGCTGCAAGGGCCGCGCCGTCAGGTTCGACCGCGAGGCGACCGGCGCCGACGCGCGCGCGGTGAACGTCTCGTTCGTCGCCCGGGAAGAGCCGCGCCGCGCCCGCCTCCACGGCGGGCGAGGCGGGCTACGGCACTGACGCAGGCTCACGACAGGGTCTTCGCTACCCAGGACAGGTTCGCGCGCCGGGCGCGACGAGGCCTGACTCGTACGCGTAGATGACGGCCTGCACGCGGTCGCGCAGGTCGAGCTTCTGGAGGATGCGGGCGACGTGCGTCTTGGCGGTCGCCTCGCTGATGACGAGCCGCTCGCAAATCTCGGCGTTCGAGTAGCCGCGGGCGAGCAGCTCGAGCACCTCGCGTTCGCGCGGGGTGAGTTCGGCGAGCGCTGGCGGTTGCGTCGGCGCCGCCGGCGGTTCGCGGCGGGCGAACTCCTCGATCACGGTGCGGGTGACTGCGGGAGCGAGCAGCGCTTCGCCGGCGGCGACGATGCGGACGGCGGCGGCGATCTCCTCGGGCGGCGCGTCTTTGAGCATGAAGCCGGAGGCGCCGGCGTGGAGTGCGTCGTACACGTATTCGTCGAGCCCGAAGGTGGTGAGGATGAGGACGCGCGTTGCGGGCCGGGCGCGGACGATGCGGCGGGTGGCTTCGATCCCGTCGAGGACCGGCATGCGGATGTCCATCAGCACCAGGTCGGGCCCGAGGCGGCGCGTCTCGGCGGCGGCGTCTTTGCCGTCGGCGGCCTCGCCGACGACGCGCAGCTCGGCTTCGGCTTCGAGGATCTTGCGCAGGCCGACGCGGACGAGCGCCTGATCGTCACAGATCAGAATGCTGGTCATCGGATCGGTAGCACGACGCTGACGGTGAAGCCGCGCTCCCCGTGTCCAGCGTCGAGACGGCCGCCGTAGAGCGCCACGCGCTCGCGCATGCCGACCAGGCCGTGGCCGCCGTTCACGACCGGGGCGGATGCGCCGGCACCGTCGTCTGCGACCTCGAGTTCGAGCTGGTCGGCCCCGTAGCGGACGCGGACGGAGGCGCGCGCGTCGCCGGCGTGCTTGAGCGCGTTCGTCAACGCCTCCTGGACGATCCGGTAGGCGGAGAGTTCGATTCCGAGCGGCAGCTCGCGCCGCTCGCCCTCGACGTGCAGCTCGACCGGCAAGCCGGCCTCGGAGACCTGGGCGGCGAGGCGGGGGAGGTCGGCGAGCGAGGGCTGCGGGGCGAGCGGGTCGCCGTGGCCGTTTCGGAGCATGCCGACCAGGCGCCGCATCTCGGTGAGGGCGCCGCGGCCGGTCTGCTCGATCGTCTGGAGTACCTCGCGGGTGGAGCCGTCGCGGCCGTCGAGGACGCGTCGCTCGGCGCCGGCCTGGACGACCATCAGGGAGACGTCGTGGGCGATCGCGTCGTGCAGTTCACGCGCGATCCGCGCCCGCTCCTCCACCACCGCCTCGCGCGCCACCAGGTCGCGCTCCCGCTCGGCGAGCGCGGCTCGTCGTTCGCGGTCGCCGAGGATCTGGCGGACGAGCAGCATCACGACGAGCACGATGACGATGAACAGGGCGGTCGTGCCGTCGAGGCTTTCGCCCGGGAGGAAGCTCGTGCCAACGGCGGCCGCGACGAAGGCGGCGCTGCCGAGCAGGAAGCGCCGCCATGGCGTCCAGGCGGCGAGCGCGTACAGCGCCGAGAACTCCGCAAGCGGGAACGCGGCCGGCTGCGCGTCCCAGAGCGCGTGTGCGAACGCGCCCAGCACGGGCACCGCAGCCCCGACGAGCGTCGGGTAACGGCGGCGGGCCGCGATCGGCAGCGCCATCGCCGTCCCCGCGAGCACGACCGCGACCGGATGCCCGCCGTCGCCGCCGACCAGCGTCTCCAGGACGACGTCGACCACCAGCAATGCTGCGAGCACACGATCGACCGTCACCAGGTCGGGCCGGAAGCGAAGAGCAGCGGCAACACGGGCGCGCACGGATGGAACGGTAGAGCCGCCGCGATCGCCTGTCATCAGCCGCCCGGCTGATCCACCACAGCCGCAAGATCAGCCGCTCGGCTGACGCCAAGATCGGCACGCCGCCCGACGACGCCGCGACGTGTGCCGCCTAGCGTCGGGAAATCAGCAACGCGACAAGGAGGCACCCGCATGAACACACGGCTGATCCGGCTCGTCCCGCTCGCAGGCGTCGTCTTCGCCGTGCTCAGCGTCGCCGGCAACGGCTCGATCGGAGACTTTCCCGACTCGGACACGCCGATCGCAAGACTCCTCACCTTCTACCGGGCACATCACGCCGGGATCGCCGGAGGCGGCCTGCTCCTACACTGGGCCGCCTTCTTCTTCGCCTTCTTCGCCGTCGCCGTCTGGGCGCGCGTCCGCGACAGCGGCGTCCACCCGCTCGTCGGTGGGGCGATTCTCGTCGGCGCTGCCGTCGACTTCGCCCAACAGCTCTCCAGTGCGAGCGTCTACTCGACGCTGGGCTTCATCGGCGGCAAGCAGGTGATCGCGCCGGCGGCGCTGCAAGCTTGGCACGTGAACGGCTCCGGCGGCGGCCTCAGCACCGGCGAGGGGGGCCTTGCGGTGATGCTCCTCGCGCTCGCGGCCGCCGGCATCGCCGGTGGCGCGCTTCCGCGTTGGCTGTCGTGGACGGCGCTCCCGCTGGGAATCCTCCAGCTCACGCCGATCGGTTTCTATGCCGAGATGCTCTTCCTGCTCTGGGCCGCCGTCGCCGGCGTCTACATGACGTTCCGTCCCATCGCGCGCAGCGCATATGCGTCCACCGCAACGCCGCTCGCCGTCTCGAGCTGATCGTGCCCAGCTGCGGAGGGGCCGCGCCCGGTGGCCCCTCCGCAGCTCCAGCCGTCCGTGCGTAGCGACGCTCGACGAATTTCCTGCCATCGGCGGTGCGCGCGTAGCGATCGTGGTAAGGACATGGTGCGGGTGGCAGCCACGGCGTGCCGTGACGGCGACGGCAGGGTATTTGCGGCGGGAGCGACGGGCCGTGGAGCCGCGAACGTCACCTCGTCGAGATTCGGGCGTAAGCGCCGATGACCCTTGCGCGCGCCGT
>DASSSQ010000097.1:0-7073 GCA_035708405.1 Gaiellaceae bacterium
ACCCGAAGGCCTTCTTCCCGCACGCGGCGTCGCTGCGTCAGGCTTTCGCCCATTGCGCAAGATTCCCCACTGCTGCCTCCCGTAGGAGTCTGGGCCGTGTCTCAGTCCCAGTGTGGCTGATCGTCCTCTCAGACCAGCTACCGATCGTCGCCTTGGTGGGCCATTACCCCACCAACTAGCTAATCGGCCGCGAGCTCCTCCTCGGTCGGAGGCCGAAGCTACCTTTTCCAGCCGCTCCGAAGAGCGGATGGGCCATCCGGTATTAATCCGGGTTTCCCCGGGCTATCCCGGTACCGAGGGCAGATTACTCACGTGTTACTCACCCGTTCGCCGCTTTCCCCAGCCCCGAAGGGCTGGTTCTCGCTCGACTTGCATGTGTTAAGCGCGCCGCCAGCGTTCGTCCTGAGCCAGGATCAAACTCTCCGTGAAGGAACCGATTGCTCCCACGAGGGGAGCGATCTTTCACTTCGAGCCTGAGCTCAAAGGTCCGCCCCGAAGGGCAGACGAGGTTGTTTCTCACGGCGTGCCCGGAGGCGCGCCGAGAGTCTCGACGTGAACGCACGCTGTTGAGTTTTCAAAGACCGGTGCCGTCCAAAGGCGGCGTAAAAAAGCCTCCGACTCGCGCCAGAGGCCTCCGAGAGCTTGCTGATCGTATCGTTCCGATCTGCTGCGTCCGAAGGCGCTCCATTGTCGAGTTTCCGTGGGGCTTTCCCACACCGTCTCGTCGAGGCGGCCGAGGAACTATAGCAAGGCGCGAGAGGCCGTCAAGCGAAGCGGAGGAAGCGGCGCTTGCCCGCCTGCAGGACGGCTCCGGCGAGCCGCGTGCGCGGCAGGTCGAGCTCGTCGACGACCTCGCCGTCGAGCCTGACGCCGCCCTGCGCGATCAGCCGCCGGGCCTCGCTCGTCGAGGGCGCGAGACCGCTCTCTGCGAGCAGCTTCGGCAGGTGGAGCGGGTCGCCGGCTGGGAGCGGCGCCTCGGGGATCTCCTCCGGCGCCTCGTGACGGCGGACGACGCGGGTGAAGTGCGCCTCCGCCTCGCGCGCGGCCTCCTCCCCGTGCGAGCGGCGCACGATCAGGCGGGCGAGCTCGAGCTTCGCGTCCATCGGGTCGCCCTCCGGCACGGGACGCTCGGCGACGAGGCGCCACCACTCCACCAGCATCTCGTCCGGGATCCTCATCGTGCGACCGAACATCTCCTCCGGCGGCGCGAGCAGCGGGATGTTGTTGCCGACCGACGAGCTCATCTTCTCGCCGTCCCAGGAGAGGAGCAGCGGCGTCGTCAGCACCACCTGCGGCTCGAGGCCGTAGTGCGCCATCACCTCGCGGCCGGCGAGCAGGTTGTAGAGCTGGTCGGTGCCGCCGAGCTCGACGTCCGCCTCGACCGCGACCGAGTCGTAGGCCTGCATCAGCGGGTAGAGCAGCTCCGAGACGGAGATCGGCTGATGGGCGGCCATGCGCTTGGCGAAGTCGTCGCGCTCGAGGATCCGCGCGACGGTGATCGTGCGCGCGAGCCGCACGACGTCCGCGTAGGAGAGCTTCGACAGCCACTCGCCGTTGTACCTGACCTCCGTGCGCTCGGGATCGAGGATCGTCATCGCCTGCTCGAGGTAGCGCTGCGCGTTCTCGTCGATCTGCTCGTCGGAGAGGATCGGCCGCTCGCTCGAGCGGCCCGACGGATCGCCGATCCGCGTCGTGTAGTCGCCGACGATCAGGACGCCGGTGTGACCGTCGTCCTGGAAGGCGCGCATCCGCTGCAGCGGAATCCCCCGGCCGACGTGGATGTCGGGCGACGTGACGTCGATCCCGAGCTTGACCCGCAGCGGCCGGCCGAGCGCCAGCTTGCGCTCCAGACCGCCCTCGGGCAGGACGTCGACCGCGTTCCGGGTCAGCTCCTCGACAGCCATCGCGGGCGAGTCTAGACGCTCGGCCGGGGCTACAATCGGCAGGCTCTGAAGCTGCCCAGACGCAGGTCAGGCGCCGCCAGGCGCGTGCGCCGTATCCGCAAGCTCCGTCTTCTCGCCGTGCTCGCGATCTTCGGCCTGCTCGGCCTGTCGATGTTCATGTTCGGTCTGATCCTCGCGATCCGCGGCCAGATCCCGCAGCTCGACCCGGCGAACTGGAAGCGGCAGCAGAACGGCGTCGTCTACGCGAACGACGGCCACTCGGTGCTGCTCGTCCTGCGCGGGTCGCAGAGCCGCACGATCGTGCCGGACTCGGAGATCAGCCCCTGGATCAAGTACGCGATCGTCGCGATCGAGGACAAGCGCTTCTGGGAGCACCGCGGCGTCGACGTCCACGGCATGCTGCGCGCGCTCTACGAGGACGTGACGCAGGGCCATGTCGTCCAGGGCGGCTCGACGATCACGCAGCAGTTCATCAAGCAGGCGTCCTCGCAGGACCAGCGCTCGATCGCGCGCAAGCTGAAGGAGGCGGCGCTCGCCTGGCAGCTCGAGCAGAAGTGGGACAAGACGCGGATCCTCGACGCGTACCTGAACACGATCTACTTCGGCAACCAGGCCTACGGGATCGAGCAGGCCTGCCGCATCTACTTCGGCCACGGCTCGCAGCGGATGACGATCGCCGAGGCGGCGCTGCTCGCCGGGATCCCGCAGGACCCGACGCTCTACGACCCCGTCCGGCATCCCGAGCATTCACGCGCGCGGCGGCACGAGGTGCTCGTCGCGATGCTGCAGCAGCAGCTGATCGACCGGCAGCAGTTCCTGACCGCCGACCGGACGCCGCTGCCGAAGGCGCAGGACGTGCGCCAGCCGGCGACGCAGGGCAAGGCGCCGTACTTCGCCAACTACGTCCGCGGGCAGCTGCTGCAGACCTTCGGCGAGCGCAAGGTCTTCGGCGGCGGCCTCAAGGTGACGACGACGATCGACCTCGGCCTGCAGAAGCTCGCGCAGCAGGCCGTCCTCAAATGGCTGCCGAGCGAGACGGGGCCGCAGGCGGCGCTCGTCGCGCTCGACGCGAAGACCGGCGCGGTGCTGGCGATGGTCGGCGGCCGCAACTACCACGAGAGCCAGTTCAACCTGGCGACGCAGAAGAACCGGCAGGTCGGCTCCTCGTTCAAGCCGTTCGTGCTCGCGACCGCGCTGCGCGAGGGCGTCGCGCCGCAGTCCGTCCTCGTCTCGAAGCCGGTGACGATCGACGCCGGCGGCCGGCTCTGGAAGGTGAACAACTACGAGGGCGAGTACATGGGGCCGATCGACCTCGCGACGGCGATGGTGCACTCGGACAACTCCGTCTACTCGCAGCTGACCGCGCTCGTCGGGCCGGCGCAGGTGGCGAAGACGGCGCGGATGCTCGGGATCGGCGGGCTGAAGCCGTACTTCTCGATCGGACTCGGCGCGCAGGGGGTCAGCGCGGTCGACATGGCGCGCGCCTACGCGGCATTCGCGAACGGCGGCCTCCGGATCGACGGCGCGCTGACCGGCAACGAGCCGCGCGCGATCGCGACCGTCGACCAGGGGACGACGCGGCTCGTCAACGCCGTGACGCCGCAGCGCGAGCTCTCCGCGAACGACGCCGCGACGATCGACCAGATCCTGCAGGGCGTCGTCCAGTCGGGCACGGGGACGGCGGCGGCGCTGCCGAACTACCAGGTCGCCGGGAAGACCGGCACGACCGAGAACGAGGGCGACGCCTGGTTCGTCGGCTTCACGCCGCAGGTCGTCGTCGCCGTCTGGGTGGGCTACCCGAAGGGCCTCGTCCCGATGACGACCGAGTTCCACGGCGGCCCCGTCGTCGGCGGCACCTATCCGGCGCTGATCTTCAAGAGCTTCATGGAGAAGGCGCTGCCGTACCTGAAGATCGACCCGGAGACGTTCCCGCCGCCGCAGTCGGAGTACGAGTCGCAGCACTCGGTCGTGCTCCGCGACGGCCGGCTCTCGCTCGACAACGGCAACTGCAAGAACGCGGCCACGCTCGCGCTCTACTCGACGGCGTCGCTGCCGCAGGCGAGCTGCAAGCCGAACGAGGTCGACGTGCCGAGCGTCGTCGGCGAGCCGCTCGCGGCGGCACGGCGCGACCTGGAGGCGCAGCCGCTGACGCCGGCGGTCGTCTACAAGCCGGCGGCGCCGAAGCAGAAGCTGGGCGTCGTGCTCGGCCAGTTCCCGAAGGGCGGCACGCTCTCCTCCTACGACAAGGTGACGCTCGTGCTCGCGAAGCCGCTGCACGGCGTCGTGCCCCGGCTCGTCGGGCTGCCGGTCCGGAAGGCGCAGACGAGGCTCGCGCAGCGGCATCTGCAGCCGGTGGTGAGCGGCGGCACGCGGGGGAAGGTCGCGTCGCAGGATCCCGCGCCGGGTGTCGCCGCCGCGCCCGGGATGCAGGTCACGCTGGTCGTAAAGGCCGGCTGAGGAAGCGCGAGCCGGCGAGCCCGAAGCGCCACGGCAGGTCGCGGGCCTTCGTGATCCCGATCCGCGGGCCGGCGACGATCTGCGGCTCCTCGCGGCGCGGCAGCAGCTGGAACGGCGGCTCGTCGAGGGGCAGGCCGTCGTGGCGGCGGTCGACGCCGAGCGCCTGGCAGAGCTTGCCAGGGCCTGAGCAGAGCGCGCGCGCGTCCTCCACCCCGCGGCGCGCGCGCATCGCGGCGAGGCCGGCGGTCGGCTCGAGCGCGCGGATCAGCACCGCCTCCGCCTCGTCCGCCGGGCCGCAGACGACGTTCAGGCACCAGTGGACGCCGTAGGAGCGGTAGACGTAGGCGTGGCCGCCGCGCAGGAACATCGCCGCGTTGCGCGCCGTGCGCCGGTTCTGGTGGCCGTGGCTCGCGGGATCCTCGTGGTGGTAGGCCTCGACCTCGACGATCGTCCCGCCGACGCCGTCGACGAAGAGCTCCGCCCCGACGAGCTCCCGCGCCACCTCGAGCACCGGGCCCGCGAGGTTCACGCGGCCCTCCGCTCCCGCGCGTCGTAGCGGACGAACGCGGGCAGCGCGAGCCCGACGAGGACGGTGCCGACGGCGCAGGCGATCCCGCCGGAGGCGATCGAGACGCGCACGCTCGTCAGTGAGGCGACGACACCAGCCTCGAGGTTCCCGAGCGAGGGCGCGCCGGCGACCTGCGCGAGCTCGACGCCGAACATGCGGCCGCGCATCTCGTCCGGGGTGACGCGGACGAGGATCGTCGAGCGCAGCACCGCGCTGACGTAGTCGGCGCCGCCCGCGACCGCGAGCAGGCCGAGCGCCGGCCAGAGCCGGTCGACGGCACCGACGCCCGCGATCGCGAGCCCCCAGACGGCGGCGGCGACGGAGACGGCGAGGCCCTGGCGGCGCACGTGTCCCGTGAACCCAGAGCCGAGCGCGGCGACGAACGCGCCCGCGTACGGCGCGGCGTAGAGGACGCCGACGATGCGCGCGCCGCCGCCGTAGTGGAGCGCGAGCGCCGGGAAGAGCGCGCTCGGCATCCCGAAGATCATCGCGTTCGTGTCGACGAGGAAGATCCCCATTAGCTCGGGCGTGCGCCGCACGAAGCGGAGCCCGTCGCGGATCGCCGCCAGGCTGACCCGGTCGGCCTCCCCGTCCGGCGGCGAGGCGGGCAGGCTCCAGAGCGCGAGCAGCGACGCGGAGAAGGTGGCGACGTCGATCCCGTACGAGGGCGCGAGGCCGATCGCGGCGATCAGGACGCCGCCGACCGCGGGCCCGGCGACGGCGGCGAAGTTCGAGTAGACGCCCTCGAGCGCCATCGCCGCCTCCAGCTGGTCGTCCGGGACGAGCTTCGGCGCCAGCGTCATCATCGCCGGACGCGCGAATCCCCAGGCCGCCGTTCCCACCGCCTCGAGCGCGAAGATCGGCCAGACGCGTGGATGGGCGAGCGCCGCGTTCGCGACGAGGCCGCCGGAGACGAGCGCGAGCGCGACGCCGCCGCCGAGCGCCAGCTTCCGCCGGTCGAGCGCGTCCGCGACCGCGCCGCCGACCAGCGGCACGACGAGCAGCGGCACGAGCGCGGCGATCGCGAGCAGCCCGACCCAGAGCGTCGAGTGCGTCAGCTCGTAGACCTGGAACGGCATCGCGACGGTCGTGATCGCGTTCCCGAACGAGGAGACGGCCTGGCCGAGCCAGAGGTTGCGGAAGTTCCGCGACTGGCGGAGCGGGCGCGTGTCGACGCGGAAGCGGGCGAGGAGCGGCGCGCGTCCGGGCCGCTCCGTCTCGCCGGCGGGATCCTCGAGTTCCGGCACGGGCGCGGACGTTACCGCGGGGTCTGACCCCGTCTCAGAAGAGCGGGTCCGGTTCGCCCGGCTGGGCGACGGTGCCGGCGAGCAGCCGGCGCGCGCGGCGCTGCAGCTCGCCGAGGTCGACGCGGCCCCGCTCGGCGTCCTCGACGATCCGCTCGGCGAGCTTCAGCGCCTCGTCGAGCAGCGGCTGGCCGGCGGCGGCGTCCTGGCCCATATCGTGCAGGATCGTCCGCTCGGTGCGCGAGGCGACGATCGGCTCCTCGATCCCCTCGACCCAGACGCGGGTGCGGCGGCCGCCGCCGCGCTCGTCGCCGGTCAGCGGCTCGAGCGCGTAGATCCGGTCGGCGCGGGCGTACTTGCCGAAGCCGAGGAAGACCATCCGCGGTGCGGCGTCGGCGATCACGGGAGCGCGGCGCGCAGCGCCTCGACGACGCGCTCGGCGTCCTCGCGCGGCAGCCGCGCGTGGAACGGCAGCGCGAGCGTCCGCGCCGAGCAGTCCTCCGAGACCGGGAACATCCCCTCGCGGAAGCCGTAGCGCTCGCGCATGTACGGCTGCAGGTGGATCGACGGCAGGTACGGCGCGGTCGCGATCCCCTCGCCGGCGAGCCGGTGCATGACGCCGTCGCGGTCGACTCCGGCCGGCAGCTTGACGACGTAGACGAACCAGGAGCGGCTGTGGTCGTCGTCGTCGGCGATCGGCGTCTCGACGTCGACGCCGGCGAGCAGCTCGTCGTAGCGGGCGGCCACCTCCGCGCGGGCGGCGAGGATCCGGTCGAGCTTCTCCAGCTGCGAGATGCCGAGCGCGGCGGAGAGGCCGTCGAGCCGGTAGTTGTAGCCGAGCCGGCCGTGCTGCAGCCACGAGCTCGTCTCCAGCCGGCCCTGGTTGCGGAGCGAGACGAA
>DASSSQ010000098.1:0-6697 GCA_035708405.1 Gaiellaceae bacterium
AGACGCGCAAACAGTTCATCCTTCCCGACCCAAGCCTCACCAACGAGTCACTCGACGAGGTTCGCGAGGAACTGGGATTCGCCGACCTCACCGTCAGTGATCAGGCGGACGCCGGCGTTGTGAAGGTCCTCCGTGAAGTCATGCCTAAGGTTGCTCTCGAGAACGCCGACCTCTGGAAGACCACCGCAGCAACGCTCGGTGACTATTTCCGCATCCTCCGCTCGGACATCTCCGATAGCGAACGGTTCGAGGCTTACAACGAGATGCGGGACGAGATGCAATCCGCAGCGATCGACATCGAGTGGTGACCCTCCGCGCGCTGCGCGCGCTGCGGGCAAGCCCCGCGTAGGCATAAGTTCCGCCCTCGAGCTATTTTCGATGAGTCCGGTCGGCGCAAGGGCGACCTCGCCGACGACGATCTAAACTGACCGGAGGCCGAAGGTTGATAGAACATTCTTCGCCGGCCGCGACGCAGAATCACCTGCAAAACGGCCACTTTCGCCCCCGTAGCTCAGTGGATAGAGCAGCGGTTTCCTAAACCGCGTGCGCAAGTTCGATTCTTGCCGGGGGCATGCTGCTGCTGCTACTTGATCCCGCACGCGAGATTGCTGGCAGTCCGGAGGCAGACGGCACCATCGCCGACACCTCCGAGCCGCTCCGCCAGGCGCGTTCGCACTCGCTCCTTGCCCTCGTCCGGGAGGGCGGCCACGATCGGAGCGAACGGCGTCCCGGTCACGGTCGCGACGGCGTCGTCGAGGGTCTCCCAGACGCACTCCAACTCGACCGTGTCGACGACGACGTCCCGGAACCCGGCACCGCGGAAGAGCGCTGCCAGCTCCGGGGCCGCGAGCGCGTAGCTGGCCATGTCGAACGCACGCGGGTACGGCTCAGCCACGTCGCACTCGCGCAGGGTCTCGGCCATTTCGCCGAATAGCCCGACGGGGTGCTCCGCGGCCCAGGTCGAGACGGCCGCCAGACCGCCGTCGACGAGCACACGATGTATCTCGTCCACCGCCCGCTCGCGATCGGGAAAGAACTGCAGGCCGTGCTGGCACAGCACCCGGTCGAAGCTCGACGGCTCGGCCTCGAGCGCGCTTGCCGAGCACTCACGAAACTCGATCGGCGCCGAGCCCGGCTCCTCCGGCTTGGCCGCGGCGATCGCCAGCATCGAGGGACTGATGTCGCTTGCCACGACCCTACCGTCGGGCCCGACGGCCGCCGCCGCCAGGCGAGCCACCACACCGGGGCCGCTCGCAACATCCAGCACCGACATGCCCGCCTCGAGCCCGGCGCGAGCGACGAGCTCCCGCCCCCACGGCTCGAACAACTGCCGCGCCATGAAGCGGTCGTACCCCTCCGGAACCGACCGCTCCACGAACCCGCGGCTCCTCGCCTCATTCATGACGCCCTCCATCTCGCCGCTCCACCGGCATCCGGATCGCGACGGCCAGCTTCCTCTCCGTAGTGAGCGGACAAGCCGAGCCTACCCGCTCCCGGCAGCATCGCGCGACTCGTACGCGGTCACTCCTCCCCGCTGCGGCGGGCGCGAGGGATGTTGAGGCCGAGGGCGAGCCCGGCGAGGCGGATCGCGAAGCACGCGGCGGCGCCGACGATCGGGGCGGCGAGGCCGTGGGCGCCGGCGCGGGCGGCGCCGACGACGATCGCGGCGCCGATCAGCGCGGGGATCGCGTAGAGGCCCTCCCGGAACACGACCGGGATCTGGCGCACGAGGACGTCGCGGAGGATGCCGCCGCCGATGCCGGTGATCGCGCCGAGGATCACGGCAGGCGCCGCGCTGACGCCGTGGTCGAGCGCCTTCGAGGCGCCCGTGACGCAGAAGAGCGCGAGCCCGGCGGCGTCGAGAACGTCGATCGGGCGTGCGATCCGGCCGAGCAGCGGATGCGCGAGGAAGGTGACGAGGCCGGCCCCGCCGGCGACGGCGAGGTAGCGCCAGTCGCGGAAGGTCGCCGGCGGGACGCCGATCAGCAGATCGCGGGTGATGCCGCCCGCGAGCCCGACGACGACGGCGAGGACGACGACGCCGAAGAGGTCGAGCCGGGCGCGGACGCCGGCCAGGCCGCCGCTGAGGCCGAACGCGAACGTCCCGGCGAGGTTGAGGACGAGCAGCAGCGTGGGGTCGAAGCCCGGCAGCACGGCTGCGGCGGAGGCTACGCCGCGAGCCAGGCGGATGCGGCGACGACGAGCGTCTCGACCCCGGTCTCGAGCGTCGGGTGGATCACGGGCGCGAAGCGCGGGTTGTGGTTCGTCGGCAGCTCCGCGAGCCTGCCCGCCTCCTTCGCCCGCCGGTAGGCGTCGGGATCGGTGCCGCCCACCGTCCAGAACATCGAGGCCGCCTGCCACTCGCTGCCGAAGGAGCCGAAGTCCTCGCTCGCGGAGATCGGCGGGATCTCGACCACGCGCTCGTCGCCGAAGCGCTCGCGGAAGGCGGCGCGGACGCGGTCGGCGGCGCCGGCGTCGTTGCGCACGAGCCGGTAGCGGTCGAGCGGCGTGATCTCCGGAGGCTTCGGCGCCCCGGACGCCTCGGACTCGGCGTTGACGATCCGCTCGATCGCGTCGAGGACGTGCCCGCGAACGCCCTCGTCGAAGGTACGGACGTTGAGCTTGATCACGGCCTCGTCGGGGATCACGTTCTCCTTCGTCCCCGCCTGCAGCGCGCCGACGGTGACGACGGCCGACTGCGCGGGCGCGACCTCGCGCGCGACGATCGTCTGCAGGCGCAGCACGGTCGCCGCCGCCATCACGACCGGGTCGACGCTCGCCTCCGGCATCGAGCCGTGCGCGCCGCGGCCGAAGAGGCGGATCTCGAAGCTGTCGGCGGCGGAGGTGATCACGCCCGCGCGGACGCCGATCGAGCCGGCCGGGGCCGGCATCACGTGCTGGCCGAGGATCACGTCCGGCTTCGGGAAGCGGTCGAAGAGGCCGTCGTCGATCATCGCCTGCGCGCCGGCGGCGGTCTCCTCGGCAGGCTGGAAGACCGCGAGCAGCGTGCCGTGCCAGGTGTCGCGCGTCGCGGCGAGCTCGGCGGTCGCGCCCGCGAGCCAGGCGACGTGCATGTCGTGCCCGCACGCGTGCATGACGCCGTCGACCGCGCTCGCGTAGTCGAGCCCGGTCTGCTCGGCGACCGGCAGCGCGTCCATGTCGGCGCGCAGCATCACCGTCGGCCCCTCGCCGTTCGCGAGCAGGCCGACGACGCCGGTGCCGCCGACCCCGGTCGTCACCGCGAACCCGGCGGCGCCCAGACGCTCGGCCGCGAGCCCCGCCGTCCGCCGCTCCTGCATCGACAGCTCGGGGTGCCGGTGGACGTCCTTGTACAGCTGCTCCAGGTCGCCGAGCTTCGCGTTCATCGTCCCTCGCGGTCTTTCCACTCGCGCGCGAAAACGATCACGCCGAGGCGAGCAGCTCGTACGAGCGGAGCCGCGCGGCGTGGTCGTGGATCGCGGACGCGAGGATCAGCTCGTCGGCGGCCGTCTCCTCGACGAAGCGCTCGAGCCCCCGGCGCACCGTCTCCGGCGAGCCGACGAACGAGCGGCTCAGCATCTGCGAGACGCGCGCCTTCTCCTCCTCGGTCCAGTAGGCCTCGATGTCGTCGATCGGCGGCGGCAGCCGACCGCGCCGCCCGCGCAGGACGTTCGCGAACGACTGCTGCGCGGAGGTGAAGAGGGCGCCGCGCCCCGGCGTCGTCGTCGGCCACGAACGCACTCGCGGCGACCATCGCGTGCGGCCGCTCGAGCTGCTCCGACGGCTCGAAGCGCTCGCGGTAGATCTCGAGCGCGGGCAGCAGCGCATCCGGCGCGAAGTGCGACGCGAAGGCGTACGGGAGCCCGAGCGCCGCCGCGAGCTGCGCGCCGTAGAGGCTCGAGCCGAGGATCCAGAGCGGGACGCGCGTGCCGGCGCCCGGGATCGCGCGCACCGCCTGGCCGGGCCGCGGCTCGGCGAGCAGCGCCTGCAGCTCGAGCACGTCCTGCGGGAACGTGTCCGAGCCGGGATGGTCGCGGCGGAGAGCGAGCATCGTCAGCCGGTCGGTGCCGGGTGCGCGGCCGAGGCCGAGGTCGATCCGTCCGGGGTGCAGCTCGGCGAGCGTTCCGAACTGCTCCGCGATCACGAGCGGCGCGTGGTTCGGGAGCATGACGCCGCCGGCGCCGACGCGGATCGTGCTCGTCGCCGCCGCGACGTGCGCGATCACGACGGCGGTCGCGGCGCTTGCGATCCCGGCCGCGTTGTGATGCTCGGCGAGCCAGAAGCGCTCGTAGCCCCAGCGCTCCGCGTGCCGGGCGAGCTCGGCCGAGTTGCCGAGCGCTCCCGCCGCCGTTCCGCCCTCGACGATCGGCGCGAGGTCGAGGATCGAGAGCGGCGGCAGCATCCGGCCGACGATAGCGGCGCCGGGAGCTCCGGCCGCGCTACCCTCGAACCGTGGCGAGGATCGAGAAGACCGACGCGGAATGGCGGGCCGAGCTCTCGCCCGAGCAGTACCGCGTTCTGCGCCACAAGGGCACCGAGGCGCCGTTCTCCGGCGAGTACGACTACACCTTCGAGCCCGGCACCTACCGCTGCGCCGGCTGCGGCGCCGAGCTCTTCGACTCCGGCGCGAAGTACGACTCCGGCTGCGGCTGGCCCGCCTTCACGGCGCCGGCCGGCGAAGACGCCCTCGAGGAGGAGACCGACGCGAGCCACGGGATGGTCCGCACCGAGGTGCTCTGCGCCGCCTGCGGCGGCCACCTCGGCCACGTCTTCCCGGACGGGCCGCGCGAGGCCGGCGGCCTCCGCTACTGCATCAACTCGGCGGCGCTGAAGCACGAGCAGCGCTAGCGCCGCAGCTCGTAGACGCGGCCGAGCTGCGCGAGGACGGCGTGCGCGATCAGGTCGCCTGCCGGCTGCGTGTAGTGGACGCCGTCCGCGGCGCGCATCAGGACGAGGTGGCCGTGCGCGTCCGGCAGGTAGTCGGCGTAGCGGCCGCTCTTCGTCGCGAGCAGGTGCCAGGTGTCGACGAACGCGGCGCCCTTGCCGCTCTCGGCGAGCGCGCGGCGGAGGACGCCGTTGACGACGCGGAAGCTGCGGCGGAAGCCGGGGCCGCGCGGGATCGGCAGGCCGAGCCAGACGACGTAGACGCCGGCCTCGTTCAGCTCCTGCGTGACGCCGACGACGCGGCGGCGGTACTCGGCGTCCCAGCTCGGGCTGCCGAGCTTGCCGACCGTGCGGCCGTCGGGCACGCCGCTCATGTAGTCGTGCGCGTCGTCGGCGCCGAACGAGAAGACGGCGACGTCGGGACGGAGCTGCGGGATCGCGCCGGCGATCCGCGTGAACCAGTTGTAGAGGTCGGGGCGGCCGAGGCCGGTCGAGAGCCTGCTCTCGACGGCGGTCACCTCGACCGGGCCGCCGCTGCCGGCCGCTCGCTCGAGCGCCTCGCCCGGCACCTGCGCGAGCGAGTCGCCGGCGACCCAGAGCCGCAGCGGGTGCCGCGGCGTGAAGACGCGCTTCGCCGGCGACTTCGGCTTCGGCTCCGGCCTCGCGACTCCGTGCCGAGTCCTTCCTTGTGACACTGTGTCACGAGGACGGACAGGCGGCGGCGCGACCGCGAGCCGGACGGTCGTGTCGATCCGGTCGACGGCGCCGCGGCCGATCGCCACCTGCAGCCCGTGGCGCGGCCGGTCGAGCCGGAGCGCGCTCGAGACGCGCGCGAGCGGCCGCGCGACCGCGAGCGCGACGTCGCGGCCGATCCCGGCCGGCTGGGTCTGCGCCGTCTTCCGCAGCCCCTGCGCGTTCAGGAGCGACCCGAGCGCGAGAGCCGCGAGGCAGAGCACGATGCCGCGGTAGGCCGGCTTCATTCTCAGAAGCGGAAGTAGATGAAGGGGGCGACGCCGGGCGGGCCGAGCGTGTCGATCACCATCAGGCAGGCGGCGAGCGCGACCGCCTGCGCCGGCAGCGGCAGCCGCGCGAAGCCGCGCGCGAGCGCGGCGAGCGAGCGGAGCGGCAGGTACTGGACGCCGATGCCGACGACGATCGCGAGCACGACCGACGTCGTCACGAGCGGCGAGGCCTGTCCCCACGCGTCGAACAGCCGCACGATCACGTCGCGCGCGCGCCCGAACGTGTCGGCCCGGAAGAAGATCCAGCCGAGGCAGACGACGTGGAAGGTGACGAGGCGGCCAGCCCAGCGCCGCAGCGCCGTGTCGCGCACCTCGCGGCCGCGCAGGTCGCGCCAGAGCCGCTCGACCGCGAGCCCGATCCCGTGCAGCGTCCCCCAGGCGACGAACGTCCAGGCGGCCCCGTGCCAGAGCCCGCCGAGCACCATCGTCGCCATCAGGTTCCGGTAGGTGAGCAGCTTCCCCTTCCGGTTGCCGCCGAGCGAGATGTAGAGGTAGTCGCGCAGCCAGCGGGAGAGCGTCATGTGCCAGCGCCGCCAGAAGTCCTGCAGCGAGGCGGCGGCGTACGGGCTCGCGAAGTTCTGCGGGAAGTCGAAGCCGAGTAGGAGCGCGATCCCGATCGCGATGTTCGTGTAGCCGCAGAAGTCGGCGAAGATCTGCACCGCGTAGCCGTAGACGGCGACGAGCACCTCGAGCGACGAGTGCCGGTCCGGCGCTGCGAAGACGTCGTCGACGATGTGCGCCGAGAGGTGGTTCGCGATCACGACCTTGAGGAAGAGGCCGCTGACGATCAGGAAGAAGGCGCGCGTCGTGTC
>DASSSQ010000099.1:0-8723 GCA_035708405.1 Gaiellaceae bacterium
GAGCACGGCGTCACGCATCGGCGCGGCGGCTACCGCGACCCCGAGAGCCAGGCCTTCATCGAAAGCTGGTTCGGGAAGCTGAAGGAGCGGCTCGTCTGGCGCTCCGAGTTCGAGACGCTCGAGCAAGCGAGAAAGGAGATCGCCGACTACATCGACCGCTACCGCCACCGCCCGCACAGCGGCCTCGGGTACCGCACGCCAGCCGAGGTACGCCGGACATGGGAAGATGGACAGCGACTACAGAAAACAGCGGCCTGAAGTGTCGAGCGCGACGGGGTCCGGGTCAGTATTGCCGCGATGGGGTGTTCGATGTCCACGTCACGCCTGAGAGAGAGACCTAATGCCTCGCCCCAATCGGACTGAGGAGGAACTCGCCGCGTACGACGAAGTGATCACGCGGTACGAGGGGGCAAGCGAACCCGAGTTGCGTTTGAAGGTTGCTAACGCGCTTTTCGAGAAGGCGTCCGCGCTCGCCGCGATGAGCCGGGATCAGGACTCGGTTGCTGTCTCGCGCGAGTTGGTTGATCGTTTCAGCGACGCCGGCGAGGTCGACTTGCGGCAAAGGTCGGCGGCGGGTCTTCTCCTTTCCGGCATCACGCTCAACCGTCTTGGGCGCCATGCCGAGGCGCTCGCGAGCTATGACGAACTGCTCGCGCGGTTCGGCGACTCAGCCGATGATGGACTACAGGAGAGCACCGCGTGGGCGCTGAACAACAAGGCCGCTCTCGAGTGGCAGCGAGGCGAGCTCGAGCCGGCGCTTGACGGCTATCGGCAACTCGTCGCCCGCTTCGCGAACTCGCCATCGCTCGCATTGCGAACGCTTGCGAGCAAGGCGCTCTATTCAGTCGTTCGGCTCTTTCTCGCTCTTGGCCGGAGCGACGATGTCCTTAACGCGGCTGAAGAAATTATCGATCGCTTCGGTGCAGAGCAGAGTCCCGACATCCGCCTTCAGGTCGCCCGAGCCTTGACGAAGAAAGGTCTGACACTTCATGACTCTCGGCGGCCGCGGGCGGCCATAGAGGCATACGATGACCTGCTAGCGCGATTCTCTGACGAGCGGGCGGACCCCGAAATCGGACGCCAAGTCGCGTGGGCGCTCGCCAACAAGGCTCTCCTTTTGAACGAGGTTGGATCGAGCACGGCCGCGGCTGCAGCCGCCGATGAGTGCCTCGCAAGTTTCGGAGATGCGAGTGATCCGCAACTGCGGGCGGCTGCTGCCTCTGCACTGCTGCATGAAGCGCGCGCGTTCGACATGCTCGGCCGAAAGACTGACGAGCTCGCTACGTATGAGGAGGTAATCCGGCGGAGCGAAGAGGTCGACGAGCCAGAGCTTCGCGTGCTCGGCTCTACAGCGCTGGTGAGCAAAGCGGCGACGCTCCGGGAGCTGAACCGAGATGACGAGGCGATCAAGAACTACGACGAAGTGATCTCACGCTACGGCGAGGCCGAGGACGTGCGCATTCGAGAGAACGTGAGCCGCGCTCTCTTCTTCCGCGCTAAAGCGCTCGCCGAGCGGGGTCGCATTGCGGAAGCCGTCAAGTCGTATGACACGCTGGCAGATTGGTTCCAACCAGACGAGAGTCCGATGATCGGCGCCACGCTAGACAGCGCTCGCGAGCGGCGATCTGCGCTGCTAGCTGCCCAGAACTGATCTAGTTCCGAGACCGTTGCGCTAAATGCCGCTGCGCAGACCGAGTTCGTGTTCGATCTTGCCCCGCTCCCCGGACCCGCGTTGACAGGTAGTTGATCTGGAGCGCCGGACGATCCCGAAGGCGCGTAGCGCCGGAGGGATCGTCCGGCGGCCGGCTCAGCATGGGCCGCTCGACCGACAAGGAGATCGGGTTGAGCGAGCACCGGAAGTACCGGAAGTTCACGGCCAAGCAGAAGCTGGAGATCGTGCTGGCGTCGCTAGGCGGCGACCGCTTGGTCGCGGAGATCTGCCGCGAGCATGGGATCGCGGAGAGTCTCTACGCAAGTGGCGCGAGCAGGCGCTGGAGGCGGCGGCTGAGCGGTTCGAGTTCGCCCAGGAGCGGACGCTGCAGGTCGAGCAGCGCCGCCCGGATTGACCAGATCGGCGTGGTGTTGCGGCAGCCGGAGGTCGACGAGGAGGGTTAGGCTCGGGTCGAGAAGGCGAGAGGCTCGGTCGCCGTGCGCTTGTTGCCGCGGCGTCTGCGGTGCCGCCGCCGCCCGCCGTCACGCCCACGCCGGGAGTCCTGCGTGTCGCGGGCTGCGCGGTGATCCGGCGGAAGGTCGGCAGTAGTATGGCGAGGCGGAGTCGAGTTGACGCCGCGCCCGTGTAGGTCGGCGTCGTGTAGCAGAGGCGGTCGCCCGGCGGCTTAGGCCGCCGAGGTGGTATTGCGGGGGGGGCGAACGCGAAGACGGCGCCCGGCCGCCCCGACGGCGGCGACGACGACGGAGACGGCCCCGACGCGGAGGCATAGGAATCCCACCACCGGGTGCCACATCGGCATGTCTCCCGGAAGCCTTGATCCTTCCGTGACGCTTGTGCGGCGATGCTGTCGGTGTGGACATGCTCGCCTCCCTCTCCCCCGAGCGCCGGCGCCTGCTCGCCGCGGCCCTGGCGTTCGTGGTGGCGCTCGTCCTCGTGGCGCCGCGGCTCGTGCACCGAGCGGGCACGAGCCGCTCCGGCGCCGGCGCAGCCGCCCCTCCGCTGCGCGTCGCCCGGCCGGCGCGGGCCGCGCCGCGACTCGTCGTGGACGTCGCGGGCGCGGTGCGCCGGCCGGGTCTCTACCGGCTCGCGCCCGGGACGCGCGTCGCCGACGCGCTCGCGGCCGCGGGCGGCGCGGCGCCCCGGGCGGACGTCGCGGCGGTGAACCTCGCCGCGCCGCTCGCCGACGGCGAGCAGGTGCTCGTGCCCGCGCGCGGCGCCGCGGGCGGTGCCGCCGGTGGCGCCGCCGCGCCGGCGGCGGGCGGCCCCGTCGACCTGAACAGCGCCTCGCCGGAGCAGCTCGACGCGCTGCCCGGCATCGGGCCGTCGACCGCGGCGAAGATCGTCGCCTACCGGCAGGCGCACGGGCCGTTCCGCTCGCTCGCCGAGCTCGACGCCGTGCCCGGGATCGGCGCCGGCCGGATCGCCCAGCTGAAGGGGCTCGTGGTGCCCTCGTGATCCGCGGCCCGTACGTCGTCGCCGGGGCGCTCTGCGGCGGGCTCGCCTGCTCGCTCCTGCTCCGCGCGGCGCTCCTGCCCGCGGTCGCGCTCGTCGTCGCCGTGCTCGTGCTGCGCCCGCCGCTCGCGCTCGCCGCGCTCCTGGCCGTCGCGGGCTGGTGCTGGGGGAGCGAGCGGCTGCAGGCGCTCGACCGCAGCGTGCTCACGCCGCGGATCGGCACGGCCGAGCGCGCGCTCGTCGAGACGCTCGAGCCGGCGCGGACGACGCGGTACGCCGTCCGTGCTCGCGCCCGCGTGCTGCGCTGGGGCCCGGTGCTCCGTCCCGGCGAGCCCGTCTTGCTCGAGCTGCCGCTCGGCCGGGCGCCGCCGCAGGGCTCGCGCCTGCAGGTCCTCGGCACCCTGCGGCCGCCGAGCGACGGCGAGCGCGGCTGGCTGCGCCTGCACGGCGTCCACGTCGTGCTGCGCGCCGGCGGCGCGCGGGTCGTCGGCCGCCGCGGCAGCGTCGCCGACCGCCTGCACGCCTGGCTCGCCCGCGCCTCCGTCCCCGGCCTGGCGGGAGAGCGCCGCGCGGTCCTCGAGGGCGTCGTGCTGGGCGAGGACCAGGGGCTCTCGCAGGAGCTCCGCGACCGGTTCCGCGCCTCCGGGCTCTACCACCTCCTGGCCGTCAGCGGCGGCAACGTGATCGTCGTCGCCGGCGGCGCGTCGCTCGTCGCGCTCGCGCTCGGCGCCGGCCGCCTGCTCGCGGAGTCCGCGGCGCTACTCGCGATCGTCGCGTACGTGCTCGCCGTCGGGCCGCAGCCGTCGGTGATCCGCGCCGGCATCGCCGGTGCGCTCGGCTGCCTCGCGTGGCTGACCGGCCGCGAGCGAGACCGCGTGCACGCGCTGCTCGTCGGCGCGGTCGCGCTGCTCGGCTGGAATCCGCTCGACCTGCTCGACCCGGGCTTCCAGCTGTCGTTCGCGGCGGTCGGCGCGATCTTCGTGCTCGCGCCCCGTCTCGACGCACGGCTCGAGGGCTACCCGCTGCCGCAGCGGGCGCGGGAGGCGACGGCGCTCTCCTGCGCCTGCGGCGTCTGCACGGCGCCGATCTCCTGGGCGCACTTCCACCAGATCCCGCTGCTGACGGTGCCGGCGAACGTCGCCGCGGCGCCGGTCGTCGCGCCGATGCTCGCGCTCTCGCTCGTCGCCGCGCTGCTGCCGCCGCTCGGCCCTGCGCTCGCGCAGGCGAACGGGCTGCTCGCCGCCTACCTCGCCGCGTGCGCGCGCTTCTTCGGCGGCCTGCCGGGCGCCCAGGTCCGTTCCGCCGCGGGCGCGGCCGCGCTCGGAGCGGGAGTGCTCCTGGCCGCCGCCTATGCTTGGCGCAGTGGCGAGCGAGCTGAAGCCGGTCTACCTGCTCACGGGAACCGACCGGCCGAAGATCGCGCGCGCGGTGCGCCGGCTGCGTGACCGCTTCGGCGACGACTCGACGGAGCACCTGAGCGCGCGCGAGGCTGGGGCCGCCGACGTCGTCGCCTCGTGCAACGCGCTCGGCCTGTTCGGCGGCGAGGGGCGGCTCGTGATCGTCGCCGACGTCCAGGCGTGGAAGGCGCCGGAGGTGAAGGAGCTGACCGCCTATCTCGCGTCGCCGTCGCCGGAGACGGTGCTCGCGCTCGTCGCGGAGGAGATCAAGTCGGACTCGGCGCTCGCCAAGGCGGTCGCAAAGGCGGGGCAGGTGCTCGCCTACGACGTCCCGAAGCGCAAGCTGCCGGAGTGGGTGGGCGAGCAGTTCGCGCGCTTCGGCGCGCAGGCGACGCCCGACGCCTGCCGCGCGCTCGTCGAGATCGTCGGCGACGACCTCGACGAGCTGACGACCGAGGTCGACAAGCTCGCGACCTGGGCGCGCGGCGAGCCGGTCGAGGAGCAGCACGTCGCGCAGCTCGCCGCCGGGCGGGCCGAGACGGCGATCTTCGCCGTCACGGACGCGTGGGGGAGGCGCGACGTCGCGGGCACGCTCCGCTCCGCCGAGGAGCTGATGGAGCGCTCGCACCGTGCGCGCAGCGGCGAGCTGATGCGCATCGTCGCCAACATGGTCGGCCACGTCGGCCGCGTCCGCCGCTGCCAGAAGCTCGCCGAGGAGGGCGTGCGCCCGCGCGACGCGGCGTCGTCGCTGAAGATGCACCCGTTCGTCGCCGAGAAGGCGTTCGCACAGGCGGCGAACTACTCGGCCGAGGAGCTCGCGCAGGCGATCGTCGGCCTCGCCGAGCTGGACGCGGCCTCGAAGGGCGGTTCGCGCCTGCCCGCCGACCTCGAGCTCGAGCGGACGCTCGTCGCGATCACGCGCCGCGGCTGACGCCGCGGTCGGGGCGCCGCTATTCGCGCTCGCCGGCGGCGAGCCGCGCAGCCTGCGCCTTGCGGCGGGCGGCGGTGTTGCGATGCAGCGCGCCGCGCGACGCGGCCTTGTCGAGCCAGCTGACGAGCTCGCGGTGGCGCTCGCCGACGGCGGCGCTGTCGCCGGCGTCGACGGCCTCGCGCAGGCGGCGCATCAGCGTCTTCGAGGCGGAGCGCCAGCGGATGTTCTCCGCCCGCTGGCGGGCGGCCTGGCGAACGCGCTTCTCCTGTTGCTTGATGTTCGGCATAGCGTGGAAACGCCCGCGTCCGCGGGCCGGGGGATGGTAGCAGCCGTCGGCCGGGATCGCGCTCCGGCGGCTGACGTACATTCAGCGCGTGGACGCTGACCGCGAGCGAGAGCTGCGCAGGCTCGAGCGCGACCGGCGCCGGCGCGAGCAGGGCAAGCCCGCCTACTTCGATCCCGCCGAGACGACCGGCGGCTGGCCGCTGCTCACCGACGGCTCCGAGGCGCCGACGATGGTGATCCGGCCGTCCCGGCTCCGCGAGGAGGCGGCGCAGCGGCAGGCGCTCGAGCAGGACCAGTTCACGACCGCGGACACGCTCGTGATCCCGCCGGCGCAGGCGGAGCAGCCGCCGCCGCAGCAGCCCGCGCGCGGCCGCGGCCTCGCCGCCGCGACGGCGATCTTCGGCGCCGCGACCGCGCTCTCGCGCGTGCTCGGCCTCGCGCGCGAGGTCGTCGCGGCGAGCTACTTCGGCGCCAGCGGCCGCATCAACGCGTTCACGGTCGCGTTCCAGATCCCGAACCTCGTGCGGGCGCTCGTCGCCGACGCCGCGCTCTCCTCCGCGTTCGTCCCCGTCTTCAGCGAGCTGCTGGAGAAGGGGGAGCGCAAGCGCGCCTGGCGCGTCGCGTCGACGCTCTTCTGGCTGATGCTGCTCGGGCTGAGCGCGCTGACCGCGCTCTTCGTCCTCGTCTCGCCGTGGGTGATCGGGATCTTCGGCGACCCGGGCTCCGACCGCTCGCTCGCCGTCGGCCTCTCGCGCGTGCTCTTCCCGATCGTCGCGCTGCTCGGCGTCTCCGGGATCGTCGTCGGGATCCTCAACAGCTACGACCACTTCACCGTCCCCGCGATCTCGCCCGTCTTCTGGAACCTCGCGATCATCGCCGGGCTCGCGATCGGCGTCCCGCAGGCGAGCACCTCGAGCGGGAAGCTCTACGTGTACGCCGGCTCGATCCTCGCCGCGACGTTCATCCAGGTCTTCCTGCCGATGCCGTGGCTGCGCGGCCGCGACGGCCGGCTGCAGCTCGTGCTCGACTGGCGCGATCCCGCCGTCGCGCGCGTCTTCAAGCTGATGGTGCCGGTCACGCTCGGGCTCGGCCTGATCAACGTCAACGCCGTCATCGACACCTTCTTCGCGTCGCGGCTGATCGACCCCGACCTCGCGCCGACGGCGATCCAGAAGGCGTTCCTCGTCTACATGCTCCCGCAGGGGATGTTCTCAGTCGCGATCGCGACCGTCCTCTTCCCGTCGCTCGCGCGCTTCGCCGCGCGCGAGGACATGGACGGCTTCCGCGCGACGGTCGCGGTCGGGCTGCGACAGATCGCCTTCCTGCTCGTGCCGGCCGCGGTCGTCAGCGCGGTGCTCGCCGAGCCGATCATCCGGCTCCTCTACCAGCACGGGCACTGGAAGCCGGCCGACACGCCCGTCGTCGCCGGCGCGCTCGCGGCGTTCAGCGCCGGGCTCGTCTTCAACGGCGCGATGCTGCTGCTGAACCGCGCGTTCTTCAGCCTGCAGTCGAACTGGCTGCCGACGGCGATCGCGCTCGGAAACCTCTTCCTGAACGGGCTGCTCGACCTCGCCTTCTACCGCTTCGGCGTCTGGGGAATCCCGCTCTCGACCGCGATCTGCAACGTCGCGGGCACGTGGGCGCTGATGGCGATGCTGCACCGGCGCCTCGGCCGGATCGAGGGCGCCGCGCTCGCGTCCAGCGTCACCCGCATCGCCGTCGCGGCGGCGGTCGCGGGCGGGATCGCGATCGTGCTCTGGCGGCCGCTCGACCACGCGCTCGGCCGCTCGTTCCCGGCCCAGGTCGTCTCGCTCGGCGCGCCGCTGCTCGCCGCGATCGGCGGCTACCTCCTCTCCTGCCGCCTGCTCCAGGTCGAGGAGCTCGCCGCGCTCGCCTCGTTGCGCGCGCGCTTCCGCCGCTGATTCACTGCCGGGATGGAGATCTACAACCTCTTCCACGGCGAGCTCGACATGGATCCCGAAGGCAACGAGCCGCCGGGATACGAGCTCGGCCGGGCGACGCGGGTCGGGAGGCGGCTCGGCGCGACCCAGCTCGGGATGACCGTCTACGAGCTGCCGCCCGGCCAGGCGATCTGCCCGTACCACTTCGAGTGGACCGACGAGGAGTGGCTGCTCGTGCTCGCCGGGCGGCCGACGCTGCGCACGCCGGAAGGCGAGCGGACGCTCGAGCCGGGCGACACGGTCTGCTTCCCGGCCGGTCCCGACGGCGCCCACCACGTCCGGAACGCGCACGACGAAGCCGACGTCCGCGTCGCGATCCTCTCGACGAAGAACCCCTTCGGGATCGCCGAGTACCCGGACAGCGACAAGGTCGGCGTCTGGGCGGGCGGGCAGCACTACATGCTGCGCCGCTCCGCGCACCTCGACTACTGGGACGGCGAGCGCTGAGGGAGCGGCGTCAGGCCACGCGGGCGTCGGCGAGCGTCGGATCGACCGCCCGCCAGGCGAGCTCCACGTCGGAGAGGTCGGCGACCGCGAGCGTGAAGTCGCGGACGTGGCGGCCGACGAGCGCCCTGGCCGACTCGTCCGAAGGATCCGCGAACGCGACGCGGATCCTCCCGCCGGAGACGCCGACGGGGATCGCGGCGACGCGGAAGCCCTCGGCGCTCGGGATCAGCCGTGCCACCGACGGGTCGAAGCCGGCGACCCGCAGGTTGACGTACGGGAGGTCGAGCTGGTCGGCGAGCGTCCGCGCGAGCTCGTCCTCGAAGATGAACGCGCGCCGGATCATCACGCGCCCGAGCAGGTCGCCGGTGGACGCGCTCTCCGCGAGCGCCCGTTCCAGCTGCTCGTGGGCGATCAGGCCCTTGCGGAGCAGCAGGTCGCCGAGGCGCGGCCGCTCGAGGAACGCGTCCGTCGCGTGCGGCACCTGCGGCGGCGGCGGGGCCGTCGTCGGCTCGATCGTCGCGGCGATCTCGGTCGCGGCCGTCCACATGCGGAGCCGCTCCGCGATCGTCTCCAGCGTG
>DASSSQ010000100.1:0-35555 GCA_035708405.1 Gaiellaceae bacterium
AGGACGGTGGTCAGCGCGGAAGAGCCGTCGGGCATCGCCCCGACGGGGATGCCGCGGCCGGCGTCGACGACGGTGACCGAGTTGTCCGGGTGGATCGTCACCTCGACGAGGTCGTTGCGACCCGCGAGCGCCTCGTCGACGGCGTTGTCGACGACCTCGTAGACGAGGTGGTGGAGCCCGCGCGGCCCGGTCGAGCCGATGTACATGCCCGGCCGCAGCCGCACCGGCTCGAGCCCCTCGAGGACGGTGATGTCTTTCGCGGTGTAGGTGGGCGTAGGCTCGACGGAGCTCATGGTGAAGTTGCTTTGGCCATGAAAAAAGCCCTGCAAATTCCGCACTTGCGGGCAGGATCTAGTGTATCAGATCGAGCGGCCGGACCGCGCCCGAGCAAGGCCCAGCGAGACGGCCCGCGCGATCCGCTCGCGCAGCTCGCCGTCCGCAACGCAGGCCGCGATCGCGGCCGCACGCTCCTCGTCGACGGGGGACGTCTCGACGGCCGGCGCCGCGCGGGCGTGCTCCGGCTCGTCCGGCGGCTCCGGCAGCGGCCCGGCGGCGAAGCGCAGCGCCGGGACGTTCAGACGCTCGGCGATCTCGGCGGCACGATGGCCGAGCTCGAACGCCCAGATCGCGTCGGCGGTGTGGACGTGCACCGTGCCGTCTCGGGCGATCCTCGCGGGCCAGGCGTTGCGGGCGATGTCGGCGCCGACCGCGGCCGGCCAGGCGGCGAGCAGCTCCGCAATCCCGGCCTGCGGGCCGAAACGGCCGAGCTCGCGGCGAACCTCGGAGCCGAGCGGCTCCATCAGCGCGCCGCTCCCGGCACGACCTCGACGAGCTGCGCGGGCTCGGTCGGCAGTGCGCCCGCCGCGGTCGCGGTGATCACCGTCTGGCCCATCCCCTCGACGCGGGCAGCGAGCGTCGCGCGGCGGCCGCGATCGAGCTCGGAGAGCACGTCGTCGAGGAGCAGCAGCGGCGCTGGGCCGCGGATCGCGAGCCACTCGGCCTCCGCGAGCAGCAGCGCCAGCACGGCCAGACGCTGCTCGCCCTGGGACCCGAAGCTGCGCAGCTCGCGTCCGGCCGCGGCGATCGTCACGTCGTCCAGGTGCGGGCCGATACCGGTGGCCCCGCGGTCGACGTCGCGGTCGAGCCGAGCCTCGAGCGCCTCGACGCTCGGCGGCTCCGCGTCGTAGCCCAGGCGGCCGCCCGCGAGGCCGAGCTCGGCGAGGCGCTCGGCGAAGCCTGGCTCGAGCTCGGCGAGCACTGTGTGACGCGACTCGACGAGCTGCGCGCCGAGGACGGCGACCCGCTCCGTCCAGGGCGCGATCGCGTCGCGGGCGGAGACGCCGAGCGAGACGCGGCGCAGCGCCGCGTTCCGCTGCGCGATCGCGGCACCGTACTCCGCGGGCAGCGCCGCGCGGGCCGGGAGGAGCCGTCCGAGCGCGCGGTCGAAGTACGCGCGGCGCGCGGCCGGGCCGCTCTTGACGACGGCGAGCCGGTCGGGCGTGAAGACGAGCGTCTGCACCGTGCGGCGGAGCTGCTCGGCGGAGTCGAGCCGGGCGCCGTTGACCGCCGCCCGCTTCCCCTGCCCGGTCAAGCTGATGCTCAGTTGCAACGGGGACTGTCCCCGCTTTCCGGCGATACGGACGAGCGCGGCCTCCTCGCCGAAGCGGATCAGGTCGCGCTCCGAGCGGCTGCGCGGCGAGAAGCCCTGCGTCGCCACGTGCAGCGACTCGAGCAGGTTGGTCTTGCCGGCGCCGTTCTCGCCGACGACGAGCACCACGCCTGGCTCGAAGCCGAGCTCGAGCCGCGCGTACGAGCGGTAGTCGCGGAGCTGCAGCTCGGAGACGATCAGCCGGCGAGCCGGATCGGCATGATCAGGTACCAGAAGTCGTTCGAGTCGCCAGTGACGAGGCCCGGCCGCAGCGGCGAGATCAGCTTCAGCACCGCCTGGTCGCCCTCGACCGACTCGACGCCGTCGCGGAGGAAGTCCGCGTTGAACCCGATCTCCAGCGGATCGCCCGTGAACGCGACCGGTAGCGACTCCTTCGCCTCGCCGACGTCCTGCGTCTGCGCCGAGATCGTCAGCTCGCCGTCGGCGAAGCGCAGGCGGAGCGGCGAGTTGCGCTGTGCCATCACCGAGACGCGCCGCACGACCTCGAGCAGCTCGTCGCGCGCCACCGGCAGCTCGTGCTCGAACGCCTCGGGCCGCAGCTGGCGATAGTTGGGGAACTGGCCGTCGATCCGCCGCGTTGTCAGCCAGGTTCCGTCGGCGCCGAAGACGACGTGGTTCTCGTGGACGCCGAGCTGCAGCTCGTCGGCGGCGCCGGCGATCCGCGCCAGCTCCTGCAGCGCGCGAGCCGGGATGATCGCCTCCAGCTCGGGCAGCGGTTCGGCGACATCGGTCTCCTTGACGGCCATCCGGTAGGAGTCGGTCGCGGCCATCACGATCTTGCCGCCCTCGAAGCGGACGAGGATCCCGGTCAGCACCGGCCGCGACTCGTCCCGCGACGCGGCCCGGCCGACACGGGCAACCGTCTCGAGCAGCGCGGCCCTGTCGACGGCGTGCAGCTCGACTCCCTCGACCTCGGGCAGCCGCGGGAAGTCCTCGGTCGCGAACGTGTGCAGCCGGAAGCTCGCCGACCCGCACACGATCTGGACGACGCCCTCCTCGCGCAGGTGCTCGAGCGTCACCTCGTCCGCGGGCAGCGACCGCACGACGTCGACGAGCGTCCGGCCGGAGACGACCACCGCGCCGTCCGACTCGACCTGCGCCTCGAGCGAGCCGCGCAGCGAGAGCTCCATGTCGGTCGCCGCGAGGTGCAGCCGGCCCGCCTCGGCGCGCAGCATGATCCCCGAGAGCACGAGCACCGCCGTCCGCGTCGAGACGCCGCGCGAGACGACGCCGAGCGCCTGGCTCAGCTCGTCGCGGGCGACGCGGACGTTGAGGGCGGAGTCCACCACGATGTCTGATTCGATCATTTTCTTAGAAGAACCTCGTTGTAGTCATAAGCGGTGTGGACACCGGGGAAAGAGGCCTGCTCGCGGCTCCCGGAAAGGCTAGACGGTGTGGAGGACAGCTGGGGATGGATCGCGTCCGTACACAGGCGCATCGGGTCAGCGACCCTGCTTGATGCGAGCTGTGAGCTCCTGGACGAGGTTGTACACAGACCTGTCCTCACGGATCAGCCGGGCGATCTTCGAGGTCGCGTGGATCACCGTCGTGTGGTCGCGGCCGCCGAACTCCTTGCCGATCTTCGGCAGCGACGAGTCGGTCAGCTCGCGCGAGAGGTACATCGCGACCTGGCGCGGGTAGACGATGTTCTGCGAGCGCCGGTCGCCGCAGAGCTCGTCGAGCGAGAGGCCGAAGCGGTCGGCGACGAGCACCTGGATCTTGTCGATCGAGACCGCCGCCTGCTCCCCCTGCGGGAAGACGTCCTTGAGCACGTCCTGGGCGAGATCGACGGTCATCGGCCGGCCGGTCAACGAGGAGAAGGCGACGACGCGGGTCAGCGCGCCCTCGAGCTCGCGGATGTTCGTCGAGACGCGGCCGGCGATGAAGGTGAGCACCTGCTCGTCCGGCACGTGGGTGCCGTCCACCTTCACCTTCTTCCGGAGGATCGCGATCCGCGTCTCCAGGTCGGGCGGCTGGATGTCGGTGATCAGGCCCCACTCGAAGCGGGAACGCAGCCGCTCCTCGAGCGTCGAGATCTCGCGCGGCGGCCGGTCGGAGCTCATCACGATCTGCCGCCCGGCCTCGTAGAGCGAGTTGAAGGTGTGGAAGAACTCCTCCTGGATCCGCTCCTTGTGCTCGAGGAACTGGACGTCGTCGATCAGCAGCACGTCGTAGGTTCGGTAGCGCTGCTTGAAGCCCTCGATCCGCTTGTCGCGCAGCGAGTTGATGAAGTCGTTCACGAAGGTCTCGCTCGTCACGTAGCGGACGGTCATGTTCCCGGAGTGCATGCCGACGTAGTTGGCGACCGCCTGCAGGAGGTGCGTCTTGCCGAGACCGGTGCCGCCGTAGATGAAGAGCGGGTTGTAGGCCTGCGCCGGCGCCTCGGCGACCGCGAGCGCGGCCGCGTGCGCGAAACGATTCGACGAGCCGATCACGAACGAGTCGAAGGTGTACTTCGGGTTCATCCCGCTCGAGTCGGGACGGCGCGACTCGACCGGCTCGGCGACCGCGGTCACGGCCTCGGCCTCGGCCGGCAGCGGCGCCGGCAGCTGCTGCTCGACGGGTGCCGTGCCCGGCAGCACCTCGAGCTCGATGCGCAGCTCGCGGCCGGTGGCGTCCTCGAGCGCAGCGCCGATCAGGCCGAGGAAGTGGCCCTCGATCCACTCCCGCGTGAAGTCGTTCGGGACGCCGAGGACGAATACGTCCTCCGCGAGTCCCACCCCCTCGACCTCGCCGAACCACGTCTGGTAGGTGGTCTCGTTCAGCGTCCCCTGCAGCCGGTCAGCGATCTCGGTCCACAGGGTTTCAGCAGTCAGCTCGACAGGCGACTCCACGCCTCGGTGATGCTCCTCTCCAGATTGACCTGCGCCGGGAAAAGAAGGTCGAGCATAGCAGCGTCCCGGCCGCCGCTCAACGGGCTGTCGGGGATCTTCAACGCGGAAAAAAGTTCGCAATTTGCAGGTATTTCCAGAGCTTCCACACGACTCTCCACAGGTGTGGAAAGCGGTGGGAAGCGGGTCGCCTTCCGCGGCGCGAGCGGGCCTTTTCCGGCGCCGCTCCCTGTGGACAACCGGCTGCTCGGAGACTCGTCTATACTGCCCCTCGGCCGCCGATCCGGACGGCCGATTCTCTCTTCGGCACACTCTCCTCGATGAAGCGGACCTACCAGCCGAACGTACGCAGGCGGAAGCGGAAGCACGGCTTCCGCGCCCGCATGGCCACGAGCGCCGGCCGGGCGATCCTCAAACGCCGGCGGGCCAAGGGGCGCAAGCGGCTCTCGGCGTAGAGCCGGAGAGGCTCGTGCAGCGCCGCAACCGCCTCTCTCGCTCGCGGGACTTCGACGCCGTCTACCGGCGCGGCCGCTCCGTCTCGACTCGCTTCCTCGTCCTCTACTCGTTCGACCGCGACGAGGGCGAGACCGACGCGCGGCTCGGGCTCGCCGTGCCGAAGGCGGTCGGTGGCGCCGTCGTCCGCAACAAGATCAAGCGGCAGCTTAAGGAGATCTGGCGCGGCCGGCTCGAGCGGATCCCGTCCGGCCGCGACTACGTGCTCGTCGTCCGGCCCGGCCTGCCGGAGGCCGCCGACGCGCGCGGCCATGCCTGGCTCGAGGAGCGCGTCGACGAGGTGCTCGGGAAGGCGGCCGCGTGAAGGCGCTGAGCATCGTCCTGCGCTCGCTGCTTCCCTGGTACGGCGTCGCCGGGGCGCCGACCTGCAAGTACCACCCGTCCTGCTCGCAGTACGCGCACGACGCCGTCCACAAGTACGGGCTCGTCCGCGGCTCGCTGAAGGCGGCGTGGCGGCTCCTGCGCTGCAATCCATGGAGCAAGGGCGGGGTGGACTACGCATGAGCCTGTTGTTCGCGCTGCTCGCCGCCAGCCCGCTGCAGCCGCTCGAGGACGTGATGCGGCACATCCTCAACTGGCTGCACGTGACGATCGGGCTGCCGTGGGCCTGGTCGATCATCGTCCTGACCGTGATCGTGCGGATGCTGCTCGTGCCGCTGACGGTCAAGCAGATCCACTCGATGCAGAACATGCAGCGGTTCGCCCCGCAGATGAAGGAGATCCAGAAGAAGTACAAGGGCGACCGGCAGAAGCAGAACGAAGAGCTGATGAAGTTCTACAAGGAGCACTCGATCAACCCGGCGTCGTCGTGCCTGCCGATGGTGTTCCAGATCCCGGTCTTCATCGCGCTCTACTTCGTGCTGCGGCACTTCGCCGAGCACCCGCCGGGAGGAGACCTCGGCTGGCTCGGCCTCGTCAAGATCACCGACCACGCGTCCGCCGGCTGGGGGATCCTGCTGCTCGGCATCTACGTGTGCAGCCAGATGGCGTCGACCTTCTTCATGGGCTCGACGATGCAGAAGTCGCAGCGCTACCTGATGATGGGGCTCCCGGTCGTCTACGTCGCCTTCATCGCGCACTTCCCGACCGGCCTGCTGCTCTACTGGGTGACGACGAACCTGTGGACGGTCGGGCAGGGGCTCGTGACCCGCCGGCTCGTGCCGAAGACGCCGGCGCCGAGCCTCTTCTCCCGCAAGCCGCCGGAGGACGGCGGCAACGGCGCCAAGAGGAAGGAGACGCCGCCGAAGCCGGCGCCCGCGACGAAGGCGCAACAACCGCCGCCGCGTCGCGTGCAGAAGCGGAAGAAGGCGAAGCGACGGTGAGCGACGAGCTGTCGGTCGAGGTAACGGGCGAGACCGTCGGCGAGGCGAAGTGGGTCGCGCTCCGCGAGCTCGAGCGGCTCGCGCCGGGGCTCGACAAGGCGGCGGTGCGCTTCCAGGTCGTCTCGGAGGGCGAGCGAGGGCTGCTCGGCGTCGGCTACGAGCCGGCGCGCGTCGTCGCGTCGGTCGATCCCGACGCGGTAGTGGAGACGCCGCCTGCGGTGGACGAGAGCGAGCGCGCCGCCCGGGCCCGCGCGCTCGTCGACCGGGTCGCCGTCTCGCTCGGCCTGCGCTGCCGGATCGAGGTCGTCGAGGACGAGGATTCGATCGTCGTCTCCTGCAGCGGCGGCGACCTCGGCCTGCTGATCGGCCGCCACGGGCAGACGATCGACTCGCTGCAGTATCTCGCCAACGCAATCGTCAACCGCGGCGTCGAGGACGATCGCAAGCGCGTCGTCGTCGATGCTGCCGGCTACCGCGCGCGGCGCGAGGAGACGCTGCACCGCGAGGCCGTGCGCGCCGCCGAGCAGGCGACGGCGACCGGTCGACGGGTCGTGCTCGAGCCGATGACCGCGGCCGAGCGCAAGGTCGTCCACGAGCGGCTGAAGGACTATCCGGGCGTCGAGACGTCGAGCGAGGGCACGGAGCCGACCCGCTATGTCGTCGTCTCCCCTGCTTGAGCGCTGGCTCGACGGCGTCCTCGCGACCCCCGGCCTGACCGCGATCCGCGACCGCGACGAGGCGCGGCGCGTCCTGCTGGAGGACTCGCTCGCCGGCCTGCCGCTCCTGCGGAAGCTGGCCGGGCCGATCGTCGACGTCGGCTCCGGCGGCGGCGCGCCCGGGGTCCCGCTCGCGGCGTCGCTGCCCGGTCGCCAGGTGACGCTGCTCGAGGCGAACGGCCGCAAGTGCGCGTTCCTCGAGCGCTGGACGGCGGAGTTGCCGAACCTCCACGTCGTGCAGGGCCGGGCCGAGGAGCAGGAGCCCGCACGCTTCGGCGTCGCGGTCGCGAAGGCGCTCGCCCACCCGCCGGTCGCCGCGGAGTGGTGCCTGCCGCTCGTCGCCGACGACGGCTGGGTCGTCCTCTGGGTTGGCCCGTCGGCGCGGCCGGGACCGGTGTCCGCGGTCGCCGGCAAGCTGAACGCCGAGCTCGCCGAGGCGCCGTCCGGCTTCTTCTGCCTGCGGAAGCTCGGCCCGACGCCGGACGGCTTCCCGCGCCGTCCCGGGATCGCCAAGAGGCGTCCGCTCGCCTAGCTACCGTACGCCGGTGCCCGGCCGCGTCTACTCGTTCGCGAACCAGAAGGGCGGCGTCGGCAAGACGACGACCGCGATCAACCTGGCCTCCTGCCTCGCGGAGGCGGGGCAGCGCGCCCTCGTCGTCGACCTCGACCCGCAGGCGAACGCCACCTCCGGGCTCGGGATGCGCGCCAACGGCACCTCGACCTACGACCTGCTCGACGGCGCGCCGCTCGGCGAGCTCGCGAAGGCGACGCGCTGGGACAACCTCTTCCTCGTCCCCTCGCGGCCGGAGCTCGCCGGCGCCGTCGTCGAGCTCTCGCGGCGCGAGGACGGCGACCGGTTCCTCGCCGCCTCGCTCGCGCGCGTCGACGACTTCGACTTCGTCCTGCTCGACTGCCCGCCCTCGCTCGGGCCGCTGACCGTCAACGCGCTCGCCGCGTCCGATCGCGTCGTCGTCCCGGTGCAGGCGGAGTACTACGCGCTCGAGGGGCTGGCGCAGCTGATCCAGTCGGTCGACCTGGTCAAGGCGCGACTCAACCCGCGGCTCGGGATCGCCGGCGTGCTGCTGACGATGGTCGACGGCCGCACGCGTCTCGCCGCGGACGTCGAGCAGGAGGTGCGCCGCCACTTCGGCGACCTCGTCTTCGCGACGGTGGTGCCGCGCTCGGTCCGTCTGGCGGAAGCGCCGAGCCACGGCCTGCCGGTCAACCACTACGACCGCCGTTCGGCAGGCGCCGAGGCGTACTGGAAGGTGGCGATGGAGCTTGTCGAGCGTTCCTAGGCGCGGCCTCGGTCGCGGCTTCGAGGTGCTGATCGGCGGCGGCGACGCGGAGCCCGAGCTCCGGCACGTCCCCGTCTCGGAGATCCACCCGGGCCCGCGCCAGCCGCGGCGGCGCTTCGAGCACGAGGCGACCGCCGGGCTCGCCGAGTCGATCCGCGCGCAGGGACTGATCCAGCCGCTCGTCCTGCGTCCGCGCACGCGCGGCGGCTACGAGCTGATCGCCGGCGAGCGCCGCTGGCGCGCGTCCTGCGAGGCGGGGCTCGAGACGGTGCCGGCGATCGTGCGGGAGGCCGGCGACCGCGACACGCTGCTGCTCGCGCTCGTCGAGAACGTCGCCCGCGAGGACCTGTCGCCGATCGAGGAGGCCCGCGCCTACGCGGTGCTGATGGACGAGTTCGCGCTCGCGCTCGGCGACGTGGCCGAGCGGGTCGGGCGCTCGAAGCCGTCCGTCTCGAACCGGATCCGGCTGCTCGAGCTGCCCGACGACGTGCTCGCGATGGTCGAGCGCGGCGAGCTCTCGGAGGGCCACGCGCGCGCAGTGCTCGCCGTGCCGGACCGCGACGCGCGGCGGAAGCTCGCCCGCAAGATCGTTCGCACCGGCATGTCGGTGCGCGCCGCCGAGAAGGCGGCTCGCTGGTCGGGCGCGCGCACGAAGACGCGGCGCGCGCAGCCGCTCGATCCGGCGCTCGCGGCCCGCGCCCGCGCCGCGGCGGAACGGCTCACCGGCCGGTCGGTCCGGGTGCGCGGGAACCGGCTCGAGATCGAGTTCTCCGACGAGACCGAGCTCGCGGAGCTCGTCGAGTCGCTCGAGTCGCTGTAGCCGTATCCGCCGCCGCGGCGGCGCCGTTGCACCCCCGAGATGCTCGGGCAGCCGATGATCCAGGACATCGAGAGCCTCGAGGCGATCACGCGCGACGACGACGCGAAGCGCCTCTTTTTGCGCATGGCCGCGCTCTCGCAGTCCGGCCGGCTCGAGTCCTTCGTCGACGAGCTGATGGGCGACCACGAGATCGACGCCGAGACGAAGGGCACCCTCGCCGAGATCGCGCGCGACCCGGAGTTCCTGCTCGCCGTCGAGGACTATGTCCGCTCCACGCAGCGACTTCACTAGGCGCCTGCGAACCGACGAGAGTGGGCGATCCTGGATTCGAACCAGGGACCTCCGCCTTATCAGAGCGGCGCTCTAACCAACTGAGCTAATCGCCCCCGCCGGGGCGACAGTGTATCGAAGGGGGTAGCGACTCTCAGGGATCGCGGCCGCTCGGCCGGGAGCCGATGCTCTCCACGGGCGATCTGCGGCCCTCCTCGCGGCAATGCGAATCGGCGACCTCGTCATCTGGCGCGGCCGGAGCTACCGGCTGCTCGGCTTCGACCCCATGAGCATGGTCGACGGGAACGCGCACCTGGAGGAGCTCGAGACGGGCCGGCGGCTGACCGTGCCGTCGGACGAGCTGGAGCCGTCGGAGCCCGAGGCGCAGGCCGGTTAGCCCATCGCCCGGCGGGTACGATGTCCCGGAAGCCGATGCAGAAGATGGACATCTACGGGGTCAGCTTCGATCTCGTCGGCAAGCAGCCGATCGTGCTGCTGAAGACCGCCGACGGCAACCGCTTCCTGCCGATCTGGATCGGCCATCCGGAGGCGGCCGCGATCCTGATGAAGCTCCAGGGCGCCTCCTCGCCGCGGCCGCTGACGCACGACCTGCTGACCGAGATCCTGACCCAGCTCGAGGCGCGCGTCGCCCGCGTCACGGTCACCGACCTGCGCGACAACACCTTCTTCGCCGCGATCACGCTCGTGCAGGACGGCTCCGAGATCGAGATCGACTCGCGTCCTTCCGACGCGATCGCGCTCGCCGTTCGCACCGGCGCCGAGATCTTCGCCGACGACCGCGTGATCGAGGAGTCCGCGATCGAGTTCGAGGGCGAGGACGTCAACGAGGAGGAGATCGTCGAGGAGTTCAAGTCGTTCCTCGACCGCGTCACGCCGGAGGAGTTCGCCGCCGAGGTCGAGGAGCCCGGCCTCGAGGAGGACGACGAGGACTAGAGCTCGAGCTCGCGCTTGACGAGCGCGAGGATCCACTCGAAGAGCTCGCGGACGCCCTCGGCCGAGAGCGGCCCGGCGTTCGCCTCCTGCAGCGCGGCGACGAGCCGCCGCTCCTGCTCCGGGTCGACGAACGCGATCCCGTGCCGGCGCTTGTAGTCGCCGATCAGGCGGACGAGCTCGAGCCGCCGGTTGACCGCAGCGAGAATCTCGCGGTCGGCCGCCGCAACCTCCGCGCGCAGCTCCTCGAGCTCGCTCATTGCCCCTGCCAGATGATCGAGACGCGCTTCTGCGTGCGCGGGATCGCGAGCAGGCGGAACGGATACGTGACCCGCGGCTCGACCGGCTCGCCGAGTCGCGGGCTCGTCTCCCGGGCGACGACGTCGACGCGGTTCCGCCGCTGCGTCACCGAGACGATGCGGACGCCGTAGCCGGTGCTCGAGCGCGGGCCGGGGGCGACGAGCACGAGCTCCTCCCTCTGCCAGTCGAGCGGGACGACCCGCGGCTTCACGCCGGGCATCGCCTCGAGCTGGAAGTCGTGGATCGCGTCCGGCACCTTGAAGGTGCGGCGCGCCGGGTCGGGCAGCTCGATCCCGCGCAGGCGCGCCGAGAGGTCGCGCCAGGGCACGGGCGTCGGCGGCCCGGCGCCGTAGAGCTGGAACGCGACGGCCGCGGCCAGGCAGACGGCGGCCGCGCCGGCGAGCAGCGCCTTCGTCCTAGTAGACGTCGACGGGCTCCCCGTACGGGTTCGTGTCGTAGATGCGCGCGGCGATCCACATCGGCACGCGCACGCAGCCGTGGCTCGCCGGGTACGGCGGCACGAACGGCGCGCCGTGGATCGCGTAGCCGCCGGTGAAGTAGAGCGGGTCGTAGAGGACGCCGAGCGGGCTCGGGTCCCAGCCGCTCACCTTCCGCTGGACGGAGAAGCTGCCGACCGGCGTGAACCTCCCCGGCAGGCCGGCGGTCGAGACCGGGACGATCAGCGAGAGCTTGCCGCCGCGGACGACGTAGAGCACCTGGTGTGCCTTGTCGACCTCGATCCGGTCGCCGCCGCCGCGCGGCTGCGGCACCTTCGGCTTCGCGAGCGCCTCCCAGACCGCAGCGTCGGCGCGACCCGTGCGCGGCAGTCCCTGCACCTTCTGGAAGGCGTAGAGCGCGTCGGTCGTGTCCGCCCCGAAGCTCGCGCCGACGCCGGCCAGCGCGTAGTGGAGCTGCGCGAGGCGCTGCTCGAGCGCGCGCACCGAGGCGCCCTTCGCGCCGGGGCCGAGGTCGGGGTAGACGACGTCGACGGCGAGCGTCCGCCGCGGCGCGGCCCAGCCGGGGGCCGGGACGGCGCGGACGCGGACGCGGAGCCGGCCCGGCGTCGCGGTGTCGAGACGGAGGCGGACCGCGCGGCCCTGCGTCGTCTTCGCGCCCGCCTCGACGCGGACGGCGCCCGCCTTCGCCGGCCGGAGCCGCGCGACGACCGACGCCCGGCCGCCGACCGTCGTCGAGCCGACCAGGCGCGCCTCGAGCACCGGCCGCACGGTCACCGTCACCGGCGCCGACTCGACGCCCGCGGCGCGTGCCGTGTAGGGCCCGGGCGCCGAGAGCCGCGCCACGATCCGGAAGCTCCCGTCGGGCCCCGTCTTCGCGGAGGCGACGAAGGCGTTGCCGCGGTAGAGCCGCACGCGCGCCGGCCCGGGCACGAGCCGGCCGGCGAACGCGACGCCCTTGCCGAAGTCGCCGCCGCGCGGCGCGGCGAGCGTCAGCGAGACCGCGGTCGTCTGCGGCAGCGCGTCCGTGCCCGCGTCGGTCTGCAGGGTCGGCGCGAAGCGGCCGGCGGCGAACGCGTGCGTGACCGTTCGGCCCTCGGCGGTCGTCTCGTCGCCGAAGCTCCAGCGGTAGACGCTCGAGTCGCAGAGCGCCGTGTAGGTGACCGAAAGCGGCGCGGCGCCGGCGGTCGCGGAGGCCTGCACGTCGCAGGCGCGCCCGAGTGGCGCCCAGACCGCGGCGACCGTCCCGGCGAGCGCGAGCGCCTTCAGCACGGCCGAACTCTAGCCCTACGTCGCGACGGCGAGGATCAGCGCGAGCGCGTTGAAGCAGCCGTGGACGACCATCCCCGGGTAGGCGCTGTCGGAGCGGTGGCGGATCGCGGCGAGCCCGAGCCCGAACGCGGTCAGGATCGGCAGCGCCTGGACGAGCCCGTGCGAGAGCCCGAAGAGCACCGCGGTCAGGACGGCGGCGGCGAGCGGCCCGAAGCGCGAGAGCAGCGTGAACCCGAGCCCGCGGTAGGTCAGCTCCTCGACGAACGGCGCCAGGACCGCGATCACCGCGAAGTTCGCGGCGTAGGCGCCCGCGTGGCGCGGCTCCCAGCGCGTCGGCGTCAGCCCCTGCTCGCGGCCGGCGTGCAGGATCGGGTTCAGCAGGTCGCCGAGGATCAGGATCGCGACGAAGACCGCGAGCCCGAGCGCCGCCGCGCGCCAGACCGAGCGCGGCGGTCGCAGCGCGAGCAGGTCGCGGCGGCCTCCCGCGATCCAGAGCACGATCCCGAGCATGATCAGGTACGAGAAGGTCGACGAGACCGCGGTGCCCCACTGGTAGAGGACGTTGCGGTCCGGCTGCCCGCCGACGGCGCGTCCGTAGTAGCCGAGCGCGATCAGCGCGGCCACGAGCGCGAGCCAGCCGACGAGCTTGCCCGTCTTCAGAGGATCGCCTCCAGCGGCGCCGGCGCGAAGCGCATGCCGGCCGCGCGCGCGCCCTCCTCGTCCGCCTGCGAGTCGCCGACGTGCAGCGCGCGGCCCGGCCCGACGGCGAGCCGCTCGAGCGCGAGCCGGAAGATCGCGGGATCCGGCTTCACGGCACCCGCCTCGGCGGACGTGACGACCGGCAGCCGGAAGCCGAGCGCCGCGAGCTGCTCGCCGAGCCCGCAGTCCCAGTTCGAGACGACGCAGAGCGCGAGCCCGCGTGCCGCGAGCCGCCGCACCGCCTCGAGCGCGCCCGGCTCCGGCTCGAAGACGATCGCCGCCATGAACCGCTCCGCCGGGAGCGACGTGCCCGCGTGCTCGTTGAAAACCGCCGTGCAGCGCGCCCGCAGCTCGGCCAGGCTCGCCGCGTCGCGGCCCTCGTGCGCGCGCGGAACGTAGTAGGCGACCTCGGCCTCGAAGCCGCGCCGCGCGTCCTGCTCGGAGACGCCGGCGGCCGCGGCCAGCCGCGGGATCGGGTCGCTCAGCCGCACGAGCGTCCCCATCGCGTCGATCGTGACCGCGTCGATCGCGGCGAGGCTCAGCTCACCCACTGCCACAGCGCCCATTGCACGACGGCGATGCCGAGGAAGGTGGCGCTGACGGCGACGATCGTCGCGTGCGCGCGCGGCCGCGCGCCGACGAGCGCGAGCGCGAGGAAGAAGGGGAAGATCGCGAGCCCGAAGCGCGGCAGGGAGAGCAGCGGGAAGCGCGAGCTCGGCACCGAGAGCGGGATCGCGAGGCTCGCCGCGGCGAAGATCCCGTAGGCCGTGCCGAGCCGGCGCCAGGCGATCCAGGTCAGCCAGGCGAAGCCGAGCAGGAAGCCGAGGCCTTCGAGGTTGACCGACGCGACGTGGAGCGGCGCGCCGGAGATCGGCCAGTAGACGTGCTCCGCCGAGCCGGACGCGAGCTGCCGGATGCCGGCCCAGCCGGCGCGCAGGCCGTCCCAGATGCCGCCGAACGGCCCGGCCGGCGAGGCGTGCCGGTGCCAGCTTCCCTCCGCGTGCAGGAACGCGAAGGCGCTGCGGCCGGAGAGGTGGAGGACGAGCGGGTAGACGCAGAAGAGGAGCGGCGCGAGGCCGAGCGCGGCGAGGTCGCGCAGCCGGTGCCGCGCGAGCCAGGCGAGCGCGACGAGCAGCGCGAGCGCCGAGGGCCGCGTCAGCAGGGCGAGCCCGCAGCACGCGGCGGCCGGCAGGAAGCGGCGCCGCTCCGCGAGCAGGAACGCGGCGAGCACGAGTGCGAGGTAGAGCGACTCCGCGTACACCGCCTGCAGGAAGAGCGACATCGGGAAGACCGCGAGGTAGAGCACGGCCCGGCCGGCGCCGTCCTGTCCGAGCCGCGGCTCGGCGAGCCGGTAGAGGAGCGCGAACGAGGCGAGGCAGGCCGCGAGCGAGATCAGCAGGCCGGCGAGCAGGTAGTGGCCGGCGAGGACGCGCCCGAGCGCGGCGACGAGTCCGGGGTAGAGCGGATAGAAGGCCGGCGCTCCCGCGGTCGAGCCGTAGCCGTGCTCGGCGATCCGGATGAACCACGCCGAGTCCCAGCGCGCCCAGACGTCGGTGCCGAAGCCGAGGTCGTGCAGGAACGGGCTGTCCCAGACGCGCTCGAGCGGCGGCGGCTTCGGCTCGAACCACGCGAGCGCCCAGATCGCGCCGAGCCAGATCGCGGCCCGGCTCCAGAGAAAGATCGCGAGCGCCGGTCTACCATGGAGCCGCGTCCAGCGCCGCTCGTACCGGAAGCGCTGCACGGCGTTCACGACCCCCGATCCTACGTGCCCGAGCCCCATTTCACCCTCGCCGAGGCCACCGCCGCGCTCGTGGAGCTGCGGCCCGTCGCCGAGCGGATGGTCGAGCTGCACGCGAGCCTCGCCGAGGCGGCCGCGCGGCGCGCCGTCGTGCGGACGCGGATCGCCGGCAACGGCGGCGGGCTCGGCGCCACCGAGATCGCCGAGCTGGACGCCGAGATCCAGCAGCTCGGCGCCGCCGTCGCCGCCTGCGTCGACCGGATCGCGGAGGACGGCGTCCAGGTCAAGGACGCGGGCAGCGGGCTGCTCGACTTCCCCGCGCTGCGCGAGGGCCGCGAGATCCTCCTCTGCTGGCGGGTCGGCGAGGACGAGATCGCCTTCTGGCACGGCGCGGACGAGGGCTTCGCCGGGCGGAAACCCGTGGACTTCGTCGAATAGGCTCGGGTATGCCGCTCTGGGAGAGAGGTGCGATCGCGGCCGGCGTCGTCGTCGCGGCGATCGTCGTCGCGCAGCTCGTCGATCGTCTGATCACGCGCCGGGGGCTGCCGCCGGAGGTGGCGACGCGCTACCGGGTCTTCCGGCGCGCGGTCGAGGCGACGATCGTCACCGTCGGCGTCCTCTCCGGTCTGCTCGTGATTCCGGCCGTGCGCGCGCTCGCCGGCGGCCTCCTCGCCTCGTCGGCGCTGCTCGCGATCGTGATCGGCTTCGCCGCGCAGCGCACGCTCGGCAACTTCGTCGCCGGGATCCTGATCGCCCTGTCGCAGCCGCTGCGGCTCGGCGACGACGTCGAGGTCGACGGCCAGCGCGGGATCGTCGAGGAGATCGGGCTCACGTACACGTTCATCCGTGCCGAGGACGGATCGAGAGTGGTGATCCCGAACGAGAAGCTCGCCTCGAACACGATCCGCAACGCGACGATCCGCAGCCGCGGCCAGCGCGCGGTCGTCTCGCTGCAGGTGCCGCTCGCGACCGACCTCGACGCGCTCGTGACCGCGCTGCGGGTCGAGGCGGGCGACCGCGCAGAGGTGCACGTCACCGACCTCGCCGGCAACGCGACGCTGACCGTGACCGCGCCCGCCGCCGACGAGGCGGCCGCGCGACGGCTCGAGAGCGACCTGCGGCTGCGCTTCCACGAGCGGCTGCGCGCGCAGGGGGTGTTCGCGTGACGCCGCCGCCGAAGCGCCGGCCGCCGCGCCGCGACACCTCGGACCCGGTCGCCGACGTCCGCCGCCGCCGCAAGCGCCGGCACGAGCGGCTACGCAAGCGGCGTCGCGTCGCGTTCGCGCTCGGCCTGCTCGGCGCGATCCTCGTCGTCCTGCTGACCGTCGGCTTCGGCGCCGGCGCGGCGCTCTCCTCGAGCTGCGACCTGAACTCGCTGCGGCCGGTCGAGATCGGCCAGAACTCGTTCGTCTACGCGGCCGACGGCTCGCTGCTCGGCTCGATCCCGGCCGAGAAGAACCGCCAGCCGATCGCGCTCTCGCAGATGAGCAGATGGCTGCCGAAGGCGACGGTCGCGATCGAGGACCGCCGCTTCTACGAGCACGGCGGCGTCGACTACCAGGGGATCGTCCGCGCCGCCTGGGCCGACCTCACCGCCGGCAAGGTCGTCCAGGGCGCCTCGACGATCACGCAGCAGCTCGTCCGCAACCTCTACATCGGCCACAACGAGCGCACGATCCAGCGCAAGCTGACCGAGGCGTGCCTCGCGATCAAGCTCTCGCGCGAGCGCTCGCACGACTGGATCCTCGACAACTACATGAACCAGGTCTACTACGGGAACCAGGCCTACGGGATCGAGGCGGCGGCGCAGACGTACTTCGCGCGGCACGCGCGGTCGCTGACGCTGCCGCAGGCGGCGCTGCTCGCCGGGCTGCCGCAGGCGCCGTCGGCGTACGACCCGTTCCACGCGCCGGAGAAGGCGATCGTGCGGCGGAACGAGGTGCTGGCGGCGATGCTGGCGACGCACGACATCACGCGGCGGCAGTACCTGGCCGCGCGCCGCGCGCCGCTGCGCCTCCGGCCCGGGAAGAAGCTCTACACGAAGATCCGCCAGCCGTACTTCTTCTCCTACGTGATCGACGAGCTGCAGCAGCAGTACGGGACGAACACGGTGCGCACCGGCGGGCTCAAGGTCTACACGACGATCGATCCGCGGCTGCAGCGCGTCGCGAAGACGGCGATGCGGAAGACGCTCCCGTATCGCACCGATCCCGCGTCGGCGCTGATCTCGATCGATCCGGCGAACGGCGACATCCGCGCGATGACGGCGGTGACGCCTGGGACGAAGGGCAACCAGTACAACCTCGTCTCGCAGGCGACGAGGCAGCCGGGCTCGACCTTCAAGTCGTTCGTGCTCGCGGCCGCGGTCGCGCAGGGGATGAACCCGGACTCGACCTACTACGACTCGGCGCCGTTCACCTGCTCGACCGGCCCGTGGTGCATCGCGCAGCCGTGGTCGGTGCACACCTACGACAACACCTATGTCGGCTACATCTCGGTGACGCGGGCGACCCTGCGCTCGGACAACTCGGTCTACGCGCAGCTGACGCTCGACGTCGGCCCGGACCGGGTGCGCGCGATGGCGGAGCGGCTCGGCGTCCACATCTCGCAGAAGACGGTGGCCTCGATCGGGCTCGGCTCGCTCGCGGTCTCGCCGCTCGACATGGCCTCGGCGTACGCGGCGTTCGCGACCGGCGGCATCCTCGCGAAGCCGACCGCGATCCGGAAGGTCGTGCTCGCCGACGGCAAGACGGACACGCAGGCCGGCTGGGGCAAGCCGAAGCGGACGCGCGTGCTCCCGGACTGGGTCGCGGACGAGGTGACGAACGTGCTCTCCCAGAACATCCGCTACGGCACCGGCTACCCGAACGCGACGCTCTACGACCGGCCGGCCGCCGGCAAGACGGGCACGACCGAGAACCACGCGGACGCCTGGTTCGACGGCTACACGCCGGACCTCTCGACGGTCGTCTGGGTCGGCTATCCGAAGGGCGAGATCCCGATGACGAACGTGCACGGGATCGCGGTCACCGGCGGCTCGTTCCCGGCGATGATCTGGCACTCGTTCATGACCTCGGCGCTCGCGAAGGTGCCGCCGCACGCGTTCCCGGTCGCCTCGACGCAGCCGGCGTGGCGCTCGGACGCGCTCGTCCGCGGCCACTACTCGCTCGGCTACGTGCCGACCTACAGCGCGAGCACGTCGACGACGACCGAGACGACGACGGCGCCGGCGACGACGGCGAAGGAGCCGAAGCCGTCCGGGCCGGCCGCGGCGGCGGTGTCGACGACGACCGCGCCGCCGCCGCCCGCGACCGTGACGGTGTCGCCGGTCGAGCCGACGACGACCGAGCCCGCCGCGCAGCCCCCGCCGCCGGCCACCGTGCCGGCGACCACCACGGGCTAGTGACCGCGCCGCGCGCCGGGCTCGCCGCGGGCGCCGCCGCCCTGCTGCTCGTCGCGGCCTGCGCGGCCTTCGCCTGGCCTGCGGGCTCGCCGCTCGTGCCGCGGCACGGCGGCCATCCCGTCGGCGACCGCGCCTGGGCCTGGGCGTTCCTCGGCTGCGCGGCGGCAGCGCTCGTCCTCTATGCGGCCGGGTCGTGGCTGCTGCGCGGCGGCGGGCCGCTGCTGCCGGTGGCGGTGCTCGCGGTGGCGATCCAGCTCGCGCCGCTCGCGGCGCCGCTGCTCCTCTCCACGGACGCGTGGACGTACTGGGACGAGGGCCGAATCGCGGCGGTGCACGGCGGCAACCCGTACCGCGACGCGCCGAGCGCGTACCGCGGCGACCCTGCGTTCCGGTGGACGGGCACCGGCTGGCGCGACACGGGCGCGGTCTACGGGCCGGCGTTCACGCTCGCGGCCGAGCCGGTCGCCCTGGCGGCGGGCCGCTCGCACGACGCGGCGGCGTGGATCTACAAGACGCTCGCGGCGGCGGCGGCGCTCGTCGCGGCGGGGCTGGCGGCGCGGCTCTCGCGGCGGCCGGCACATGCGCTCGCGTTCGTCGGCTGGAACCCGTTGCTCGCGATCCACCTCGCCGGCGGCGGCCACAACGACGCGTGGATGGCGGCGCTCGTGCTCGCCGCGCTCTGGCTCGGGCCGCGCGGGAGCCGGCAGTGGGCCGGCGCCGCCTGGGCGGTCGCGATCCTCGTCAAGTGGGTGCCGCTCCTCTTCCTGCCGCTGCGGGCGCTCGAGGCGCGCGAGACCGGGCGCCGGGTCGGCCACGCCGGCTTCGCCGCCGCCGCCGTCGCGATCCTCGGCGTCGCGTCGTGGCGCTACGGAAGCGGCTGGCTCGACGCGTTCGGCCCGCTCGCGCGGAACGCCAACCTCGAGACGAGCTTCGCGATCCCGCACCGGCTGACGCAGCTCGGGCTCCCGCGCCCGGCGGCGCTCGGCCTCTGCGCCGCCGGCTTCGCGCTCGCGTATCTCTGGTTGCTGCGCGAGGCTGCGCGCGGCCGCGCGCGCCTCGGCCTCGCCGCCGGCCTGCTGCTGCTCGCGCTCCCCTACCTGGCCGCGTGGTACGTCGTCTGGGCCGTGCCGCTCGCCGCCGCCGAGGACGACGAGCCGGCGCAGTGGCTCGCGCTCGCCCTCTGCGCGTACCTGCTGCGCCAGACGATCCCGCTCTAGCGAGATTTCACGATCTCGTCACGAAGTCGACGCAGACACGTCACAGGGCCGGCCGGTAGCGTGACAGCAGGGACCGCGCGTCCCCCGAAGGGGGCCCCGCTCTTCGCGGCGTGCGGCCGCGGCTTCCGCGTGCGCTCAGGGCAATCCGACACGGTGGAAGACCAGCGCGCCGTCGCGTTCGAAGACGAGCTTCCACGCCGGGTTGCGCCTGAGCCACGCGATCCGGGTCGCGTACGGCAGCGGCGCCACGCGATCGGCGTAGCCCGGGCTGCGCTCGTCGACGGCGACCCAGGTCGCGTCCTGCAGGTACGGGAAGCTGAGCACGCGCCGGCGCGCGGAGAGGTGCGCCCCGAGGTCGTTCGAGGCGGCGACGGCGGCGCCCGGCGGCACGATCGCGACGGCCTCCGCGAGCGCGCGGTCGTGGGCCGAGACCTGCTGCGCCTGCGCCTGCAGCCGTTGCCCGCCCGGCACGAAGCGCCAGACCGGAAGCGGCCCGAGCAGGTAGTTGCCGACGACGACGCCCGCCACCGCCGCGACCGCGAACGCCTCCGGGCTCCGCCGCCGCTCGCCCGCGAGCCGGCCCGCGCCGACGACCGCCGCGGCGACGAACGGCGCCACGATCGCGGCCGTGTAGTGGAAGTGGATCGACGTCTGCGTCGGCGTCGCAGAGAGCAGGTTGATCGCGAGCTCCGGCAGCGCGACGAGCGCGAGCAGCGGCGCCGCGACCGAGAGCAGCAGCAGCGGCAGCAGCAGCTCGGCGAGGTAGGCGACGCCGGCGTGGTCGAACGCGATCCCGAGCACGTGCCCCGGGTCGGTCAGCGCCGTCCGCAGAATCCCGGTCGGCGAGCCGCCCACGCTCGCGTAGCGGCCGTAGAACGCCGAGTGCGCGCCGGCGTTGAAGTGCGGGACGATCACGCCGATCGCGACCGCCGACGCGACGGCGCCGGCGACCGCGATCCCGATCCCCCACGCCGTCCGGCGCCGGCGCAGCCAGTACCAGAGGCCGAGCATCGCGACGACGAGACCGACCTCCTCCTTGGTCGCGACGGCGAGCAGCCCGACGCCGCAGAACGCGAGCGGCCGGTCCTCGTCGAGCAGCACGATCGCCCAGAGCAGCAGCGGCGCGGCGAGCGCGACCGGATGGAACTCGTTCAGGGTCAGCCACTCGACCGGCGGATAGAGCAGGTAGGCGAGGGCGAAGCCGAGCGCCGCCCGCTCCGAGCCGAGATGACGGCCCGCGAGCCGGTAGACGGGCAGCGCCCCGAGCGCGATCGCGATCGCCTGGACGGTCAGCAACATGTCCGGGCTCGACCAGATCCACCAGAGCGGCGCGAACAGGGCGAGGATCGGGTCGACGTGCGCCGCGAGCCGCGAGATCTGGTCGCCGTGCAGGCTCGTCATCTCGAGGAAGTGGCCGTGCGCCGTCGAGTAGACCGCCTGCACCATGTTGCCGAGGTCGAAGCGGCCGGTCTGGAAGGAGCGCTGGCGGAGGACGGAGAGCGCGGCGAAGCCGACGGAGTAGGCGGCGATCGCCGTCCAGAGCAGGGCGCGCGGCCGGCGGAGCGTCACCGCTTCCGCTCCCGCGCGAGCTCGAGCAGCGTCCGCCAGCGACGGCCGAGCACCTCCTCGCTCGCCTGGCGCTCGTAGGCCGCGCGTCCGCCGGCGGAGAGCCGCGCGAGCAGCGCGGGATCCGCGGCGAGCCGGCGGAGCGCGGCCGCGAGCGCGGCCGGGTCACCCGGCGGGACGAGCAGCGCGCTCTCGCCGTCGGCGAGCAGCTCGCGCGCGGCGGGCGTGTCCGCGGTGACGAGCGGCGTCGCGCAGGCGAGTGCCTGGAACGCCTTGTTCGGGATCACGCGGGCGGCCTTCGGCGAGGTGCCGAAGACGCCGAGCGCGCAGCCTGCCTCCCAGTACGCTTCCGGCAGCCGTTCGTAGTCGATCCACGGCTCCCAGGCGACGTTCGCGGGCCGCTGCTCGAGCAGCCCGTCGAGCTGGCCGCTGCCGACGATGCGGAACGGGACCTCCGGCGCGAGCTCCGCCGCCGCGAGGATCGTCTCGAGCCCGTGCAGCGGGATCAGCTTGCCGACGAAGAGCGCGGTGAAGACCGCAGACGGTCGCCAGGCAGGGCGGAACCAGCGCTCCTCGGCGCCGACGAGCGCCGTCTGCACCCGCTCGCGCGGGATGCCGCCGAGCTCGGCGAGGAAGGCGCCGTTCGCGTCCGTGTCCGCGACGACGAGGTCGGCGAGCCGCAGCGCCCGCCGGTCGGCGGCGGCGAGCACCCGCGAGGCGAACGAGCCCTCGCGCCAGCGGCCGCGATCGCCGACCAGCGTGTCCGCCAGCGAGACGAGCGGGTTGAAGACGAGCGGCCGCCGACGTCCCGCGAGCCGGCGCGCGCGCGGCATGTCGAAGTGGCCCGGATAGCCGACGATCACCGCGTCGAACCGTCGCCGCTGCGGCCGCGCGAGCCGCGCCTCCGCGAGCGCCACCCGCAGAGCCGCGCCCGGCCCCGCGCTCCAGTTGTGCTCCCGCCGCTCCCAGACCGGAACGTGCCGCTCGTCGACCTCGACGCCCGCGCCGCGCAGGCACGAGATCACCTGCGCGTTCCTCGGATAGCCGCGCTCGTACGTGCCGAAGTAGAGGACGCGCACTACCCGAGGATCTCGTCGACGTGCAGCGCGGCGCGCTCGCTCTCGGCGGCACGCTGCTCGTGCTGTGCCGTGATCAGCTCGCTGATCAGCCCGAGCGAGAAGAACTGCAGCCCGACGACGACGAGCAGCACGCCGAGGGTGAGCAGCGGCCGGCCGCCGATCGCGTGCCCGGCGATCTTGAGCGCCGCCAGGTAGACGAGAATCGCGCTGCCGATCGCGCCGAGCGCGAGGCCGAGCCCGCCGAAGAGATGCAGCGGGCGATGCCGGTAGCGGCCGAGGAACGAGACGCTGAGCAGGTCGAGGAAGCCGCGGAGGTAGCGCTCGATCCCGTAGCGGGAGCGCCCGTGCTCGCGCGGCCGGTGGTTGACCGGCAGCTCCGCGATCCGGAAGCCGCGATGGTGTGCGAGCACGGGCACGAAGCGGTGCAGCTCCCCGTAGAGCCGCAGGCCGCGCACGACCTCCGCGCGATAGGCCTTGAGGCCGCAGTTGACGTCGTGCAGGTGGACGCCGGTCAGCCAGCCGGTCAGCCGGTTGAAGACCCTCGAGGCGAAGCGGCGGCGCCAGGGGTCGCGGCGGCGGCTCTTCCAGCCGGAGACGAGGTCGAAGCCCTCGTCCAGCTTCGCGAGCAGCTTCGGGATCTCGCTCGGGTCGTCCTGGAGGTCGCCGTCGATCGTCACGACGACGTCGCCGCGCACCTGGGCGAAGCCGGCGGCGAGCGCGGCCGCCTTGCCGAAGTTGCGGCGCAGGCGGACGACGCGGACGTTCGTCTGCTCGTCGTGCAGGCGGGTGAGCGCGGCGAACGAGCCGTCGGTCGAGCCGTCGTCGACGAAGATCGCCTCCCAGGCGAGGCCGAGCCCGTCCAGCGTCGCGCGCAGCTCGTCGTAGAGGAGGGCGATCGAGCGCTCCTCGTTGCGGATCGGGACGACGACGGAGATCACGGCGCGGTCGTGGTCGCTGTCGTCGTCGTGGTGGTGGTGGTCACGGTCGTCGAGGTCGTCGGCGCGGTCGTCGTCGTCGCTGCGGTCGAGGTGACGAGGCTCGTGGTCGTCTGCGGCGCCGTCGCCGCCGGCACGGTAGTCGCGATCGTCGAGCTCGGCGACGCGGTGCTCGTCTGCGCCGTCGTCGTCTGCGCGTGCGTCGAGGTGGTCCGGGTCGAGGTAGCGGCGGTCGACGAGCTCTCGGCCGTCGAAAGGAGCGGAGCCGACGTCGACGTCGCGCCGGCCGAGACGCCGGGCAGGTCGAGGTTCCCGGTCGGCGCCGGTGGCCCGTCCGAGCCGCCGACCTGCGTGACGAGGACCGCCGCGGCGATGCCGCCGATCAGGAGGACGGCCAGCGCCGCGAGCAGGAACGGGGCGGCGACGAGCCTCCGTCGCGGGGGCCTGTCGCGCGGAAGCACCTGCGTCGGCGGCTCGACGGCCGCGCCGCCCGGGACGGCGTTCGCCGCGGTCGGGGCGGCGAGGAGCGTCGTCGAGTCGATCGAGCCGGCGAGCGCTGCAACGAGCGCCGCACCGTCGCGCGGTCGTGCCGCGGGCTCCTTGCGGAGCGCCGCCGTCGCCAGCGCCGCGAGCGGAGCCGGCGCGTCGGGGCGCGCCTCTGCGAGCGGCACCGGCTCCTCCTCCCGGTGCATGCGGACGAGCTCGGCCGCGTTCGCGGCCGCGAACGGCGCCGTCCCGGCGAGCATGCGGTAGAGGACGGCGCCGAACGAGTAGACGTCGCTCGCCGGCGTCGCCGGCTCCCCCGCCGCCTGCTCGGGCGAGATGTACGCCGCCGTCCCGAGCACGGTGCCCGCCGCCGTCAGCGACTCGCCGCCCGCGATCCGCGCGATCCCGAAGTCGGCGATCTTCGCGCGTCCCTCGTCGTCGAAGAGCACGTTCGCCGGCTTCAGGTCGCGGTGCACCACGCCGTGCTCGTGCGCGTAGGCGAGGCCGGACGCGATCTCGTGCGCGATCCGGGTTGCTTCCCGCTCCGGGAGCACGCGGCCGCCCGCGAGCCGATCCTCGAGCGTGCCGCCCGCGAGCAGCTCGAGGATCATGTACGGGCCCGCGTCGGTCTCGCCGTAGTCGTAGAGGCGGCAGACGTTCGGGTGCGCGAGGCCGGCCACGGCACGCGCCTCGCGCTCGAACCGGGCCCGGTCGGCCGCGTGCGCGAGGAGCTTGACGGCGACGTCGCGCTCGAGCTCCGCATCGCGCGCGCGCCAGACCGCGCTCGTCGCCCCGCCGCCGAGCGGCTGCTCGAGGACGTAACGACCCGCGATCGTCCGACCCGCCATCGGAAGTAGCTTATGCGCGAAACCGTGCAGGAACCGATCCCGATCGAGCAGGCCCGCGCGCTCGTCCTCGAGCGCACGCGACCGCTTCCCGCGGAGCGGGTGCCGCTCGCGGAGGCCGCCGGCCGCGTCCTCGCCGAGGACGCGCGCTCGGCCGTCGACCTGCCGCCGTTCGCGAGCTCCGCGATGGACGGATTCGCGCTACGGGCCGCCGATGCGCCCGGGACGCTGCCGATCGTGGCGCGGATCGCTGCCGGGCGGCCCGCGACCGCGGCCCTCCGGGAGGGGCAGGCGATGGAGATCTCGACCGGCGGCGTCGTGCCGGAGGGAGCGGATGCCGTCATCCCCGTGGAGTACGTTGTCGAACATGACAACGAAAGTGTGGAGATCGCGTCGGACGTCGAGCCTGGAGCGAACGTCAGGCCGCGCGGCGGGGACGTGTCTGCGGGCGATCTCGTCGCGCGGGCCGGCACGCTCGTGGGCCCGGCCCAGCTGGGCGCGCTGGCGGCGGCCGGCGTCGCGGAGCTCGCGTGCGCGCGGCGCCCGCGGGCCGCCGTGCTGACGACCGGGACCGAGCTCCGCGCTCCCGGAGAGCCACTCGGGCCCGGCGAGGTCTACGAAGCGAACAGCCTGATCGTCGCTGCGCAGCTCGCCGCGGCGGGAGCCGTGGTCGAGCGGCTCGCGCCGGTGGTCGACGACGAGGATGCGCACCGGGAGGCGATCGCCCGCGGCCTTGAATCCGACATCCTGATCACGACCGGCGGCGTCTCGGTCGGGCCGCATGACCTCGTGCGCCGGATCGAGGCCGAGCTCGGCGTCGAGGAGGTGTTCTGGCGGATCGCCGTGCGGCCGGGGAAGCCGGTCGCCTTCGGCCTCCGCCGGGATACGCTCGTCTTCGGTCTCCCGGGGAATCCGGTCTCGTCGCTCGTCGGCTTCGAGCTGTTCGTCCGCCCCGCCGTGCACGCGCTGCAGGGGCTGGCGGAGCCTGGACCGAATTTCCTGCCGGGAAGGCTCGGGCGGGAGCAGCGGCGCAACCCCGGCCGCGACAACCTCGTCCGAGCCCACATGCAGAGCGGCGGCGACGAGGTCGTGCTCGAGCCGCTTTCCGGCCAGGACTCGCACATGATCGTGCGTGCCGCGGCGGCCGATGCGCTCGTGCTCGTCCCGCGCGGAGAAGGCGTCCTCGAGGCCGGCGCGCCGGTGCGCTACCTGCGGCTCGCCTGATCAGGACGTCTTCGCCCGGGCGGGCGCGGCGAGCTGCGACGGGGCGAGCGTGAACGAGGGCCCGCCGCGCAACGACATCGAGGCCGGGCGCGCGTAGACGAGATAGCGGTGGGTCGCGAAGAATCGCGGGTGGCAGGCCTGCAGGATCAGCACCTCGCGTCCGTGCGACTCGAGCACCGCGAGGTCGTTCGCCGGTACGATCCGGTGCCGCGTGACCACGTACTTGAACGTCCCGTACGGCATCTGCAGCGTCACGTAGTCGCCGGTCCGGATCGCGTCGATGTGCGAGAACGGCGCGAGGTACGTCGTCCGGTGGCCGGCGATGTAGATCAGCCCGCCCTGCCCGGGCAGATACGAGCCGGGATAGTGGCCCGGGCCCTTCTCGAGCGACTCGTGGTCGGTTCCCTGGACGACGACGATCTTCAGGCCGATCCTGCCGATCGTGATCCTGCCGATCGGGTCGCCGCGATGGAGCCCGCGACGGTAGGCGGCGGCCTCGGCGGCGACCGTGCGGCGCGCGGAGGCGAGCGACCGCGTCGCCGGCTTCGCCGCCCGGTAGGTGTTCACCTCGCGGTCGAGTCGCGCGGCGAGCCGACCCTGCTGGACGTGGGTGTAGAGCGCGGTGAACGGGTCCTGCCACTGCCAGACGAGCACGACCCAGCCCAGCGCGAGCACCCCGCCCGCGATCATGAGCGTGCCGAGCAGCCGGGAGATGCGACGCATCTATCCGGCTAACGCGCGCCGCCGCTCGGCGGTTACGCCTCGGTGGCGGCGTACGGCGAGCACGAGCGTGCGCACGAGCTCGCGGATCGGCCCGCGCGGCCCGCGCTCGTCGGCGTCCGGGTAGGGCGCATAGCGGCCCGCGGTGAGCGCGGCGAGCTGCGCCCCGCCGGCCGTCCAGCCGAGGAAGACGACGAGCGGCCCGAGCCCCACGTACCCGATCGAGACGAGCGCCGCCAGGTACCACGGCGCGTCCCAGCCGAGCCCGAACCGCGAACCGAGCGACCAGAGCAGCAGGCACGGGCCGGCGAGCCCGGCGAGCAGCAGCGCCGCCTGCGCCCACGGCCGGCCGCGCCACTGCGGCAGCCACAGCCACGCGTGCAGCGACGGCAGCACGAAGAGGAGGGCGAACGGGTTGATCGCGACGACGAGCAGCGCTGCCACTCCGAGCGCGAGCAGCGCCGCCGTGTGTCCGGCGAGCTCCTCGGCTGCGGTCACGGGCCGCCGCGGCAGCAGCCGCTCGCGCGCGACGAGCCACGCGAGCGCCGCCAGGACGGCGAGCCCGCCGAGCGCGACGACGGGCCAGTGCCGGGCCGCGCCGACGGCGGTCGAGAGCGGCGCCACCGTCCCGTGCGGCCAGGCGCCCGCGAGCGCGAACAGCTCGAAGAGGCCGCCGACGACGAGCCAGAACACGATCCGGCTCCGGTAGGCGCGGAAGGCGGGCGCGAGCGCGACGTGGCGCCGCCGGCACCGCGCGAACAGGTCGACCGCCGCGACGACGAACGGCAGCAGCGCCGAGATCAGCACGAGCTCGATCGCCCAGCCCGGCACGGTGCGGTCGCCGAGCCAGACGTAGCTCGTCGTCCCCTGGGCGAGCTCGAGCCCCTGGTCGAGCGAGCCGAGAAGATCCTGCGCCGCGCGGCCGACGGCGCCGAGTCGACGCGCCTGCAGGCGCTCGGGCACGTCGGTGAAGGCTGCCGGCGGACGCGAGCCGGAGGTCGTGATCGTCACCGCGGGAATGCCGTGGCCGACGAACGGCGCCTGCTCGTAGAGCGAGAACGGGAAGGCGAGGTCGATCAGCTGCGCGCCCCCGCTCGGCCGGCGCGGCTCGGCGCCGGTCTCGTCCGCGATCCGCGCCGCCGCCGTGCGCACGAGGCTCGCGGCGGGAGAGCGCGGCGCGTCGCCGGCGATCTCGAGGCGGGGCGGCCCACGGCCGGCGATCGCGTCGAGGTTCACGACCGCGACCACGTCCTTCCCGTAGGGCGAGGTGGCGACGAAGTGCAGCGCCCCGAGGCCGCCGTAGTTGCCGGCGTCCGTCGACAGGAAGACGATCCGGTGCGCGGCCGTCACCGGCGGCGCGTTCGTGCCGGACGGGGGCGCGGCGTAGGCGCGGGCGAGCTCGATCAGCGCCGCGGTGCCCGAGGCGTTGTCGTCCGCGCCGGGCCCCTGTCCGCGGTCGTCCCGATGCGCCATCACGACGATCGTCTGCGGCGCCTGGCCGGCTTCGCCGCCGATCACCGCGCTGACGTTGCGGAGCCGCCGCCGCCCGACGCCCGCGATCGTCTCGTCGAACGCGTCGGTGGTGACCGGCAGGCCGTACGCCCTGAGCTCCGCCGCGACCCAGCGGGCTGCGCCGAGCGCGCCCGGCGTCCCGGGCGACCGGTCGGGGAAGCGCGTCGCGAGCTCGGCCGCGAGCGTGCGCGCGCCTTGCTCGTCGAAGGCCGGCGGCAGCGTCGGCGCCGGCAGCGTCGCCGGCCGGCCGACGCTGAACGCGGCCACGAGCAGCGGCAGCGCGATCAGCAGCCAGGTGCCGCGGTAGAGGCGGCCGTTGATCGGCCGCTCGATCGAGCCACGCCGGGGCCGGCGGCGCGGAGGAAGAGGCCCGGGAGCCGCCATCGTCGCCGGTTATAGTAGGCGCAGGCAGGCGGAAACCCATGGCGGACGCCTCGACAATCCTGCTCGTCGACGACGAGGAATCGGTTCAGCGCCTGCTGGCGTACCCGCTCGAACGGGACGGCTACCAGGTCGTCCAGGCGTGGGACGGCGAGGAGGCGCTCGCCCGCTTCGGCGAGCAGCCGGTCGACCTCGTCGTGCTCGACGTGATGCTGCCGAAGCTCGACGGGCTCGAGGTCTGCAAGCGGCTGCGGATCTCGAGCACCGTGCCGATCATCATGCTGACCGCCCGCGACGACGAGCTCGACAAGGTGCTCGGCCTCGAGCTCGGCGCCGACGACTACATCACGAAGCCGTTCTCGATCCGCGAGTTCCGCAGCCGGGTGCGTGCGCTGCTGCGGCGCGCGAGCCTGCAGCGGGAGCCGGAGGAGCGGCAGGGGATCGACCTCGGCGAGCTGACGATCGACCTCGAGCGGCGGGCCGTGGAGGTGCGCGGCGAGCCGGCGCCGCTGACCTACGTCGAGTTCGAGCTCTTCCGGACGATGGCGTCCCATCCGGGCCGCGTCTACAGCCGGCGGATGTTGCTCGAGGAGCTCTGGGGCAGCGCCGACTACCGCGACCCGCGGACGATCGACGTCCACGTACGCCATCTGCGCGAGAAGCTCGAGCGGGAGCCGCGGGAGCCGGAGTACATCCAGACCGTGCGCGGCGTCGGCTACCGCTTCCGCGACCGGTGAGCCCGTTCCGGGGTGTCGGCGCGCGGCTCTCGGCGGCGCTGCTGCTCGTCCTCGTCGGCGCGTTCGCGATCGCCTACGGGATCGTCGTCCCGTCCTTCGAGCGCGCGCTCGTCAACTCGAAGCTGGCGGGGCTCGAGCGGAACGCGCACGTGGTCGCGGCCGGCCTCCGCACCGCGCCGACGCAGCAGTGGCAGGAGGTCGCGGACGAGGCGAACGCCGACTTCAGCGCCCGCGTCGTCATCTTCACCGACACGGGGCCGCTGCTCTCGTTCGCGGACTCGAACCCGGGTCGCGCGAGCGACGTCGCCGCCGATCCGGTGGCGCTGCACGCGATGAAGAGCGGGAAGCCGGAGCACGGGACGGTCACGCGGCGCGGCCAGCGCTTCGCCGAGGCGGCCGTGCCGTCCGTCCAGGCCGGTGCGATCGTCCTCCTCTCGGGATCGCTCCACGACACCCTCGCGACCGTGCAGCTGGCCCAGCGTCGGCTGCTGATCGCGGCCGCGATCGCCTTCGGCTTCGCGCTCCTGCTCGGCTACGGCGGCGCGTACCTCTTCGCACGGCGTCTGCGGCGGCTCGAGCGCGCGGCCGACCGGATCGCCGGCGGCAGCTTCGACCAGCCGGTCGTCGATCCGGGAGCGGACGAGATCGGGCAGCTCGCGCGGGCGTTCGAGCGGATGCGGCTGCGGCTCGCGCAGCTCGACCGCGCGCGGAGCGAGTTCATCGCCAACGCCTCGCACGAGCTGCGCACGCCGCTCTTCTCGCTCGGCGGCTTCCTCGAGTTGCTGACCGAGGAGGAGATGGACGACGCGACGCGCGAGGAGTTCCTCGCGCAGATGCGCCGGCAGGTCGACCGGCTCGCAAAGCTCGCGACCGACCTGCTCGACCTCTCGCGGCTCGACGCGGGCCGGATGAGCGTCGAGCGGGAGCCGGTGGCGCTCGGGTCGGTGGCGGCGTCGGTCGCGGCGGAGTTCACGCCGCGCGCGCGGCGGCAGCAGCGGGCGCTCGCGCTCGAGGGCGATGCCGAGGCGGTCGCGCTCGGCGACGAGCAGCGGATCGCCCAGATCGCGCGGATCCTCGTCGACAACGCGCTCCTGCACACGCCGCCGGGGACGATGGTGCGCGTCCGCACGCGGCGGGTCGGCGGCACGGCGGTGCTCGCGGTCGAGGACGACGGGCCGGGCATCCCCGGGCCGGAGGCGGCGCAGGTGTTCGAGCGCTTCCATCGCCTGAGCGGCGCCGTCGCCGCCGGGAGCGGCCTCGGCCTCGCGATCGCGCGCGAGCTCGCGGAGCTGATGGGCGGCCGGCTCGAGCTCGAGTCGCAGCCCGGACGGACGGTGTTCACGCTCGTCCTCAGCGTCGCCGTCGTCCGCGACCAGGAGCCGGTGCCGGTCTAAGCGGGCCGCCACGCCGGCCCGATCCACCAAACCCCCCAAGGGGGACGAAGACCCCCTGATTTCAGGCTATCGAGGAAGTCGTCACGTGTCTGCATCGGCTCTGTGAGGAATGCGTGACGATCTTTCCACGGGGAACGCGGCGCACCGGCGCCGGAGCCGTTTTCACGTGGAATCGGCGGCGCGGAGCTACAGTGAGCCGACCGTGCGCCCGGCCTCGCTCGCTCTCGTCGCGCTGATCGCGGCCGTGCTCGGCGGCGGCGCGGCACTCGCGATCGGCAGGGCGGGAGGCTGGCTCGCCGGCACGACGACGGCGACCTACATGATCACCGAGCAGGAGCCGGCCTCGCCGGCGGCGGTGCAGCGGGTCGCCGGGCCGCTCGTCTCCGGAGCCTTCGACCCGGCGCGGATCTACGCCACGCGCTCGCCGGGCGTCGTCACGGTCTACGCCTACGCCGGCGCCGTCTCCGGCGCACCCGCCACGCAGAGTCAGGGCTCCGGCTTCGTCGTCTCGCGTGGCGGAGTCGTCCTGACCAGCTCGCACGTGATCACGAACGCCGGCGAAGCGCCCGGCTCGGCGCCCGTGCGGCCGGCGAAGGCGGTCTACGTCGAGTTCGCCGACGGCGACCGGCTGCCGGCGCGGATCGTCGGCTGGGACGTCTTCGACGACGTCGGCGTGCTGCGCGTCGACCCGAGCCGGCACGCGCTCGCGCCGCTGCCGCTCGGCGACTCCTCCCGCGTGGTGATCGGGGAGCCGGTGGCCGCGATCGGCAGCCCGTTCGGCAACACCGACTCGCTCAGCGTCGGCGTCGTCTCGGCCACGCGCGCGATCGCCTCGCTGACCTCGCAATACGAGCTCGCCGACGCGATCCAGACCGACGCGCCGATCAATCACGGCAACTCGGGCGGGCCGCTCTTCGATGCGCGCGGTCGCGTGATCGGGATCAACGCGCAGCTCCGCTCCGGCCCGGATGCGAGCGGATCGGCCGGCGTCGGCTTCGCCGTCCCGATCGACGCCGCCAAGCGCTCCCTGCACCAGCTGCTGACGAAGGGCCGCGTCGCCTACGCGTATCTCGGCGTCGGCACCGAGGACCTGACGCCGAGTCTCGCACGGCACCTCGGCTACTCCGTGCTCCACGGTGCGCTCGTCGACAGGGTCGAGGCGGGAACGGCCGCCGCGGCCGCGGGCTTCCGCGCCGGGCGCGTGACCGCCCAGTTCGCGGGCGAGCAGGTGCGTGTCGGCGGCGACGTGATCGTCGCGATCGACGGCGAGCCCGTCCGTCGGGCCGCAGACGTCGTGCGGATCGTCGGCGAGGAGCTCGAGCCGGGCCAGCTCGCCCGCTTCACGGTCGTCCGCGGCACTGCGCGCCGGGTGATTCCGGTGCGGCTGCGCGAGCGCCCGGCACGTTAGAAGGCGCCTGCCAGCGGAAATGCTTCCCTCAGAGGACGGCGCGAGACGGATTTCGGCAGAATCGCTGATGTTTAGGTCATCGAATCTATGGGAAACACGTCCGCGATGAGCTCACCCAACGGAACCGCGACCGCAGGTCGTTCGGTGCGGCTGACGATCCCGGCCAAGGCCGAGTACATCACGCTCGGCCGACTCGCCCTGACCGCGCTCGCCCGGCTTCACGACCTGCCGGAGGACACGCTCGGCGACCTCAAGCTCGCGCTGACCGAGGCCTGCACGAACTCGGTCCGGCATGCCTACGGCGAGCGCGAGGGCATGGTCGAGATCGTCTACGAGCTGCACGCCGACCGGCTCGTCGTCGAGGTCAGCGACGAGGGCCCCGGCTTCACCGCTCCCGAGACGGGGCCGCTCGACGAGCAGGAAGACCTCTCCGAGGGCGGCCTCGGGATCGCGATCATCCGCGCGCTCACCGACGACTTCTCGCTCGCGGGCGGCGACGGCGTCGGCTCGCGGCTGCGCTTCGTGAAGCTCCTGTCCGCATAGCCCGCGCCCGGGAGGGCATACGCTTCGGCGATGGCGGCGGAGCGGCGGAAGCTGATCGTGGTGTCGAACCGCGGCCCGGTTTCCTACGACCGCGGTCCGGACGGCGAGCGCGTCTCGCGCCGCGGCGGCGGCGGCCTCGTGACGGCGCTGCGCAGCCTCGTCTCCCACCACGACGTCACCTGGATCGCGAGCGCCATGTCGGACGAGGACCGGGCGGTCGTCGCCGAGGCCGAAGGCGGCGCGGTCGAGGAGACGGCCCGCGACGGCTCGCCGTACCGGCTGCGGCTCGTCGCGCACGACCCGGTCGCCTACGACTGGTACTACAACGTCGTCTCGAACCCGACGCTCTGGTTCCTGCAGCACTCGATGTGGGACCTGACGCAGTCGCCGAACGTCGACCTCGGCCTCCACAACGCCTGGTTCGGCGGCTACGTGCCGGTCAACGAGGGCTTCGCCGGCGCCGTCGCCGCCGAGCTCGAGCGCGACGCCGGGCAGGCCGTCTTCTTCCACGACTACCACCTCTACCTGGCGCCGCGCCTCGTGCGCGAGCGCTTTCCGGACGCGCTGCTGACGCACTTCGTCCACATCCCCTGGCCCAGCTCCGACTACTGGACGGTGCTGCCCGCCCACCTGCGCCGCGACGTGCACGAGGGGCTGCTCGCGAACGACGTCGTCGGCTTCCACACCGACCGCTGGCGCCGCAACTTCGTCCGCAGCTGCGAGGACGTGCTCGGCGTCGACGCTGACTGGGTCGACCACGTGCTCGAGCATGACGGTCGGCGCACGCTCGTGACCGCGCACCCGATCTCGGTCGATCCGGCGGAGTTCGACGAGCTGAAGGAGAGCGGGCCGGTGCTGGAGCAGGAGCGGCTGCTGCTCGAGACGCGGCCGGAGCGGCTCGTCGTCCGCGTCGACCGCACCGATCCGTCGAAGAACGTCGTCCGCGGCTTCCGTGCCTTCGGCATCTTCCTCGACCTGAATCCGGAGCTGCACGGCCGCGTGACGCTGCTCGCGCTGCTCGACCCGTCCCGGCAGGACATCCCCGAGTACTCGGAGTACCTCGGCGCGATCCAGCGCGAGGTGCGCGCCGTCAACGACCGCTTCCAGTTCGAGGGGTGGGTGCCGATCCAGCTCGAGATCGCCGACAACTTCCCGCAGTCGGTCGCCGCGTACAAGCAGTTCGACGTCCTGCTCGTGAACGCGGTGTTCGACGGGATGAACCTCGTCTCGAAGGAGGCGCCGCTCGTCAACGGTCGCGACGGCGTCGTCGTCCTCTCCGAGAACGCCGGCGCGCACGAGGAGATCGGCGAATGGACGCTGACGGTCAACCCGTTCGACGTCTACGGCCAGGCGAAGGCGATCCAGGAGGCGCTCGCGATGCCGCAGGCGGAGCGCCGGCGCCGGCTGGAGGGCATCCGCGCGCACGTCCGCGAGCACGACATCGAGGGCTGGATCGAGGCGCAGCTCGCCGATCTCGACCGCGTGCGCGGGCTCGTGCGGCGGTAGCCTTCTCGCGTGGCGACCACCGTCCCGCGCCTGCTGCAGGTCGTGAGCCCGGCGACGCTCGAGCCGGTCGGGAGCGTGCCGGCGACCGATCCGGCCGCGGTGCAGGAGGTCGTCGCCGAGGCGCGGCTCGCCCAGGCGCGCTGGGCGGAGAGCGCGTACGACGAGCGCGCTGCGCTGCTCGGTCGCGTCGCGAACGTCGTCCTCGACCGTTTCGACGAGATCGCCGCGACGGTGTCCGCCGAGACCGGGAAGCCGCTCGTCGAGAGCGCGGTCACCGACCTGCTGCCGGCGCTCGACACGCTCGTCTGGGTCGGCCGCAACGCCGGCCGGACGCTGAGGGACGAGCCGGTGCGCGCGCCGCTCTTCCTCCGCCACAAGCAGGGCCGGATCGCCTACGAGCCGCTCGGCGTCGTCGCCGGGCTGACGCCCTGGAACTTCCCGATCGGGATCCCGCTCGGGCTCGCCGCCGCGGCGGTCGGCGCCGGCAACGCGCTCGTGCTGAAGCCGTCGGAGCTGACGCCGCTCTCGGGAGAGTGGGTCGAGCGCGTCTTCGCCGAGGCGGGCGCGCCGGCCGGGCTCGTGCGCGTCGTCCAGGGCGAGGCCGACGTCGGAGCGGCGCTGACGTCCGCCCACGGGATCGCGAGGATCGTCTTCACCGGCTCGACCGAGGTCGGGCGGCGCGTCGCGCAGGCGGCCGCGGAGCGGCTCGTGCCGGTCACGCTCGAGCTCGGCGGCAAGGACCCGATGCTCGTCTTCGCCGACGCCGACCTCGAGCGGGCGGTCGACGGCGCGCTCTGGGCCTCCTTCGTCAACTGCGGCCAGGTCTGCGCCGGCGCCGAGCGGGTCTACGTCGAGCGCGCGATCTACGAGCCGTTCGTCGAGGAGCTCGTGCGCCATGCCGGCGAGCTGCGGCCCGGCGAGGACGTGGGGCCGCTGATCTCGGAGCGCCGGCGCGAGCGCGTCGAAGAGCTCGTCGCGGACGCGCTCGAGCACGGCGCCGAGCTGCGCGCCGGCGGGCGGCGGCCCGAGCTCGAGCTCCCCGGCTGGTTCTACGAGCCGACGGTGCTCGCGGGCGAGCGCGGCCGCGCCGGCGCGGAGGAGATCTTCGGCCCCGTCGTCTCTGTTTCTTATTTCGACAACGAACGCCAGGCGGTGCAGCAGGCGAACGACTCGCCGTTCGCGCTCGGGGCGAGCGTCTGGACGCGCGATCGCGAGCGGGCGCGCCGCGTCGCGCGCGCGCTCGACGCCGGCTCGGTCTGGACGAACGACCACGCCTACTCGTTCGCGAGCGCCGGCGCCGCCTGGGGCGGCCGCGGCCGCTCCGGTCACGGCCGCACGCACTCGCGCCACGGGCTGTGGGAGCTGTCGCACGTCAAGTACGTCGACGCGGACGCGGGCCGCGTCCCCGCTCCGTGGTGGTTCCCGTACGACGACGCGGTCGCCGACGGCTTCCGCGCCGTCGCCGAGCTGGTCTACGGCCGCCGACCGCGCGGGCTCCTGCGGGCGCGCGGCCTCGCCGCGCTGGCGCGGAGGTACAGGCGATGAGCGAGCTGTCGCACGTCGACGAGACCGGCGCCGTCCGGATGGTCGACGTCGGCGCGAAGCCGCTCTCGCGCCGGCGCGCGGTCGCGCGCGGCCGGGTGCGGATGGCGGCGGCGACCGTCGCGAAGCTGCGCGAGCTGCCGAAGGGCGACGCGCTCGCGACGGCGCAGCTCGCCGGGATCATGGCCGCGAAGCGCACCGCC
>DASSSQ010000101.1:0-23277 GCA_035708405.1 Gaiellaceae bacterium
TCGACGCCGCGCGCCGCGCGCACGTCGGCGTCTACCCGATCGCGGTCGCCGGCCCCCAGTTCGACCCCTCCCCCTTGCTCGAGCTCGCCCGGTCGACGGGCGGCAGCTATCACCGCGTCGGGTCGACCACCCAGCTCGCCCGCGTCTACACGTCGATCGCGGACGAGCTCTCGCGCACCTGGCGGCTCCACTACACGACCGCCGCGCGTCCGGGCGACGCGGTCAGCCTCCGCGCCTCGCTCGCCGGGCTCGGCAGCGCGTCGGCCGGCCTGCGGATCCCCGGCTTGCCCGCGCCCGCGCCGCCGCAGCCGTCGCCGCTGATCCCGCCGAGCCTCTACTCCTCGACCGGGACGCTCGTCGTCGCCGGCGTCGTCTTCGCGCTCGTGCTCGCCGCCGCGACGATGCTGATCGCGGTCGGCGGCGGCGTACGGCTGCGGGCGCGGATCGACGCCCACCTCGCGCCGGTCGAGGGCCGGAAGCGCCGCCGTGCCTCGGCTCGCACCGGTCTCCGCGCGCGGCTGCTGACGGCGACCGAGCGCGCCTTCGGCCACCTGCGCCAGTGGAAGTCGCTCGCGCGGCTGCTCGAGCGCGCCGACCTGCCGCTGCGCGCGGCGGAGTTCGTCTACATCCAGCTCGGCTGCGCGCTCCTGCTCGGCCTGCTCAGCGCGGCCGCCGCCTCCTCGGCGCTCGTGACACTCGTCGCGATGGCGATCGGCGGCGGGCTGCCGCTCGGCTTCGCCGCGTTCCGCGCCCGCAAGCGGCTGCGCGCGTTCGAGAACCAGCTCCCCGACCTGCTGATCACGCTCGCCGCGTCGCTGAAGGCCGGGCACAGCTTCCGCCAGGGAATCCAGACCGTCGTCGACGAGGGCCGGCCGCCCGCCTCCGACGAGTTCAAGCGCGTGCTGACGGAGACCAGCCTCGGCCGGCCGATGGACGACGCGCTGATCGACATGGCGGCGCGCGTCGGCTCGCCGAACCTCGAGTTCGTGATCACCGCGGTCACGATCCAGCGCCAGGTCGGCGGCTCGCTCGCGGGGCTCTTCGACATGGTCGCCGAGGCGGTGCGGCAGCGGCAGCAGTTCGCGCGCAAGATCCGCGGTCTGACCGCGATGGGCCGGATGTCCGCCTACGTGCTCTGCGGGCTGCCGCTCTTCCTCGCCGCGGTGCTGTCGTTTCTGAACCCGAGCTACATGTCGCCGCTCTACCACACCTCGACCGGGCACACGCTGATCCTCGTCGGCCTGACGATGATGGCGATCGGCAGCGTCGTGCTGAAGAAGATCGTCTCGTTCCGGGGGTAACCGATGCTGCTCGTCGTCTCGCTCGCCTGTCTCGCCGTCGCCGTCTACCTCGTCGGCGAGGCCGCGACCCTGCCGTCGCGGCAGCGCGTCTCCTCCGTCCGCCGCGCCGCCAACTACGGGCGCATCCGCCTGCCGAGCGACGCCGGGCCGCGCTTCCACGAGCGGGTCGTCGCGCCGCTCGTCCGCCGGACCGCGGCCGCCGTGCTCCGGCTGAACCCGAAGACGACGGTGGAGACGACCGCGGCCCGCCTGCTCGCTGCCGGGCTCTCGCAGCGGATCTCGCCGACGGCGTTCCTGGCGGCGAAGGGCGCCGCCGCGCTCGCCGGGCTCGTCCTCGGCTTCGCGCTCGGCTCGACCGGCGGCGCCGTCGGCGGCCTGCTGCTCGCGGTCGCGGGCACGGGCGTCGGCTTCATCGCGCCGGAGCTCTTCGTCTCGACCCGGGCGCGCTCCCGCCGCGAGGCGGTCAAGTCCGACCTGCCCGACACGCTCGACCTGCTCGCGGTCAGCGTCGAGGCCGGGCTCGGCTTCGACGGCGCGCTCGCCAAGGTGACCGAGCACATGGACGGGCCGCTCGCGGAGGAGCTCGCGCTCGTGCTCGGCGAGATGAGGGTCGGCGAGTCGCGCTCGGAGGCGCTGAAGAAGCTCGCCGAGCGTGTCCCCGCGCCCGAGGTCTCCGCGTTCGTCCGCTCGATCGTCCAGGCCGACCAGCTCGGCATCTCGCTCGGCCGCATCCTCCGCGTGCAGGCCGCAGACGCGCGCCTCCGCCGCCAGGCCGCCGCCGAGGAGCGGGCGATGAAGGCGCCGATCAAGATGCTGTTCCCGACGGTGCTCTTCATCTTCCCGGCGATGTTCCTCGTCGTCCTCGGCCCCGCGGTCATGAACATCGGCAGGGCGCTCGGCGGATGACCCCGCAGGAGACCGAGAAGGGCTTCGGCACCGGGCTGCGCGAGCAGCTCGAGCGCCGCAAGCGCAAGGGCGAGCCCGCAGTCGAGGCGGCGGCGCCGGTCGAGGAGCCGCCGGCCGCGGTCGCGGTCGCCGTCGTCGAGCCGCGGCCCGGCGATGACGAGGCGCCCGGCTTCGAGCACCTGCGCGCCGAGCTGTCGGCGTCGCTCGAGCGCGAGCGGGACCTGCGCGCGTCGCTCGCCGAGCAGGTCGAGGCCTACGAGCGGGAGCTCGACGCCGACCGCGACTACGCGCTCCGCGCGGGCGAGCTCGACCAGCGCGCCTCGAAGCTCGCCGCCGCCGAGGCCGCGCTCGAGGAGCGCGAGCGCGCCGTCGCCGAGCAGCGCGCCGACCTCGACGCCGCGCGCGCGGCGCTCGACCACGCCTCCGCCGAACTCGCCGCCGCGCAGGCCGCGACCGCGGAGCGGGAGTCCTTCGTCGAGGCGAAGGTCGACGAGCTGGGAAACGCCGACCGCGAGCGGGCGCGCGAGGCGGCGGAGCTCGCGAAGCAGGCGCAGTCGCTCGCCGAGCGCGACAAGAAGCTGCTGCGGGCCGAGACGGCGCTCTCCTCGCGCGAGCGCGAGGGGGCCGCGCGGCTCGACGCGCGCGAGAAGGCGCTGAAGGAGCGCGACGACGCCGTCCGCGGCCGCGAGCGCGCGCTCGCCGACCGCGAGAAGCGCGCCGCCGCCGCCGAGGCGGAGGCCGCGAAGGAGCTCGGCCGCATCGCGGCGCGCGAGCAGGCGCTGCACGAGCGCGAGCAGTCCCACCGCGAGTGGGAGGAGCGGCTGCGCGCGGAGGCGCAGCGGCTCGAGAGCGCGCGCGCCGACCACGGCGACGCTGCCGAGGAGGCGGAGCTGCGCGTCGCGGCGCTCGACGCGCGCGAGGCGCTGCTCGCCGAGCGCGAGCTGCAGGTGCAGGACCGCGAGCGCGTCGTCCCGCTCGCGAGCGCGCGCGGCCGCGAGCTCGACGACCGCGAGGAGACGCTCGTCGCGCGCGAGGCCGAGCTGAACCGGCGCGAGGCGGCGCTCGCGCGCGAGGCGGCGGCGCCGCGCGGCCCCGATCCCGAGCTCGAGGCGGAGAAGGCGCGGCTGCGCGAGGTCTCCGCCGAGCTCGCCTCCCGCGTCCGCGAGGTCGAGCGCGGCGAGGCGCTGCTCGCCTCCCAGCGCGAGCGGCTGGAGCGGCTCGAGGAGCGCCTGGCCCGCGGCGAGGCCGATCTCGCGCAGCGCACGCTCGGCTTCGACGCGCAGGAGGCGGAGCTCGAGCTGAAGCTCGCGAAGCAGCAGGCCGACCTCGAGATCCGCGAGGACCGGCTCGAGCGCCGCGAGGAGACGGTCGCCGAGCTGGAGGCGAAGCTGCAGAAGAAGGAGGCCGACCTGCACACCTACGTCGGGCAGCTCCAGGGTCAGCTCGACGACCGCGAGGAGGACTGGTGGGCGAAGCAGCTCGGCTCGAGGCGCAAGCCGGGCAAGCTCGCCTCGTAATTAGGGCGGCGCGGGCTGCGCGATCGCCAGCGTGCGGATCTGGTCGGCGAACCCGTCCCAGCGGCCGTCGACGTTCTCCGCCGGATAGACCGAGAAGCCGCGCGTCCCCGCCTGCACGAGCAGCGCGCCGTACTCGGCCGGCGTCGGCGTCGGGTCCTGGCCCGGATGGACGCCGAGCGTCGGATGGACCCGCGCCGGCGGGAAGAACGCGGCCGCGGCACGCACGCAGACCGCGGGGTCGCCGTCCGCGCCGAGGTTCTCGACGTAGGCCTGCGGCAGGAACTCGAAGCCGGCGCCCGCCCACGCGCCCCAGTCGATGTCCTCGCGGTCGGGACGGCAGTAGGAGGAGATCGCCGCCGGCAGGTCGGGCTCGGCGGCCCGGAACGCGGCGACGAACTGCCGTGAGCGCGCGTAGCGCTCGCCGCTCTTGTCGGCGCCGTTCGTGTACGCGTACTCGCGCTCGGCGTCGGCGACGTAGAAGTCGAGGCCGTCCTGCGCGACGAGCCGCGCGGCGAGCTGCGCCTCGCCGACCGGGTCGTCGCGGAGCACGGTCCAGCCGCCGACCGGAAGGCCCGACGCGGCGCGGAAGCGCTCGATCCAGCTCGGCGGCAGCGTCGTCACGGTCGAGCCGTCGGCGAGCTTGACCGCGACCCAGCCGAAGCCGGCGCCGCGCATCGCCTCGCCGAGCACGGCCGGGTCGATCGTGTCGGCGAGCGAGACGAGCCCGCCGGCGCTCTGCCAGGAGAACGGGACCGGTGAGGGCGCCTCGGGAGCCGTCGTCGCCGGCGGCGGCGGCGCGGTCGTGGCCGGCGGGACGGTCGTCGTCGCCGGCGGCGGCGCGGTCGTCGTCGGCGGCGGAGGCGGCGGCGCGGGCGGCGCCGTCTCTCGCCGGCCCCGCACGACGACGAGCGCGATCGCGGTCGCGAGCAGCAGCGCCCCGCCGAGCGCGAGCAGGACGAGCGGCAGGTTCCTCGGCCGCCACCGCATCGGCGAAGTCTGCCCGAGACGGCGCTACTCGCCGGCGACGTCGCGGCGCAGGAAGACGAGGTAGGCGGCGACGAGCGGCACGATCCCGTAGATCGCCGAGAGCCAGGCGGCGCGGATCACCGGCGCCCAGTCGGTCGGCGTGCGCAGGAAGCCGTGCCACGCCGCGAACTGCGTCCCGAGCAGGTAGGGCCGGATCGGCTCGGTGCCGGGCAGCGCGCCGAGCAGCTGCATGAGCAGCGCGAACATCAGCGTGCCGACGACCGACGCGGCGCTCGACCGCGTCACCGTCGAGAGCATCAGCCCGAACGCCGCGATCGCGAGCAGCGGCAGCAGGTAGATGCCGAGGCTGGCGGCGAGCAGCCCGACCCCCTCGGTCGGCCCGACGCGCGTGCCGGAGAGCGAGACGAGCGGCCTGAACCCGTACTTCGCGACGCCGGCCGCCGCGCCGACGACGCCGAGCAGGACGACGGCGGCGGTCGTGTAGGCGAAGGTGGCGAGGATCTTGGCGGCGAAGATCTCGCCGCGCTCGCGCGACCGGGTCAGGATCGTCTTCAGCGTGCCGTTGCCGTGCTCGGCCGCGACGATGTCGCCCGCGACGAGCGCCGCGATCAGCGGCATCCCCCAGATCGACATGAAGAAGAGCACGAGGAACGGCGTCACGAGGCCGGTCTCGCGCACCGAGCGGCCGAGCGGGATATCGGTCGGGCTGCCGCTCTGGAACGCGAGCGCGATCACGAACGCGCAGGGGACGACGACCGCGGCCCCGAGCCCGAGATAGGTGCGCTTCTGCGCGCCGAGCTTCGCGAGCTCCCACTTGCAGACGGTCAGGGCTCCGCTCATGAGCCAACCTTCGGTTGGACGCTCACGCAAGCGCTCCCTCGGGTTCGACGACGGCCGGCTCCGGGTCGCGCGGCTGCTCGGTCAGGTCGAGAAAGAGCTCCTCGAGGCTCGCCTGCTCCGGCACGAGCGCGAGCACGCCGATGCCGGCGCGGCCGAGCTCGACCGTCAGCGCGGCGACGGCGTCCTCGTCCGCCGCGAAGCAGACCTCGTCGCCCGCGAGCCGCGCGTCGAGCCGCTCCGCGGCAGCCGCGAGCGCGCGCCCGGGATCGGTCGTCCGCAGCCGGTAGCCGCCCGCGGCCGCCGACTTCAGCGCCGCCAGCGTCCCCTCGTAGACGATCCGGCCGGCGCGGATGATCGCGACGCGGTTGCAGACCTCCTCGACCTCGTTCAGCAGGTGGCTCGAGAGCAGGATCGTGATCCCCTCGCCAGCGAGCCTGCGGACGAGCGCGCGCATGTCGCGCATCCCGGCCGGGTCGAGGCCGGTCGTCGGCTCGTCGAGCAGCAGGAGGCGCGGGTCGCGCAGCAGCGACGCGGCGATCCCGAGCCGCTGCTTCATCCCGTGCGAGAAGCCGCCGACGCGGTCGCCGCCGCGGTCGCGCAGGTCGACGACGTCGAGTACCTCCTCGACCCGGCCGGGGGAGCCGCCCCCGTCGTAGTCGGCGAGCAGCCGCAGGTTCCTGCGCGCGGAGAGGTAGGGATAGAAGCGCGGGCCCTCGACGAAGCCGGCGACGCCGTCGAGCGCCTTCGCCCCGTCGACGAGCGGATCGCGGCCGAAGAGCCGCACCGAGCCCGAGGTCGGCCGGATCAGGCCGAGCAGCATCCGCAGCGACGTGGTCTTGCCGGCGCCGTTCGGGCCGAGGTAGCCGAAGACGTCGCCGGCCTCGACGGTCAGGTCGACCCGGTCGACCGCGACGAGCCCGCCGTAGCGCTTGACGAGCTGCCGCGCCTCGACGGGGATCACTGCGTCAGTCCGGCCGCCGCCGCCTCGACCTCCGCCGGCGGCAGCGAGCCGGCGACCACGAAGGAGACGCCGCCGCGCTCGTAGCGGAGCACCGTCCCGAGCGGCGTCGCGAGCTCCGTCGCGGAGGCGCCGCCGACGGTCACCTTGGGCAGCGCGCCCAGCATGCCCGGCAGCGTGCCCGGCTGCGCGGAGGCCTGCCGCTCGAGCACCGCGACGGCGCCCGCGCCCTTGCCGTAGACGAGCAGCGCCGCGTCCCTGCCGACGAGCAGCGTCTCGCCGCGCTGCAGCGAGCCGAGCGCGTCCGGCGCGACGAGCCGGAACGGCAGCGCCGCCTGCACCGCCGCGAGCCCGCTCACCGGCTTGCCGCTGCCGCCGCCGGCCGGAGCCGAGAGGTCGACGACCTTCGCGCCGGCGGGCGGCGGCAGCTCGACGTCGGCGGCCGGCACGGCGCCGTAGGAGATGTCGTCGACCTTCAGCTCGAGCACCGGCGCCGACTGCCCGCGCGCGTAGACGCCGATCTCGAGCGGCGCGCCGGTCGAGGCGTCCCAGGCGACGCCGGCGCCGGCGAGGAGGCCCGCCGTGTCCCTCGGCGAGAGGCGGACCGCGTAGGCCGACCGCCCGGCGAGCACGAGCGGCTCGGCGCCCGAGACGGTCACGCTCCGGGCGAGCTTCGCGAGCAGGGTCACGATCTGCGCCACCGTCGGCGGCGCCCCTTCGGGCGTCTGCTTCCGCGCCGGCAGCGCGATCCGGTAGAGCGTGTTCGAGGAGCCGTCGTAGACCGTTGCGAGCGTCGGGCTCCAGACGATCTGCGTGTCGCCCGCGTCCGACTGCAGCTCGATCCGGCCGTGGCCGTCGCCGGTCAGCCAGAGGCGGCCGTCCGCGCCGGTGACGAGCGCAGGCGCCGCCTGGCCGAGGCCCGCTGTCGATGGAAGCAGGTGGTTCGCGAACGTGATCCGCGCGGTGACCCCCGCCGGCTGCGGCGCGGTCGCCGCGTCGTGCAGCGCCTGCGCGAGCGGCTTCGGCGGCGGCGGCGCCCCCGCGTGCCCGGAGGCGGCGACGGCGATCGCGGCCGCGGCGGCGGCGAGCGCGGCGACCGCGCTCAGGAGCAGCAGCAGGCGCCGGGTCGAGGCGGTGCGGAGCGGCTTCACGGCATAACCCTTCCGACGCTCGCTGCCTCCCCGGCCGGGCGGCGTCCGAAACGGCTACGCGGTCCGGAACGAGCGCAGCGCGACCGCCGTCCCGAGCAGGATCAGCAGCGCGCAGGCGAGCACGATCCCGCGCGAGAGCAGGATCCGGTTCGTGTGCGGGAAGCGGCGGAGCGCGAGCAGGAAGGCGCCGGCCAGGGCGAGGATGCCGCCGACCGCGAGCGCGCCCCAGGCGAAGGCCGGCCCCGGCGCGAGCGCGACGCCGCGCACCGGCGCGAGGACGGTTCCGCCGCGCAGCGGCAGCGGGCGCGCCAGCACGGACGCCGCCCGCGCCGCCGAGAGCGCGCCGACGCGGACGAGCGAGCGCAGCACGGTCGCCTGCCGCGCCCGCGCGGCGGCCGGATGGCGCAGCGGGTCGTACGCAGACGGCGCCTGCGGCAGCCCCGCGAGCAGGCTCGCCTGCGCGAGCGTCAGCCGGGCCGGCCCGACGCCGAAGTAGCGCCGGCTCGCCGCGGCGACGCCGCCGGTCGCCCCGCCGAACGGCGCGCGCTCGAGGTACGCGTCCAGGATCTGCGCCTTCGAGTACCGGTTCTCCAGCTTGACCGCGAGCGCCATGTCCTCGAGCTTCCGCCACGGCCGGTGGTCGTTCCCGTGCAGGTAGAGGAGCTTCGCGACCTGCTCGGTGATCGTGCTCGCTCCCTGCGCGAAGGATGCGTGCACGGCGTCGTAGGGGATCGCGCGCAGGAGGCCGACGAGGTCGATGCCGTGGTGGCGGTAGAAGCGCTCGTCCTCGGTCGCGACGACCGCGCGCGCGAGCAGCGGCGAGATCGCGACGGCGCGCCCGGGCGGGAGCCGGGGCGACGGCGTCGCCTCCCACGCGGCCGCGGCGACCCCGGCGCCGGCGAGCAGCGCCAGCGCGACGGCGCCGACGACGAGGCGGCGCATCATCCCCCGAGCCGGCCGAGCAGCTCGTCTGCTGCGACCACCTCGGCCTGCCGCGGGAAGACCTTCTCCGTCAGCACGCGGTGCACCTCCGGGTCGCGGTCGAGGCAGCAGTCGGAGACGACGACGAGCCGGTAGTCGCGGTCGGCGGCCTCGCGGAGCGTCGAGAGGACGACGCCGCTCGTCGCGATCCCGGTCAGGACGAGCGTCTCGATCCCGAGCGAGCGCAGCAGCACCTCGAGGTCGCTGCCGGCGAACGCGCTGACCCGCTTCTTGACGACGACGGGCTCGCCGTCGCGCGGCGCGACCGCGGGATGGATCCGCGTCGCGACGTCGGCCTCGCCGAAGGCGCCGCCCTGCGAGAGCGCGGCGAAGCTGCGGTTGCGCGCGCTGACCTCGGGAGTGCCGGCGCGGAAGGCGACGCGCACGTAGATCACCGCGATCCCTGCTTCCCGCGCGCCGGCGATCAGGGCGGACAGGCGCTCGAGCAGCGCGTCCGAGCCGTCGCCGAAGCGCTCGACGATCCCCTGCTGCACGTCCATCACGAGCAGGGCCGCGCGGCTGCCGTCGAGCACGGTCACACCGCGAACGGTACCGAGCCTGCGCCGGCGCACGTTTCGAAGGAGCGGTAGCGGCGATCGTCTGCCCATGGAGCGGCAGCGGACGCACGCGGAGCGGCGCGCTGCGCGCGACGGCTGGTTCGCGCCCGAGAGCGTGATCCGTAGGGTCGGCAACTCGCCGCTGACGCCGCTGCTCGGCGGCGGGCCGGCGGTGCTGCTGCAGGTCGCGCACCCGCTCGTCGCCGCGGGCGTCGTCGCGCACTCGGACTACCGGCGCGACCTCTGGCGGCGACTGCACCGCACCCTGCGCGCGCTCTATCTGATCACGTACGGGACGAAGGCCGAGGCGGAGTCCGCCGGCGCCGTCGTCCACGCCGTCCACGCGCGGGTGCGGGGCCGCACGGAGACCGAGCTCGGCCCGTTCCCGGCGGGGACGCCGTACAGCGCCGACGACCCGGAGCTGATGCTCTGGGTACACGCGACCCTCGTCGAGTGCTCGCTCGCGACCTACACGCGCTTCGTCGCGCCGCTCGCCGGCGACGAGCAGGAGCGCTACTACCGCGAGATGTGCCTGGTGGCGCGGATCTTCGGCACGCCCGCCGAGGTGCTGCCCGGCTCGCTGGCCGAGTTCCGCGCCTGGTTCCGCGAGACCGCCGCCGGCGGCTCGATCGTCGTCACGCCGCCGGCGCGCGAGGTCGCCGCGGTGATCCTGCGCGCGCCGCTGCCGCTGCCGATCCGGCTGATCGCGCCCGCGCACCGCCTCTCGACCGCGGCGCTGCTGCCGCCGCGCCTGCGCGACGAGTACGGCCTCGCGTGGACGCCCGCGCATGCGCTGCTCCTCCCGCTCGCCGCGCGCACCGTCCGCTACGCCGCCGCGCCGCTCTTCCTGGCCGCCGAGCGCAGCGCGAGACCGAATCTCGCGCCGCGACCCCGCCGCGTCGCCGTCGCGCACGGCGCCGATGCGGATGAGAGGACTTGAACCTCCACGGGGTCACCCCCACACGGACCTGAACCGTGCGCGTCTACCAATTCCGCCACATCCGCGTGACCGGCGCATTGTAGCGGGGGGTTTCCGGCGATCGGGGCCGGACGCAGCTACCGTGTTCGGCCTTGAGGCGGATCCTGCTCCTGCTCGCGACGGCGGTGGCCGTCCTCGCCGCCGGCGCCGCTGCGCAGGGGAAGACGGCGCCGACCCGCCCGGTCGAGGTCGTCGTCACGCTGAAGGCGCAGCCCGTCGAGGGACGCTCGCTCGCGAGCGCGCGCGCGCAGCGGGTCGCGCGGGTGCAGGCGGCCTTCCTGCGGACGCTGCACGGCGCGATCCCGGAGGCGCGGATCCGCTGGCGCTACCGCACCGTCCTCGACGGCTTCGCGGTCGTCGTCCCGCCGCGCGACGTCCAGCGGCTCCGGTCGCTGCCCGGCGTCCAGGAGCTCTACGGCAACATCCGTTACCACGCGAGCGCCGTCTCCGGGCCGACGCTGACCGGCCTGCCGCAGCTCTGGGGCCCGAGCCTCGCCACCGCCGGCGACGGGATCAAGATCGGGATCATCGACGACGGCGTCGACCAGGCGCATCCGTTCCTGTCGCCGAAGGGCTTCACGATGCCGCCGGGCTTCCCGAAGGGCGACGTCGCGTACACGACGGCGAAGGTGATCGTCGCGCGCGTCTTCACGCCCGCCTCGCCGACCTCGAAGTACTCCGCGGTCCCGTTCGACCCGGACAACTCCTTCCACGCGACGCACGTCGCCGGGATCGCGGCCGGCGACTACCAGACGCGGGCGACCCTGAACGGGCAGACGACGGCGATCTCCGGCGTCGCGCCGCGTGCGTACATCGGCAACTACAAGGCGCTGACGATCCCGACCCCGGGCTTCGGGCTCGACGGCAACGCGGCCGAGATCGCCGCCGCGATCGAGGCCGCGGTCAACGACGGCATGAACGTGATCAACCTCTCGCTCGGCGAGCCGGAGGTGACGCCGCAGCGCGACCTCGTCGTGCGCGCGATCGACGGCGCCGCCGCGGCGGGCGTCGTGCCGGTGGTGGCCGCGGGCAACGACTTCGACGAGTTCGGGCGCGGCTCGGTCGGCTCGCCCGGCAGCGCGGCGGACGCGATCACGGTCGCGGCGACCGACTTCGGCGGCACGATGGCGAGCTTCTCGTCGGGCGGGCCGACGCCGATCTCGCTCGAGCTGAAGCCGGACGTCTCGGCGCCCGGCGAGGAGGTGCTCTCGTCGGTGCCGCCCTCGCAGGGCACCTGGGCGGTCTACCAGGGGACGAGCATGGCCTCGCCGCACGTCGCCGGCGCCGCCGCGCTGCTCCTGCAGCGGCACCCGGGCTGGACGGTCGAGCAGGTCAAGTCGGCGCTCGTCCAGACCGCCGACGACGCCTACAGCGACGCCTCGCACGCGCGCGTCGCGCCGACGATCCGCATGGGCGGCGGCGAGGTCGACCTCGCGCAGGCCGACGCGCCGCTCCTCTTCGCCGACCCGACCGGGCTCTCGTTCGGGCTCGTCAGGCCGGGCGCGGCGCCGGTCGCGCGCACGGTCGGGCTCGCCGACGCGGGCGGCGGCGCCGGCGCGTGGACGGCGAGCGTCGTCGAGCAGCAGACGCACGACCCGGCGGTGTCGGTGAGCGTGCCGGCGACCGTGACCGTGCCGGGCCAGCTCACGGTGACGGCGACCGTCCGTCCCGGCGCGCTCGAGAACGACCGCACGGGCTTCGTCGTCCTCTCGAACGGCACCGTCAAGCGCCGGATCCCCTTCTGGTTCCGGGTCGAGATCCCGCGTCTCGCGGCCCCGACCGCGACCCTCTCCCGCACCGGCACCTACAACGGCGACACGCGCAAGGGCAAGGCGCGCGTCTCCTCCTACCGCTACCCGGATGACCCCGGCGGCAGCGGCGTCGTGACGACGCTCGCCGGGCCGGAGCAGGTCTTCCGCGTGCGGATCGCGAAGCCGGTCGCGAACTTCGGCGTCGCCGTCACGGGCGGCGCGCGGGTGCAGCCGCGTGTCGTCGCCGCCGGCGACGAGAACCGGCTGACGGGCTATCCGGGGCTGCCGCTGAACCTGAACCCGTACGAGAGCTGGTACGGCCGCAAGCAGGCGGTCGCCGGCGCGATCCTGCCCGCTCCCGGCGTCTACGACGTCGTCTTTGACGAGCAGGTCCGCGGCGAGGCCGGGCCGTTCACGTTCCGCTTCTGGATCGACGACACGACGCCGCCGGCGCTGAAGCTGCTGACGCGGACGACGACGGTGCGCGGGCGACTCTCGGTCGCAGCGACCGACGCCGGCGCCGGCGTCGACCCCGCCACGGTGCAGGTGAAGATCGACGGCCGCCCGGGCGCGGGCAAGCTGCGCGACGGGCGGATCTCGATCCCGGTCGGCGCGATCGCCCCGGGCAGGCACACGCTCGCCGTCAGCGCCGCCGACTACCAGGAGGCGAAGAACATGGAGGACGTCGTCCGCATCCTCCCGAACACGCGCACGCTCTCGACGAGCTTCGTCGTCCGCTAGCGGCGCTCTTCGCGCTCTTCGATCGTCGGCAGGTTCGCGAGGTCGCGCTGGACGGAGGCGGCGAAGTCGTCGCTCTCCGAGCGCAGCACCTTCAGGCTCGACTTGCGGCGCGCCCGGTCGCGGCGGCGACGCGCGTCGCCGCCGAGCCGCCCTTCGAGGCGCGGCCACTCGGCGCCCACCAGCACGATGACGGCGCAGGCGATCAACACCACGGCCACCAAGCTCACCCCGTGGATGATAGCGCTCTCAATCCACCGGCCGATCGGGCCGATACTGCCTGCGTGACCTGGCCGCCGCTGCTCGCGCTCTTCCTGACGCTCTGGGCGACGCTGCTGAAGGCGCTCGCCGTCACGGCGCACCCGGGCCGGGCCACCTGCCCGCGCTGCGGCCGGCCGCTCCTCCGGCGCCGCCTCGGCGACCGCATCTGCAGCTGCGACGCGCGCTGACCCCGGGTCAGCGGAGCGCTCGCCGCGCGAAGACGTGCGCCGACCAGCCGAGCGCGGCGACCTGCAGCCGGTGGCCCTGCGGGGCGAAGAAGCCCGCGATCCCGAGCCAGAACGGCGGCACCGAGGAGCGCGCCGCGGCGGCCGGCAGCAGCGCCGGCGCGAGCGCCCCCGCCGCGAACGGCCAGGCCTCGGTCTCGTGGTTCCACGCCTCGAACGCGCCGAAGGCGGCGAGCGCTGCCGCGGCGGCGGTGTAGGCGGAGCGGGCGCGCACGCACGGGATCGTATGATCGGCGCGGAGCCGACCGCGTGAGCAACGAGTACTCCTGGCTGTGGCACCGGACGTTCCACCGCACGGTGCCCGGCGACCAGACCGACCGCGAGGTCGCCCTCCTCGAGCGCTTCCTGCCGCGCGGCGACCTGCTCGACGTCTGCTGCGGCTTCGGCCGGCACGCGACGCGGCTGCAGGCGCACGGCTTCCGCGTCGTCGGCGTCGAGCGCGACCCGCGCGTCGCCGCCGCCGCGCGGCGGGAGGGGATCGAGGTCGTCCAGGCGGACGTGCGCGACCTCGCAGCGGCCGTCCCGGGCGACTTCGACGGCGCGATCTCGATGTGGTCGAGCTTCGGCTTCTTCGACGACGCGACGAACGACGCGATCCTCGACGCGATCGCCGCGAAGCTGCGGCCCGGCGGCCGCCTCGTCGTCGACACGTGGAACCGCGACTTCTTCGAGCCGCGGCAGGGCGAGCGCGTCCTCGAGCGGGCCGGCCGGCGGGTCGTCGAGACGAAGCGCGTCGTCGGCGACCGGATGCACGTGCGCCTCGACTACGGCGAGGGGACGGTCGACGATCTCGACTTCCGGCTCTACCGGCCGGCGGAGCTCGCGCGTACCCTCGACCTCGAGCTCGCCTGCTGCCGCTTCGACGAGGCGACGCCGCCGCGCGGGGACGAGCCGCGGCTGCAGGTCGTGCTCGCTGCGCGTTAGGCTCGCGCCGTGGCTGTTACCGAGAGTAACCCGGTGCTCGCCGAGACGCGCGCGTTCAACGCGCAGCTCGCCGACCTGCTCGCGACGATGCCGCCGCTCGCGTCCGTCCCGATCGAGGTGACGCGACGCGTGCGGCGCGAGCGCGGCGGCATCTTCCCCGCGCCGGTGCGCCTGCCGCAGGCGCGCGAGCTCGCGATCCCGGGCCGCGCCGGCGAGCTGCGGCTGCGCGTGCTCGCGCCCCCGTACGAGCCGGTCGGCGTCTACCTGCACGTCCACGGCGGCGGCTTCTGCCTCGGGGCCTGCGACCAGCAGGATCCGCGGCTCGCGGCGCTCGCGGAGGCGACCGGACTCGTCGCCGCGAGCGTCGAGTACCGGCTCGCGCCCGAGCACCCGTTCCCGGCCGCGCTCGACGACTGCGAGGACGCGGCGGCGTGGCTGCTCGAGCAGGGCGCCGCAGAGCTCGGCGCGCCGGCCGCGTTCGCGATCGGCGGCGAGTCCGCCGGCGCCTACCTCGCGGCGACGACGCTGCTGCGGACGCGCGACCGCGGCGCCTTCCGGGCCGCCAACCTCGCCTACGGTGTCTACGACTGCTCGCACACGCCGAGCCGCCGCGCCGCTGACGAGCAGACGCTCGTCATCTCCGGCTCGACGCTGGACTTCTTCGACCGCAGCTTCATGCCGGGCGCCCGCGACCCGGAGCGGCTGCGCGACCCGGCGATCTCGCCGCTCTACGCCGACCTGCGCGACCTGCCGCCGGCGCTCTTCACCGTCGGCACGAACGATCCGCTGCTCGACGACACGCTCTTCATGGCGGCCCGCTGGCGCGCCGCCGGCAACCGGACGGAGCTGCAGGTGCTCGAGGAGGCGGCGCACGCCTTCAACCTCTTCCCGCTCGCGGCCGCGCGGATCGCGAACGAGGCACAGCACCGCTTCCTCGCCGAGGCGTTCGCGTGATCGACCTCGAGCTCTCCGACGAGCAGCAGCTCGTGCGCGAGACCGCGCGCGCGTTCGCCGACCGCGAGATCGCCCCGCACGCGCGCGACTGGGACCGCGCCGAGGACATCGACCGCGCGATCGTCGGCAAGCTGGCCGGGGTCGGCCTGCTCGGCGCCTCGCTGCCGGAGCAGAACGGCGGCTCCGGCATGGACACGGTCTCCTACTGCCTCGTCGTCGAGGAGATCGGCCGCGCCGACTCGTCCGTCCGCGGCATCGTCTCGGTCACGAACGGGCTCGTCGGCGGCACGGTCGCCCGCTGGGGCAGCGACGAGCAGCGCGCCGCCCTGCTCCCCGGGCTCGCCTCGGGCGAGCGCCTGGGATGCTACGCGCTGACCGAGCCCGGTGCGGGCTCCGATCCCGGCTCGCTCGAGACGCGGGCCGAGCGCGACGGCGATTCCTGGCGCCTCTCCGGCCAGAAGATCTTCATCACCCTCGGCACGTGGGCCTCGTTCGCGCTCGTCTTCGCGCGCACGGGCGGCACAGGCGCGCGCGGGATCACGTGCTTCGTCGTCCCGACCGACGCCGAGGGCTTCGAGGCGCGGAAGATCCACGGCAAGCTCGGCCTGCGCGCGCAGGACACGGCCGAGCTCTTCCTCGACGGCGTGCGCGTGCCCGACTCGGCGCGGCTCGGCGGCGAGGGCGAGGGCTTCAAGGTCGCGATGTCGGCGCTCGACCACGGCCGGATCTCGCTCGGCGCCGGCTGCGTCGGGATCGCGCAGGGCTGCCTCGACGCGTCGGTTGCCTACGCGAAGGAGCGGCGGCAGTTCGGCCGCGCGATCGCCGGCTTCCAGCTCGTGCAGGAGCTGCTGGCGGAGATCGCCGTCGAGACGGAGGCGGCGCGGCTGCTCGTCTGGCGCGCGGCGGCCGCCGCCGACGCCGGCCGCCCGCACACCGCCGAGTCCTCCTACGCCAAGTACTTCGCGAGCGAGGTCTCCGTCCGCGCCGCGAACGCGGCCGTCCAGGTGCACGGCGGCTACGGCTACGTGGACGAGTACCCGGTCGGCAAGTACCTCCGCGACGCGCGCGTGACGACGCTCTACGAGGGCACGAGCCAGGTGCAGAAGCTGATCATCGGCCGCCACCTGACCGGCGAGAGCGCGTTCGCCGGCTGAGACGGCGAGAGCGCCCTCGCGGACGCTCTCGGACTCCGGCGGCTGGACTCGAACCAGCAACCCTCCGGTTAACAGCCGGATGCTCTGCCAATTGAGCTACGCCGGAAGGCAGCTCAGCGGCGCCATTGTACCGGCGGTCGCCCGGATCAGGTGAGGCCGCCGACCGCCTGGCGGATGCGGGCGAGCTGGCTCTGGAGCTCGCGCGTGCGCTCGAAGTCGTCGCTCTCGAGCAGCTCCTGGCGGAGGCGGCGCTCGCGCAGGCGCAGCAGCAGCTCCTTGCCCGTCTCCTCGTCGATCCCCTCGCGGGCGGCGCGCGCGTCGAGCTCGGCGCGGAGCGCGACCGTCTCCTCGTCGTCCGCGGCCTCGCCGACGATCACCGCGCGCACGCGCCGGTTCAGCTCGGAGTCGAAGTGGCCGGGCGCGAGCTCGGCGAGCAGCCGGACGAGCTGCGGGTGGGCGATGCAGCCGGCGAGCACGTCGCGCTCCAGCCGCTCGCCCGCCTCGAGCAGCTTCGGCGAGATCTGCGCGCCGCCGGCGGTCGTCGCCGAGACGGCCCGCTGGATGCGGATCGTCATCCCGAGCCGGTCGTTCGCGAGCCGCCACGCCTCCTGCCGCTCGGGCGAGTCGGGGAGCCGGTCGAGGATCTCCTTCACCCGCAGGTACGCGGCCTGCGCGTCGGGCGCTCGCTCGATCTCGATCCGGACGCGGTAGACCGGGTACGGCTCGGCGGCCGCGAGCCTGCTCTCGAAGCCGGCGGGATCGTCGGCGGGATCGGTGCCGGCCGGGAGCGCGACGACCTTGACCTCGAGCCCCGCCGCGACCGCGAGCTCCATCCCGCGCAGCGTCGCCGCCTCGCCGGCCGCATCGCCGTCGAAGCAGAGCCAGACGCGGCGCGTCAGCCGCCCGATCTCCTTCAGCTGCGGCTCGGTCAGCGCCGTCCCCATCGACGCGACCGCGTGCTCCAAGCCGGCCTGCCGCAGCGCGATCACGTCCGTGTTCCCCTCGACGACGACGGCGCGATCCTGCTTCGCGACCGCGGCCCGCGCCCTGTCGAGCCCGTAGAGGAGCGAGCCCTTGTGGAAGAGCTCGCCCTCGGGCGTGTTCACGTACTTGCCGCGCATCGGGTCGTCCTCGTAGAGCTTGCGCGCCTGGAAGCCGACGACGCGGCCGCGCGCGTCGGCGAGCGGGAAGACGAGCCGGCGCGAGAACCAGTCGGTGCCGCGCGGGCCGACGAGCCCGGCGCGCCGCAGCTCGTCGAGCGTGAAGCCCTTCTCGCGCGCCTTCGCCGTCAGCGTCGCGCCGCCGAGCGCGAGCCCGAGCCGGAACTCGCGGCAGACGGGCTCGCCGAGGCCGCGGCCGGCGAGGTAGTCGCGCGCGAGCGAGCCGGCCTGCGAGTCCCAGAGATAGCGTTCGTAGAAGGCCGCCGCCTGGTCGAGCAGCGCGTAGAGGCGCTCGCGGCGGCGGCGCGCCTCGTCCGCCTGCGGCGAGCTCTCCTCGTACTCGAGCGGGACGTCGAACCGCTCGCCGAGCCACTCGATCGCGCCTGCGAAGTCGAGCTGCTCGGTCTCCTGGACGAACTTGACGACGTCGCCGCCGGCCCCGCAGCCGAAGCAGTAGTAGAGCTTGTCGACCGGGTTGACGGAGAAGCTCGGCGTCCGCTCCTCGTGGAAGGGGCAGCGGCCCGTGTAGCGGGCCCCGGCCTTGCGCAGCTGCGTCCGCCCGCCGACGACGGCGAGCATGTCGGCGGCCGCCTTGACGGCCTCGACGGAGGGCTGGCTGATCCGCGCCACTACAGCTTCGCAGCGTATTCGAGCGCGTAGCGGTCGGTCATCCCCGCGATGAAGTCGACGACGGCGTCGGGCTCGTCGCCGCGCGCGACGAGCTGCGCGAAGATCGCGCGGATCACGTCGTGCGCGCGCTCGTGCTCGGGCTCCACCTGCGGGCCGAGATAGACCCGCTCGAACATGAACGAGCGCAGCGACAGCATCGCGGCGCCGATCCGGTCGCTCTGGACGATGTCGCCCGCCGCGTCGGAGCTCTCGACGAGGTCGTGGACGAGCGTGTCGATGCGCGCCGAGCCGGTCGACCCGAGCAGGGCGATCTCGTCCGGCGGCAGGTCCTCGGCCCGGAGGATGCCGTGGCGGATCGCGTCGTCGATGTCGTGGTTGATGTAGGCGAAGCGGTCGACGAGGCGGACGATCTTCCCTTCGAGCGTCTGCGGCTCCTGCGGGCCGGTGTGGCAGAGGATGCCGTCGCAGACCTCGCCGGTCAGGTTGAGCGACTCGGCGACGCGGAGCGACTGCTCGTTGTGCCGGAAGCGGCGGCCCCAGGCCTCGTGCGCGCAGGCGTCGAGTGCCTCCTCGCCCGCATGGCCGAACGGCGTGTGGCCGGTGTCGTGTCCGAGCCCGATCGCCTCCGCCAGGTCCTCGTTGAGACGCAGTGCGCGCGCGACGACGCGGGCGATCCCCGTCGTCTCGAGCGTGTGCGTCATCCGCGTGCGGTAATGGTCGCCCGAGGGGTCGATGAAGACCTGCGTCTTGCCCTTCAGGCGGCGGAAGGGCTTCGAGTGGAGGATGCGGTCGCGGTCGCGCTGGAACGGCGTCCGCAGGCGGCACGGCTCCTCTGCGCGCGCGCGACCGGCCGTCTCGTACGAGCGCACCGCGAGCGGCGAGAGCCACCGCTCCTCGCGCTCGCGGATTCGGCTCTCGAACGCGTCCGCGACCCTGCCGGCGAGCTCCGTCATCGCGGCTCAGCGTAGTCGCTGCGGCGGCCGTCGCCGGGCGCAGCGCAGAAGTCATGAACTCGTTGCGAACACGTCACCGTCTCGTTGCACTTCGGGCGGTACGCTCTCCTTCTCTTCCCCTGGGAGGGCGGGGGCTTGGGATGGGGCCCTCGCCTCAGGCGCCGGCCCAGACCTTCGCGAGCTCGACGACCGTCGCCGCCGCGAGACCCATGTCCTCGACGCAGACCCACTCGCGCTCGCTGTGGGCGAGCTGGCCGCCGGTGAACAGGTTCGGCGTCGGCAGGCCCTTCTCGGTCAGCGCCGAGCCGTCGGTGCCGCCGCGGATCGACGTCCGCCGCGGCTCGAGCCCGACCCGCCGGATCGCCTCCTCCGCGCGCTCGACGATCTCGGGCTCCCGCGCGAGCCGGTCGCGCATGTTGCGGTACTGGCTCGTCGAGCCGACCTCGACCTGCGCGCGAGGCTCGCCGGCCGCGACCTCCTCCGCCACGCGCCGCACGAACGCGACGTGCTCGTCGAGCAGCGCGTCCTCGAAGTCGCGCGCGATCAGGCGCAGCTCGACCGCCGTCGCGTCGCCGCGGATCACCGTCGGGTGGACGAAGCCTTCGCGGCCCTCGGTCGTCTCCGGCGAGAAGCGATCGGCCGGCAGCCGCTCGACGATCCGCGCCGCCAGCTTGATCGCGTTGACGAGAGCGCCCTTCGCCGTCCCCGCGTGGCTCGCGCGGCCGCGGACGAGGATCCGCACCTGCGCCGCCGAGAACGTCTCCGCCTGGAGCTCGCCCGCGGTCGAGCCGTCGAGCGTGTACGCGGCGACGGCGCCGAAGCGCTCGATGTCGAAGTGCTCGGTGCCGTGACCGATCTCCTCGTCCGGGTTGAAGCCGACCCGCAGCGGCCCGTGCGGCACCTCCGGGTGCGCGACGAGGTACGCGACGGCGGCCATGATCTCGGCGACGCCGGCCTTGTCGTCGGCGCCGAGCAGCGTCGTGCCGTCGGTGACGATCAGGTCGTGGCCGACGTGGCGGGCGAGCTCCGCCGAGTCCTCGGGACGGATCGCGTTGCCGGAGTCGCCGAGCCGGATCTCGCCGCCGTCGTAACGGACGCGCCGCGGGTCGACGCCGGCGCCGCTCACGTCCGGCGAGGTGTCGACGTGCGCGAGCAGCCCGATCGTCGGCACCTCGTGCTCGACCGTCGCGGGCACCGTCGCGAAGACGTAGCCGTGCTCGTCCAGCTCGACGTCGAGGCCGAGCGCCGCGAGCTCGTCGAGCAGCAGCCGCAGCAGGTCGAGCTGCTTCGCCGTCGACGGGTAGCTCGTCGAGTCCGGATCCGACCGCGTGTCGACGCGCACGTAGCGCAGGAACCGCTCCGCCGCCGCCTCGGCCAGCTCCTGGACGATCGTCACTAGACGATGATCGGGACGGTGCCGCCGTCCGCGCTCCAGGCGGCTCCGGTGACGTAGCTGGCGCGGTCGGAGCAGAGGAAGACGATCACCGCAGCGATCTCCTCCGGCTCCGCCAGCCGCCCGAGCGGCCGGCCCGCGCCGACCTTGGCGAGCACCTCGTCGCGCGCGCCCTGCTGGTCGGCGAGGCCGCCGTCCGCGAGCCACGCACCGGTCGCGGTCGGCCCCGGCGCGACCGCGTTCGAGCGGATGCCGTCCCCGGCGTAGAGGTCGGCGACGAGCCGGGATACGGACAGCACGGCCGCCTTCGTCACCGAGTAGTCGGGCATTCCCCTCGACGGCCGCTTGCCCGCCGTCGAGGACACGTTGACGATCGCGCCGCCGCCGGCCTCGCGCATCGACGGCAGGACGGCGCGGATCGCGCGGACGTAGCTCATCACGTTCAGCTGCCAGAGCTCGTCCCACTGCTCGTCCGTGATCTCCTCGAAGCTCCGGATCTCGGCGAAGCCGACGTTGTTGACGAGGCAGTCGACCCGGCCGAAGGCGGCGAGCGCGGCCTCGACGACGCCCTCCGGACCGCCCGAGACTCCGAGATCCGCGGCGACGTGCAGCGCCTCGCCGACGCCGGGCCCGTCGCTCGAGCGCCCGCAGGTGACGACGCGCGCGCCCTCCGCGGCGAGCATCGCCGCCACGTCGCGCCCGATCCCGGACGTCGATCCGGTGATCACGCAGACGCGCTCGCTGAGACCCAGGTCCATCCGGCGGCTAGCCTACCCACCGTGACCGAGATCCTGCTCGCGCGCCACGGCGAGACCGACTGGAACCGCGAGCGCCGCTGGCAGGGCCACGCCGACCCGCCGCTGAATGCCGCCGGCCGCCGCCAGGCCGCGCGGCTCGCGGACGCGCTCGCCGCCGACCCGCCGACCGCCGTCTACACCTCCGACCTCGCGCGGGCGCGCGAGACGGCCGAGATCGTCGCGGCTCGCCTCGGGCTGCCCGTCGCGGCCGACCCCCGCCTGCGGGAGGTCGACGTCGGCGAGTGGTCGGGGCTGACGGCGGCGGAGGCCGAGGAGCGCTACCCGGAGGGCATGCGGCGCCGGCTCGCCGGCGGCACCGGCTGGGAGCATGGCGAGTCCTACGAGACGATGACCATCCGCGTCGTCGAGGCGCTCCGGTCGGTCGCGGCCGCGCACGACGGCGACCGCGTCCTCGTGATCACGCACGGCGGCCCGATGGGCCGGGTCTGGCTCGAGTGCGGGCTCGATCCCGCCGCCCGACCGCGCGTCGCGAACTGCGGCGTGCACCGGATCGAGATCGAGGGCGCGACGATCCGCGGGCTAGACTAGGCGGGTGGAGGACTACACATCCAAGTACAAGGGCGAGCAGGTCGAGGTCGCGCTCTTCGGCGGCGAGTACCAGGAAGGGACCCTGACCGCCTACTGCTTCCTCGAGGACGTCGCCCACGTGGAGCTGAACGGCCACATCCTGATCCCCCTGCAGAACGTCGCCTCGCTGCACTGCTCGAGCCGCTGCGACGCGCCGGAGCCCGACTGGCCGCCCCGCGGCCTCGCCGAGGACGAGCCCGACGAAGCGGAGGACGACGAGGACGACGAGGGCTAGGCGCGCGCCCGGATGCTCGCGGCGCGGAACCTGCTCAAACTCTGGCTGCTGCTGATCGGCTTCTGCGTCGTGCTGGCGCTCGTCGGCTGGCGGATCGGCGGCCTCCGCGTCCTCTCGCTCTTCATCTTCTGCGGCCTGCTCGTCGGCGTCGCCAGCTACTGGTACGCCGACCGCTTCGTGCTCGGGATCGTCGGCGCACGCGAGCTGCTGCCGGCAGAGTCGCCGGTGCTGCACTCGACGGTCGAGCGGCTCTCCGCCCGCGCCGGCGTCGTCAAGCCGCGCCTCTACGTCGTCGTCGACGCCTTCCCGCGCGCGCTCGCGGCGGGGCGCGGCCCGCGCGGCGGATCGGCGATCGTGCTCTCGAGCGGGCTGATCGGCGTCGCGACGCCGGCCGAGCTCGAGGGCGTGATCGCGCACGAGCTCGCCCACCTGCGGACGCGCGACGTGCTCGTGCAGACGACCGCCGTGCTGATCTCGGTGCTGATCGTCGAGACGAGCCGCGTCGGCGGCTTCCTGCAGCGGGCGTTGCTGTTCGTGCTCGGGCCGGTCGCTGCTGCGTTCACGCATCTGCTGCTCTCACCGAAGCGGGAGTTCGCGGCCGACCGCGAGGCGGCGCGGATCTGCGGCTCGCCGCACGGTCTCGCCGACGCGCTGATCCGACTCGAGCACGCGATGGAGCTCGTCTCGTTCCGGGCGAGCCCGGCGACCGAGCCTCTCTACACCGCGAATCCGTTCGCGGAGACGGGCCTCGCCGCGCTCTTCGTCACGCATCCGCCGATCGCCGACCGCGTCCGCCGGTTGCGCGCGCTCGATCCCGGCTGGAAAGACCGGCTCCGCGCCGCCTGAACGACCCGGGGCCCCGCACGGGGGCCCTGGACGAAGAAAATCCGCGGCGCCCTACTCTCCCGGGAGGTTGCCCTCCGAGTACCATCGGCGCTGTCGGGCTTAACTTCTCTGTTCGGAATGGGAAGAGGTGTACCCCCGACGCTATGACCGCGGAAATTGTGAAGGGCGCATTGCCTGCAAGGCTCGCGCACAAACCTTCAAAACTCCATAGCAGCATTACGTGTTCAAAATCAAGACCTCGAGCAATTAGTACGGCTCAGCTGAACGCATTGCTGCGCTTGCACCGGCCGCCTATCGACGTGGTGGTCTTCCACGGCTCTTACTCTCTCAAGGAGATGGGAGGCCTCATCTCGAGGTGGGCTTCCCGCTTAGATGCTTTCAGCGGTTATCCCATCCAGACGTGGCTAACCAGCAGTGCCCTTGGCAGGACAACTGGTACACCAGAGGTCTGTTCGCTCCGGTCCTCTCGTA
>DASSSQ010000102.1:0-10584 GCA_035708405.1 Gaiellaceae bacterium
CCCGACTATGACCGATACGGGTCTCGATGGACTCTGCGGAGCTCGAGAACGTGCTGCGGTTGCAGATCCCGCGGCCGGAGCAGCGGCTGCCCCTGGGCGCGCTGCTGCACGCCGAGGGGCTGCTCGCCGCCGAGCAGATCGAGGACGCGCTCGTCGAGGCGGAGCGCAGCGGGAGACGGCTCGGCGAGGTGCTCGTCGAGAGCGGCGCGATCTCCGGCCTCCAGCTCGCGACCGCGCTCGCCCGGCAGGCCGAGCTGCCGTTCGTCGAGCTGCGCGAGGTCGAGATCGATCCCGAGGCGGCCGGCCTGCTGCCGGAGAAGTTCGCGCGCCGCTACCGCGCGCTGCCGCTGCGCTTCGTCGGCGAGGACACGGTCGTCGTCGCGGTCGCCGACCCGACGAACCTGCTCGCCTCCGACGACCTGCGGCTCGCGCTCGGCCTCAACGTCCAGCTCGCCGTCGTCGAGGCGGAGCTGCTCGACCTGACGATCGGCACGACCTACCGCAAGCAGATCGAGATCCTCGAGGGCGCCGACGAGATCGAGGAGGAGGCACCGCTCGAGGACATCCAGGACGCGGTCACGACGAGCGCGCCCGCGATCAAGCTCGTCAACTCGATCATCTCGATGGCGGTCGAGGACGGCGCCTCCGACGTCCACTTCGAGCCGCGCCAGGGCGAGCTCGTCGTGCGCGCCCGCGTCGACGGCGTGATGCGCCGGATGACGACGGTGCCGAAGGCGATGCAGCCCGCGGTGACGAGCCGGCTGAAGATCATGGGCGACCTCGACATCGCCGAGCGGCGCGCGCCGCAGGACGGCCGCCTGACCGTCCGCTTCGACGGACAGCCGATGGACATCCGGATCGCCGTCATCCCGACCACGTACGGCGAGCAGGTCGTGCTGCGGATCCTGCACCGGCGCGTCGGCCGCTTCGGCCTCGACGACCTCGGCATGAGCCCGGCCAACCGGGACGTGTTCGCGCGGGCGATCCAGCAGCCGTACGGCGCCGTGATCTCCTGCGGGCCGACCGGCTCCGGCAAGACGACGACGCTCTACGCGGCGCTCGACCTCCTCAACGACGAGGACCGGGTGCTGATGACGATCGAGGATCCCGTCGAGTACCAGATCCAGGGGATCAACCAGATCGAGGTCAACGTCAAGGCGGGCCTGACCTTCGCGCGCGGCCTGCGGACGATCCTGCGCTCCGACCCCGACGTGCTGCTCGTCGGCGAGATCCGCGACGAGGAGACGGCGCACATCGCGATCCAGGCGGCGATGACGGGGCATCTCGTGCTGACGACGCTGCACACGCACAACGCGGCGAGCTCGGTCGAGCGGCTGAAGGACATGGGCGTCGAGCCGTCGCTGCTCGCGAGCTCGGTCAACTGCATCGTCGCGCAGCGGCTCGCCCGGCGGCTCTGCGTCGAGTGCCGCGAGGCCTATCGCGCCGAGGAGGCGGACTATGCGGCGCTCGGGCTGGCGCAGGAGCAGTGGCCGGAGATCGTGCTCTTCCGCTCGCGCGGCTGCGCGCGCTGCGCCGGGACGGGGTTCCGCGGCCGCGTCGCGCTCTACGAGGTGATGCCGGTGCACGGGAAGATCCGGCGGCTGATCGACGGCTCGACCGAGGAGATCTTCGCGGCCGCCGTCGAGCAGGGAATGACGACGCTGCGGCAGGACGGCGTGCGGCTCGTGCTCGAGGGCGTCTCGTCGCTGGACGAGATCCGCCGCGTCACCGGCGATCGGCTCGTGTGATGGCGTTTGGGGTCGTCATCGGCGGGAACGCGTGGCTGATGCAGCCGACGCCGCCGCGAGACGACGCCGAGGCCGGCTACGCGGAGGACCGCCGACTCGCGGACGCGACCGCCGACCCGGTCGAAGAGCGGGCCGAGGCGCAGCGTGACGTCCGGCGCCGTCCGCGCGGGCTCGAGCCGGCGCCGCGGGCCCGGATCGCGGGCTGGCCGTGGGCGCTGGCGCTGATCGTCGCGCTCGGCTTCTTCGCCTGGCTGATCTACGCGGTCTGGTTCACGTAGCCGCCCCGGAGCCGGCCGCGCCGCTTGCGGAGGACGGGCCCGGTTCGGACATGGCTGCTTCGGACAGACCCCACGTTCCCATCCCAAACCCCCGCCCACCCAAGGGGAAAGACGAGCTTCGACCCTACCGCCTGTCAAGGGGTCGATTCGTCGCAGCTTCGCAACGATTCGTCCACACGCGGCGACGCGGGCGCCTCGCCGCTACTCGCCGTCGAGCTCGCGGATCCGCGCGGCGTAGTGCTCCTCGTCCGGGCGCATCCGGCTCGCGAGCTTGTAGTGGCCGTTCGCCTCGGCGGTGCGGCCCTTCTTCTCGAGGCAGCGGCCGAGCGCGTAGTGCGCGTAGTCGTCCGCGGGCGAGAGCTCGAGCACCGCCCGGAACTCCGACTCGGCGGCGGCGTAGTTGCGGATCCGGAAGTACGCGATCCCGAGCGCCTCGCGGATCGACGCCTTGGCGGGCTCGCGCGCCTTCGCCTTCTCGAGCGGCACCGTCGCCTGGGCGGCCATGCCCTGCGACAGGCGTGCCCGGCCCTCCTGGAATAGCTCGTACGTCTCGCTCACAGCCGCCTCGCGTAGGGAAAGTTCTCCGTCACCAAGTCAACCGGATCCGTCAAGTCGCGCGTCCGGCCGACCTCGATGCCCAGCACGGTCATGCCCCCGTCGACCGCGCGTCGAAACGCCCGCCAGAGCTCGTGCGGCGGCCGGTCGAGACCGAGCAGCGGCGCGATCGGCTCGCGGATCGCCCAGAGCGGCGCGCCCGCGAGCGGGTTCCCCGGATCGTCGTCGAGAACGCGGGTGACGCGGCCCTCCTCGACGCGGATCGCGAACCGGTGCGGCGGGTCCGGCGCCGGCTCGCGCCGCACGGCGATCGCGCCCTCCGCGCCGCTCTCTGCGAACGTGCGGGCAAAGCGGCCCAGGTCGCCGCCGCCGAAGACCGTGTCCGCCGCGACGATCAGTGTCGGCAGCGCAGCGCCCGCCTCGAGCGCGCGCCGAACGGCGTCGGCGGAGCCGAGCGGCTCGTCCTGCCGCGCGAAGCGCACCTCGAGCGGGAACGCGCCCGGCTCCCCGACGAGCCGCTCGACCTGCCCGCCGAGGCGGCCGACGACGATCGTCGCGCGCTCGATGCCCGCCGCCGCGAGGTCGCCCAGCAGCGTCGCGATCACCGGCCGGCCGTCGATCGGCAGCACCGGCTTCGGCCAGCGCTCGGTCAGCGGCCGCAGCCGCCGCCCCTCGCCGGCCGCCATCACGATCGCGTCCGCGATCACGCCCTGGCGGCAAGCAACTGCTCGGCCGCGTCGAGCACGGCGGCGGCGATCCGGCTCTTCGGTGCCCGCTCGACCCGCCGCTCGCCGGCGGCGGAGATCAGCACGACCTCGTTCTCCTCGGAGTCGAAGCCGATGTCGGCGCGGCCGACGTCGTTGTAGACGACGAGGTCGACGCCCTTCTCGGCCAGCATCCGCCGCTTCCGCTCGAGCCCCGCCTCGCCCGCCTCGGCGCCGAACGCGACGATCACCTGCCCGTCCCGGCGACGCGTCGCCAGCGTCGAGACGACGTCCTCGGTCGGCTCGAGTCGCAGCTCCCAGCCCTCGCTGCCCTTCGGACGCTTGCCCTCGATCCGCTCCACCGGCCGGTAGTCGGCGACCGCGGCCGCCATCACGACGAGATCGGCGTCCGCCCGCGCGAGCGCCGCCTCGAGCAGCTCCAATGCCGTCGCCGTCTCGACGACCTCGACGCCCGCCGGCGCCGCGACGGCGAGGTTCGCGGCGAGCAGCGTCACCTCCGCCCCGCGCCGGCGCGCCTCCGCCGCCAGGGCGACGCCCATCCGGCCCGACGAGCGGTTGCCGACGAAGCGGACGCCGTCGAGCGGCTCACGCGTCCCGCCCGCCGAGACGAGCACCCGCCGGCCGGCGAGCGAGCCGCCGCCGAGCAGCGCCTCGGCGCACGCCGCGATCTCCGCCGGCTCGGCCATCCGCCCGACGCCCTGCTCGCCCTCGGCGGTGTCGCCGTCGGCGGGCCCGACGAGCTCGGCGCCGCGCTCCCGCAGCGCCGCCACGTTCGCCTGCGTCGAGGAATGCGTCCACATGCGCGGGTTCATCGCCGGCGCGAGCAGCAGCGGCCCCGTGTGCGCGAGCGCCGCCTCGGTGAGGACGTTGTCGGCGAGGCCGTGCGCGAGCTTCGCGAGCGTGTTCGCGGTCAGCGGCGCGACGACGAGCAGGTCGGCGCGCTCGAGGTGCGGGAACGGCCCCTCGCCGGCCGGCCGCCGCGCGAGCGCGCGGAGCGTCTCGGCGGAGACGAAGCGCTCGGCGCCGGGGGTCGGCAGCGGCACGACGTCGTGGCCCGCCCGGACGAGCAGCCGCACGAGCTCACAGGCCTTGTAGGCCGCGATCCCCCCGGTGACGCCGAGGAGCACGCGAGCCATGGCCTACCGGCGGTACTCGTACCTGATCTTGCCCTGGGCGACTTCCTCCAGCGACATGGTCAGGTAGTTCTTCGAGCGCGACTCGACGAGCGGCGGCAGCATCTCGTCGAAGGTGCCCTCGCCGAGCTGGTGGTGATAGTTGTTGATCTGCCGCGCGCGCTTGGCGGCGACGATCACGAGCGCGTAGCGCGAGTCGACGCGGTCGAGCAGGGTGTCGATCCGGGGATAGATCATCGGGGAGACATGCTAGCTGCGCGCTGCACTTCCCGTTGGACGAGGCCGAGCAGCTCCTCCAGCGCGCGCTCGAGCACGTCGTTCTCGATCACGTAGTCGAACTCGCCCGCGGTCTGCTTCTGCTGCCGCGCGAGCGCGATTCGCTCGCCGATCTCGCCGGAGCTCTCGGTCGCCCGCTCGCGTAGGCGGCGCTCGAGCTCCTCGAGCGGCGCGTCGACGAAGATCGTCACCGCGCCCGGCACCTCGTCGCGGACGTGGCGGGCGCCGTCGATCTCGAGGTCGAGCAGCGGCGCCTTCCCCCGGGCGCGGATCCGGTCGATCTCGCTGCGCAGCGTCCCGTAGCGGTGGCCGGAGACATAGCTGACCCACTCGAGGAAGCCGCCCTCGGCGATCAGCCGGTCGAACTCCTCGCGCGAGAGGAAGTGGTAGTGGACGCCGTCCTCCTCGCCCGGCCGCCGCGGCCGCGTCGTCCCGGAGACGGCCAGCTCGAAGTCCGGACGGCGCGCGAGCAGCGCCCGCTCCAGCGTTCCCTTGCCCGCGCCCGAGGGCCCGGTGATCACGAAGACGGGGCCCTTAGCGGTTGAAGAGGCCAATCAGCTCCGCGCGCTGGCGCTCCGACAGGCCGCCGACGGTCTTCGACTGGCTGATCCGGCACTGGTTGAGGAAGCGCGCCGCCTTCACGCGGCCGAACTTCGGCACCGCCATCAGCATGTCGAACACCTTCGCCGTCTCGACGTACTCCGGCGGCTTGCGGAGGATCTGCTCGACGGAGACGTGCCCGGCCTTCAGGTCCTTCTTCAGCTGCGCGCGCTTGACCCGGATGTCGTTGGCCCTCTTCAGCGCCTCCATGCGCTGGTCGAGCGACCGCGCCGGCGCCTGGACCTGGGTCTGGGGCGGAGCCATAGGTGGGCCAGTCTAACAAGTCGGCGGACCGCGTCAAGCGCCTACTTTTTGGCCAAATACCAGGGCTTTTCAGGCCACGCGAGGTACCTCGTCGCCAGAGCGGGCAACGGAGGGATGTGCTATGCCGCGCGCCTCGGCCGGGCTCGAAAACCCGCGAGCAGCAGCGGCTTCTGCGAGCTCGGCGCGGATCCGGGCAGGCGCGTCGGGCTCGGCGAAGAGCACGGTTCCGAGCGCGACGGCGCTCGCGCCGCAGGCGATCAGCTCGAGCGCGTCGAGCCCCGAGCGGACCCCTCCCATGCCGACGATCGGCAAGCCCGTCGCCCGGAAGCACGCGTGGACGGCGGCGAGCGCGATCGGCCGAAGCGCCGGTCCGGAGTAGCCGCCGGCGCCGCGCGAAAGGCGCGGGCGCAGCGTCCGCTCGTCGAGCGCGAGGCCGCGGGCAGTGTTGACGAGCGAGAGGCCGTCCGCGCCCGCCGCCTCGACGGCACGCGCGACCTCGGCGACGTCCCACGCCGACGGGGAGAGCTTGGCGTAGAGCGGCAGGTCGGTCGCGGCGCGGCAGGCGGCGACGATCTGGGCCGCCGACTCGGGCGCCTCGTCGACGTTCGGGCAGGAGAGGTTGAGCTCGATCGCGGCGACGCCGTCGAGGCAGGAGCAGGTCTCGGCGTAGTCGCCGGCCGAGAAGCCGCCGACCGAGATCCAGAGCGGCCGGCCGAGCTCGCGGTAGCGCGGCAGGTAGTCGGCGAGGAAGGCCTCGCGTCCCGGGTTCGCGAGCCCGATCGAGTTGAGCATGCCGAAGTCGGTCTCGGCGATGCGCGGCGGGTCGTTGCCCGGCCGCGGCTCCGGCGTCACCGTCTTCGTCACGAACCCGTCGAGCTGCGCGACCGTCTCCGGCGCGGTCAGCGCGTCGAGGCAGCCGGAGGCGTTAAGCAACATGGAGCACCGGCCCCTCGACGCAGAGGCGCTTCCACTCGCCGTCGATCGCGACCGCGCAGCCGTAGCAGGCGCCGTAGCCGCACGCCATCGGCGCCTCCCAGGCGAGCTGCGCGCCGGGGCAGAGCTGCGCGACCGCGGCGAGCATCGGCTCGGGGCCGCAGGCGAGCACGTCGTGCCCCGGCTCGATCAGCTCGGTGACGAGGCGGGGCTCGACGACGATCTCCGCGTTCGGGAGCAACACGGCAGCCTCCGCGTGCTCGTGCGAACGAAAGCCGGCCACGATCGGCGGCGCGTCCAGCGCGGCCGAGAGGTACGGCAGCGGCGCGACGCCGATGCCGCCGCCGACGAGCAGCGGCCGCTCGACGTCGAGCCGGTAGCCGTTGCCGAGCGGGCCGAGCACGTGCAGCGGATCGCCGGGCTCGAGCGCGCAGAGCGCCCGCGTCCCCGGCCCGATCGGGTCGATCAGGAAGGCGAGCTCGCCCGGCGGGGCGAGGCAGAGCGACATCGGCCGCGGCAGCACGCGTCCCGGCGGCTCGAGCATGAAGAACTGCCCGGGCGCGCCCGGGTCGATCCCGCCGCGGTCGACACGCAGCAGCGTGTACGGGCCGACGTGCTCGACGCCGGCGACGCTACGCCGTTCGCGCCTCGGCACCGATGCGCTCCTGCAGCGAGAGGGCCGTCTCCGTCCGCGCGTTCGCGATCGCGTGCACCGCCGCGGCGGCGCCGGAGAGCGTCGTGATGCACGGAATGCGATGGACGAGCGCCGCCTCGCGGATCAGGTAGCCGTCCGAGCGCGGGCCCGAGCCGCCGCCGGGGGTGTTGACGACGAGGTTGCAGCGGCCGCGGCGGATCAGGTCGACGACGTCGGGCGACTCGCCGCGCTCGGTCACCTTCCGCACGGGCGTCACCGCGAGCCCGGCGGCGCGCAGCGAGGTGGCGGTGCCGTCGGTCGCGAGCAGCTCGAACCCGAGCCCGGCGAGCGCCGCCGCGATCGGCACGAGACCCGCCTTGTCCTCCTCGCGCACCGAGAGGAACGCGGTGCCGGTCGCCGGCAGCGGCCGCCCGGCTGCGCGCTCGGCCTTCGCGAACGCGGTCGGCAGGTCCTGCGCGGTCGCCATCACCTCGCCGGTCGAGCGCATCTCCGGGCCGAGGATCGGGTCGGCGCCCGGGAAGCGCGCGAACGGCAGCACCGCGGCCTTGACGCTCGACTGTTGCGGCGGGCGTTCGGCCGGCAGGCCGAGCTCGCGGATCGTCGCCCCGGCGGCGACCCGGCAGGCCGCCTCGACGAGGTTGATCCCGGTCGCCTTCGACGCGAACGGCACCGTCCGCGAGGCGCGCGGATTGACCTCGAGCACGTAGACCTCGCCGTCCATCACCGCGAGCTGGACGTTGAGGATGCCGACGACGCCGAGCGCGCGGGCGAGCCGGCGCACGATCTCGCAGATCTCGCTGTAGACCGCGCCGGCGAGCGACGGCGCGGGCAGCACGCAGGCCGAGTCGCCCGAGTGGACGCCCGCCTCCTCGACGTGCTGCATGACGGCGCCGACGTAGGTCTGCAGGCCGTCGCACACGGCGTCGACGTCGATCTCGATCGCGTGCTCGAGGAAGCGGTCGACGAGCGTCGGCCCGGCCACGCCGTGGAACGCCTCGACGACCTGGTTGGCGCGGTAGCAGACCCGCATCGCGCGGCCGCCGAGCACGTACGAGGGGCGCACGAGCACCGGGTAGCCGATCCGGTGCGCGATTCCGGCCGCCTCGGTGCCGGAGGAGGCGACCCCCCAGTCCGGGCAGCGGATCCCGAGCGAGCCGAGCAGCTGCCCGAAGCGCTCGCGGTCCTCGGCGAGGTCGATCGCGTCGAACGGCGTCCCGAGCACCTTCCAGCCGGCCGCCTCGAGCGCGCGCGCGAGCTTGAGCGGCGTCTGGCCGCCGAACTGGATCAGCACGCCGTCCGGCCGCTCGCGGTCGCAGATCGAGAGCACCTCCTCGATCCGCAGCGGCTCGAAGTAGAGCCGGTCGGAGGTGTCGTAGTCGGTGGAGACGGTCTCCGGGTTGCAGTTGACCATCACCGCGTCCCAGCCGAGCGCGCGGAAGCTGCGGACGGCGTGGACGCAGCAGTAGTCGAACTCGATCCCCTGGCCGATCCGGTTCGGGCCGGAGCCGAGGATGACGACGCGGGGTCTGTCCCCGATCGGCGCAGGCTCGTCGTCGGCCTCGCCCCAGGTCGAGTAGAAGTAGTTCGAGCGCGCCGCGACCTCACCGCCGACCGAGTCGACGCGGCGGTAGACGGGGCGGATCCCCTGGACGAGCCGCTCGGCCCGCACCTCGTCCTCGCTCGTCCCCCGGGCGGCGGCGATGTCCGAGTCGGAGAGCCCGGCGCGCTTCAGCGTCAGCAGGTCGCGCTCCTCGCGCAGCAGCCTCTGGAGCTCCTCGATCTCCCGGCGGAACCACGGGTGCAGCCCGGCGGGAAGCGCGTCGAGGTCGCTCCACGGCGTTGCCGCGCCGGCGTCCAGCTCGCGGCTCCGCATCGCCTTCAGGAACGCCTCCGAGAAGGTGCGGCCGATCCCCATCGCCTCGCCGACCGACTTCATCTGCGTGCCGAGGGTCGCGTCGGCGCGCGGGAACTTCTCGAACGCGAAGCGCGGGAACTTGACGACGACGTAGTCGAGCGTCGGCTCGAAGCTCGCCGGCGTCGTCTGCGTCAGGTCGTTCGGGATCTCGTCGAGCGTGTAGCCGACGGCCAGCTTGGCGGCGACCTTCGCGATCGGGTAGCCGGTCGCCTTCGAGGCGAGCGCCGAGGAGCGGGAGACGCGCGGGTTCATCTCGATCACGCGGATCTCGCCGGTGTCGCGGTCGCGCGCGAACTGGATGTTCGAGCCGCCCGTCTCGACGCCGACCGCGCGAATGATCGCGGCGGAGGCGTCGCGCAGCTCCTGGTAGGCCTCGTCCGGCAGCGTCATCTGCGGCGCGACCGTCACCGAGTCGCCGGTGTGCGTCCCCATCGGGTCGAGGTTCTCGATCGAGCAGACGATCACGACGTTGTCGGCGCGGTCGCGGACGACCTCGAGCTCGAACTCGTCCCAGCCGCGGATCGACTCCTCGACGAGCACCTGCGTGATCGGGCTGGCGCGCAGGCCGAGCTCGACCTGGCGGCGGAGGTCGTCGGCGGTCTCCGCGAAGCCGCCGCCCTGGCCGCCGAGCGTGAACGCGGGCCGGACGACCGCGGGCGTCGCAATCCCGGCGAGGTCGTCGAGCGAGGTGACGATCCGCGAGCTCGGCACCTTCAGCCCGACCGACTGGACGGCGTCGCGGAAGAGCTCGCGGTCCTCGGCGCGCCGGATCACGTCGAGCGGCGCGCCGATCAGCTCGATCCCGAGCCGCTCGAGCACGCCGGCCTCGGAGAGCTGCCGCGCGAGGTCGAGCGCGGTGCCGCCGCCCATCGTCGGCAGCAGCGCGTCCGGCCGCTCGCGCTCGAGCACCGCCGTCATGCCCTCGAGGTCGAGCGGCTCGACGTAGGTGCGGTCGGCGAAGCCGGGGTCGGTCATGATCGTCGCCGGGTTCGAGTTGACGACGATCGTGCGGAAGCCGTCCTCGCGCAGCACCTTCAGCGCCTGGACGCCCGCGTAGTCGAACTCGGCCGCCTGGCCGATCACGATCGGGCCGGAGCCGATCAGGCAGATCGTCTCGATGTCGGTCCTACGCGGCACGCAGGGCCTCGATCCAGCGCTCGATGTCGGGCCACGCGTCGTGCGGGCCGGGCCCGGCCTCCGGGTGGAACTGGAGCGAGTGCGCGTGCAGGTCGGGGAGCGAGAGCCCCTCGACGGTGCCGTCGTAGAGCGAGGAGTGCGTGACCTCACGCCCCTCCTCCGCCGCGACCGCGAAGCCGTGGTTCTGGCTCGTCACGAGCACGCGGCCGGCGGCCGTGTCGTGGACGGGATGGTTCGCGCCGCGGTGGCCGAACGGGAGCTTGAACGTCCTGCGGCCGGTCGCGAGCGCGATCAGCTGGTGACCGAGGCAGATGCCGAGGATCGGCACGCGCCCGAGCGCGTCGCGGACGACCTCGGTCTCGGCG
>DASSSQ010000103.1:0-17752 GCA_035708405.1 Gaiellaceae bacterium
CGAAGGTGATCTGCTCACGATGCTGGTCAAAGGCCATTACGATCATCTCCCGGGACCTCCTCAGGCTCCGTCGACTCAACGACATCAACGCGCATCGTCGCGTCTGAGCTGAGGGGGTCCCTGGTCATGCCATCTTTCGACGGTATCGCGGATCAGACCACGCCCGCGCCGAAAAGTCATCGGTCAGGCCCAGAAATCGGCGAACGCGATCGGATCGGTCGGGAGCGCGACGATCCGCCGCCAGCGGCCGTCCTCCAGGTCGATCGCGAGCACCTGGTCGATGTCGAGCCGCCGCCCGAGCCGCTCGCCGGTCGCCCGGTAGAGCGCGACCGCGTGCACGTCGTCGGCGAGCGCCCAGCGCAGCTCGCTGCGGTAGGTCTGGCCGGTCAGTCGCCGCGTGTCGCGGAAGAGGTCGAAGATCTCCTTCCGCCCGCGGTAGGCGCGCGAGACCGGAGCGTTGCCCGGCACGAGCCAGACCGCGTCCTCGGCGATCACCTCGTAGAGCGCGCGCTTGTCGCCGTCGAGGAAGGCGGCGAAGACGCGCCGGACGCCCTCGAGGTTCTCGTGCTCGGCCACGCGTCATCTTCGCGCACGAGCCCTTCACTCTGCGGCCGGAAACGCCGATAGGAGCGTCGTGGCTCCGCCGCGCCTCTTCCTGCGCTTCGCGCTCTGGTCCGCCGTCGCGCTCGCGATCGCCGTCGCCGTCGGCCTCGCGCTCGCACGCTGGAACGCGAATGCGCGCGCGAAGGACCGCGCCGTCGGCGAGGCGACGGCGGTCGGGCAGATGCTCGGCCGCGACGATCTCGCGCAGTCCGCGTTCGCCTGGCCGCGGCCCGGCGGCGCCGACCTGCTCTCGTTCCTCGACGACTTCTTCAGCCCGGTCGTCTCGGGCGGCTCGGCGGCGAAGGTCGTCCTCTACTCGCCGGACGGCGTCGTCACCTACGCGACCGACCGCAGCCTGATCGGCCACCGCGCGGACGATCCGGGCCGCATCCACGCCGCGCTCGCACGGCCGCAGTTCCGCGTCGTCGACGGCAGCGAGCGCTCGGACGTGCCGGTCAGCTGGCTGTTCGCGCCGGGTCAGGTGCGCGGCGTGCTCGAGCTCCGCCACGGCTACGCGCCCGTCGCCGCCGAGATCCACGACGACTTCCTCTTCCAGGCCGGCACGATCGCGCTCGCGCTCGCCGCGCTCTACCTGGCGATGCTGCCGATCACACGCCGGGTCACCCGCTCGCTGCGCCGCTCCTACGTCGAGGCGGCGCGCCTCGCGGCGATCGTCGACTCCTCGACGGACGCGATCGTCGGCCGCGACGCCGACGGCCTGATCTCGAGCTGGAACCTCGGCGCCGAGCGCACCTACGGCTGGACGGCGGCGGAGGCGATCGGCAAGCCGGTCGACCTGCTGCTGCCCGCCGACCGCGCAGCCCTGCCGGAGTCGCCCGACGTCGCCCACACCGTCCACGTCCGCAGGGACGGCCGCCAGATCGACGTCTCCGTCACCGACTCGCCGGTGCGCGACGCACAGGGCGCGCTCGTCGGCTCGGCGCTGATCGCGCGCGACGTGACCGACCTGCGGCGGCTGGAGGACGAGCTGCGCGAGGCGCACCGCCAGGAGGCGGTCGGCCGGCTCGCGGGCGGGCTCGCGCACGACTTCGGCTCGTTGCTCGAGGCGGTCGACGAGGCGGCCGACACGCTGCGTCGCGTCTCGATCGACGACCTCTCGCTGCAGGAGCTGGCGAAGATCCGCCGCGCGACCGAGCAGGGCGCGGCGCTCGCCGGGCAGCTGCTCGCGGTCGGCGGCGCGCAGGAGGCGCATCCCGAGCTGCTCGACCTGAACGAGGCGGTCGGACGCGCGGAGCCGGAGCTGCGGCGGCTCGCCGGCGACCACGTCGACCTCGAGCTCGACCTCGAGCAGGGCCTCGGCCCCGTCCTCGCGGACGCGACGCAGATCGAGCAGCTGATCCTCAACCTGGCCGCGAACGCGCGCGACGAGATGCCGCGCGGCGGCCGGATCACGCTGAAGACGGCGACCGTCGACTTCGGCCGGCGCGCGAAGCGCCGCGACACCGAGCGGCTCGACCCGGGCCGCTACGCGATGTTCTCCGTCGCCGACACCGGCTCCGGCCTCCCCGGCGAGGTGCGCGCGCGGCCGTTCGAGCCGTTCGTCCGCCGCGGCGAGAGCGGCGAGCGGATGGCGCTCGGCCTCGCCGCCGTCTGCGGGATCGTCAAGCAGAGCGGCGGCACGATGGGCGTCGAGGCCGCGCCGGACGGCGGCACGACGATCCGCGTCTACCTGCCGCTCGCCGCCGAGGCCGCGGCGGCGCTGACGGCGTAGACGTGTAGCCTCGCGCTGGTGCCGGCGCACTCGCGACTCGCGCTCACGCGGCAGCAGATCCTGGCGTTCCGCCGCGGCGCCGGCTCGCTCGGCGAGCGGCTGCCCCCGGGCGCGGAGTCGCTGCGACGGGCGGCGTGGGCCGGCCTGCAGGACAGCATGCCGCGGGCCGCGCTGCTCTCGCTGCACGCGCGGGTCGAGGGGGTCGAGCCCTCGACGTGGGAGGATCCGTCGCTCGCGCAGCTCTGGGGGCCTCGCTACAGCACCTACGTCGTCGCGAAGCGGGACTTCGCGCTCTTCTCGCTCGCGCGGCTTCCCGACAGCGCCGGGGGCCGCCTGCGGGCCGAGCAGATGGCGGAGCGGATGCACGCCGTGCTCGGCGGCCGGCGCCTCCCGGACCGCGACGTCGCGGCCGCGCTCGGCGTCGGCAACGCGATCAGGTACGCCGCGACGACGGGCACGATCGCGATCCGCTGGGAGGGCGCGCGGGCGCCGACGATCTGGACGGTCGCCGCGCCCGGGCTCGACCCTGCCCAAGCGCGCCGCGAGCTCGCCCGGCGCCACCTCCACGTCTTCGGGCCGACGGCCGCGGACGGCTTCGCCCGCTGGGCCGGGATCTCGCGCCGCGCGGCGGCCGCCGCCTACGCCTCGCTCGCCGGCGAGCTGCTGCCGGTGCGGACGCCGCTCGGCGACGAGTGGCTGCTGGCAGGCGACGAGCCGGCGATGCGCGCCGCCGAGGCCGCCTCCGCTCCCGCGCGCCTGCTGCCGAGCGGCGATTCCTACTTCCTGCTCGACGGCGCCGAGCGGGAGCTGCTCGTCCCGCAGGCCGAGCGGCGGCAGCGCCTCTGGACCTCCCGCGTCTGGCCGGGCGCGCTGCTCGTCGACGGCGAGATCCGCGGCACCTGGCGGCGGGCGCGGCACGTCGTCCGGATCGAGCCGTGGACGCGCCTCCCGCGCGCGGCGCGCGAAGCGGTCGAGGCGGAGGCCGCCGCGCTGCCCCTTCCCGGCCTCGAGCGGCCCGTCGAGGCGGTCTGGGAGGACTGACTCAGCGCTCGAGCGGCGCCAGCGTCAGCCCGAGGTCCCTCAGCTGCTGCCAGTAGAGCTCGGCCTGCTCGCGGTGCCCCGACCAGACGAGGGCCTGTCCCCGGTTGTGAATCAGATTCGCGAGCCGCATCCCCTGCTCGTAGGAGACGCCGGGCAGCGTGCTCGAGAGCGCGGACGCGACGCCTTGGAAGGTGTTGTGGTGGTCGTTGAGGACGATCACCCGCCAGCGCTCGCCGAGGCCGGAGCCGCCGCCGAGACGCTCGCGCTCGCGCGGCGGCGTCAGCGTCGTCACGGCGCGGCCGCCTCGAACGTCGCGATCAGCGCCTCGGCGACGACGCGCAGCGGCTTGCCCGAGAGCTGGCTCGCCTTGCGCAGCCGCGCGAACGCGTCCGCCTCGGAGAGGCCGTCGCGCTCCATCAAGAGGCCCTTCGCACGCTCGATCGCCTTGCGGGCGGCGAGCGCGTCCGCGAGCGACTCCGCCTCCTCGCGCACCGCCTGCAGCTCCTCGAAGCGCGCCCGCGCCGCCTGGATCGCCGGCAGCAGGTCCTGCTCGCGGAACGGCTTGACGAGATAGCCGAAGACGCCGGCCTCGACCGCGCGCGCGACCAGCTCCTGCTGCCCGTACGCGGTCAGCATCACGACCGGGATCGGCCGCTCCTCGAGGATCGAGCGCGCGGCGTCGATCCCGTCCAGCCGCGGCATCTTCACGTCCAGGATCGCGAGATCGGGCGCCGCCGAGCGCGCGAGCTCGACCGCCTCGACGCCGTCCCGCGCCTCCGCGCAGACGGCGAAGCCCGCCCGCTCGAGCAGCTCGCGCAGATCGAGCCGGATGATCGTCTCGTCCTCCGCGACCAGGATCCGGAGCGCATGCGCCACCCACGCAGTGTGGCGCATCTCGAGTGGTCGGGACGGGAGAGGGACGCGCCCGCGGCACTGCGGCGGCCGCGGGCGCGAGCAGCACTCCCGCACACAGGATGACCGCCGGCCGGTAAAGCGCGGATAAAGGAAAATCCCCGCAAGCGGGCCTATAGTGGAGCCGGAATGCGGCTCCTCGTGGTCGAAGACGAGCAGGACCTCGCCGACGCGATCGCGCTCGGCCTCCGCCGCGAGGGCTACGCCGTCGATCTCGCCGCCGACGGCGAGGAGGCGCTCGTCAAGGCGGCGGTCTACCCGTACGACCTCGTCTGCCTCGACCTCGAGCTGCCGCGCGTCGACGGGCGCGAGGTCTGCCGCCGGCTGCGCGCCGCCGAGCGCCACGACGACGAGCCCGCCCCGCGGGTGCTGATGCTGACCGCGCGCGACACGCTGCCCGACCGGGTCGCCGGCCTCGACGACGGCGCCGACGACTACCTCGTCAAGCCGTTCGACTTCGCCGAGCTGACCGCCCGCGTCCGTGCGCTGCTGCGCCGCGACGCGAGCCGCTCCGGAGCCGTGCTCGAGGTCGGCGGCGTCAGCCTGGACACGGCGCGGCGCGAGGCCCGCCGCGGCGGCCGCGACCTCGACCTGACGGCGAAGGAGTTCCAGCTGCTGCGCTACTTCATGTCCCGTCCGGGCGAGGTGATCTCCGAGGGCGACCTGCTGACGCACGTCTGGGACGAGAACGCGAACCCGTGGACGAAGACCGTGCGGGTGACGATCGCGACGCTGCGCCGCAAGGTCGCGCTCCCGGACGAGGCGCAGCCGATCGAGACCGTGATCGGCGCCGGCTACCGGTTCCGCGCGTGAGGCGGCGCCTGCTCCGGTCGGCGCGCGCGCGGCTGACCGTCGTCTACTCGGTCTCCGTCTTCGCGCTCGCCGCGCTCGTCCTCGGCGGGCTCTACTGGGGGGTCGCGCGCCGCCTGAAGCCGGTGCCGACGACGGTGCCGCTCGTCTACAAGGTGACGCACCAGGCGGGGCTGCCGTACAAGCGGGTCGTGATCTTCTCGACCACCTCCGACCCGACCGGCGAGGCGAGGAACGCCGAGAAGCGGGCGACGCTGCGCCGGCTGCAGGAGCTGACCTTCGAGGCGCTGGCGGCGCTCTTCCTCGCCTCGCTCGGGATCGGCTGGGTGGTCGCCGGCCGCGTGCTGCGCCCGGTCGGCCGGATCACCGCCGCCGCGCGCCGGATCCAGGCGACGAACCTCTCGGAGCGGATCGCGCTCGACGGGCCCCAGGACGAGCTGAAGACGCTCGCCGACACCTTCGACGAGATGCTGGCGCGACTCGACGCGTCCTTCACCGCGCAGCGCCAGTTCGTCGCCGACGCCTCGCACGAGCTGCGGAACCCGCTCGCGGTGATCCAGACGAACGCCGACGTCGCCCTCTGGGACGGCGAGATCCCGGAGTCGGCGCGCGCGCGGCTGGAGGCGGTGCGGCGCGCGAGCGAACGGATGCGGCGGCTCGTCGACGACCTGCTCGCACTCGCGCGGCTCGAGCTGACGACCGCGGAGCGGAGCGAGGTCGACCTGGCCGCGCTCGTCCACGAGCTCGGCGGCGAGCTCGACTCGCTCGCGCGCGCCCACGAGCTGACGATCGAGCAGGACGCCGAGAGCGGGCTCCGCGTGGTCGCCGACCGCGACGCGCTGAAGCGAGCGCTCGCGAACCTGCTCGACAACGCGTTCCGCCACTCGCCGCCGGGCGCGCCGGTGCGGGTCGCCGCCGCGCGGCGGAACGGCTTCGCGGTGCTCTCGGTCGCCGACCGCGGGCCGGGCCTCACCGCCGACGAGCAGGAGCACGTCTTCGAGCGCTTCTGGCGCTCCGACTCGGCGCGCAGCCGGCAGTCCGGCGGCGTCGGCCTCGGGCTCGCGATCGTCCGCCGGATCGCCGAGTCGCACGGCGGCGCCGTCGCCGTCGACTCGCGCCCCGGCGACGGCTCCACCTTCGAGATCCGCCTACCCGTCCAGTCGTAGCGTCTTCGTGTCGAGGACGTAGGTCTTCGGGCCGATGCCGATGTGGATCACGAGCTTGCCGTTGCGGACGGACATGTCCGTCGGGCTCATGTCCTGCGTCCACTTCCAGGGGATGCCGATGCAGACGGCCGTGCGCGTGACCGTGTCGAGCGCGTGCACAAACGGGTAGTTGTCCGGCTGCGTGTAGAGCGTGTACTGCCAGCGCGCGCCCGGCCCCGTCGCGCGCACCATCGGCATCCCGTTCATCACCCAGGAGGCCTGCCGCCTGTCGGCGACCACGCGCCGGAGCAGCCGGCTCGCACGCAGGTCGTAGGCCCGCACCTTGTAGTGCGTGAGCTGCACGCTCGAGGTGTGCTGGACGAGGAAGAGCGTCCCCCCCTTCGGCGAGAGCGCGTCGAAGGAGAAGTCGCCGCGGAGCGCGATCCGGTGCGTGACGGCAAGCCGCTTCGCGTCGAGGACGAGGAACCGCGACACCGCGCGCAGCGGCGTCCGCGGAAAGTCCCCCTGGGCGAGCACGAGCGTGCGGCCGTCGCGCGAGAGGCCGCCGGCCTGCTGGTAGGTGACGAGCGGAATCCCCCAGTCGCCTTGCAGGCGCAGCGTCCGGACGATCTCGGAGCCGCGCCAGACGTGGAGGCTCGTCCGGCCGCCGCCGTAGACGGTGTTGTAGGAGAGCTCGCCGGCCGAGACGCCGGCGCCTCCCTGCAGGACGCCCGGGCTCGGCCCGTCGGCGGCGGCCGCCGGCGCGGCGGCGAAGGCGAGGACGGCGATCAGTGCGAGGCGGCGCATCGTTCCTCCTTCGACGGTGATGCTGCCTATACGCGCGAGCCGGAGCAAGCGTTCCCGCTTCCTGCAACTACGCTCTGCGTGAAGGAAGCGCAGCGAACGCCGACCCAGCCAGGTCTTCGTCGCCGAGCGCTGCAGCGCTCGGCGACGGTCCCCATCGGAGGACTTCGAGGTCGGGCCGACGACCGATGACACGTTCCCCCGAGCGGTGAGCGGCTGACTCGTGAACACGAGCGTGCTCGCGACCGCCGGGGTCAGACCCCGTAACGTCCGTGCAACGTTTCGTCCACAGCGACGCTCACCTCGTATCGATTTCGTCACGGGGTCTGACCTCGTGTGTTCGGTCCGCCTGCGAGAGAGCTACGCCGGGAAGCGACCTCGGCTCGGGTGCCGCCGCCGGTCGTGGCCGCCGGGGTCAGACCCCGTAACGTTTTTGCAACCTTTCCTCCACAGAGACGGTCGACGCATATCACTTTCGTCACGGGGTCTGACCCCGGGTGTCCGCTCCGCACCTGAGGGCTACGCCGGAAAGACGACCTCGGCGCGGGTGCCGCCGCCGGTCGCATCCAGCGTCAGCTCGCCGCGCAGCTCGTCGCGGACGAGGTGGCGGACGATCGAGAGCCCCGTCCCGTCCGGGCCGCCGTCGAAGCCCGGGCCGTCGTCGGCGATCGTCAGCACGACGTCGCCGCGGCGCGCCTCGAGGCCGATCTCGACCCGCTGCCCGCCGTGCTCGAGCGCGTTGCCGAGCAGCTCCGAGAAGACGAGCGCGAGCGCCGTCGCGCGGCTGCCGGCGAGCGAGACCTTCTGCAGCCTCGCCGTCACGTCCTTGCCGCCGCCGACGCCCTGGACGAGCATCGCGCGCAGCCGCTCGAGCAGCTCGTCCAGCTCGACGTCGTCGTCGTGGCGCTCGGTCAGCACCTCGTGGACGGCCGCGATCGCGAGGATCCGGCTCACCGAGTCGTCGAGCGCCTTGCGCGGGTCGACGCCCGGCGCGCGCGCCTGCAGCCGCAGCAGCGACGCGACGGTCTGCAGGTTGTTCTTGACCCGGTGGTGGATCTCCTGGGCGAGCACGCCGCGCATCACCGCCCGCCCGTGCTCGAGCGCGACCGCCGCCTGGCGCGCGATCGAGGTCAGCATCGCCGCGTCCTCCTCGCCGAACGGGGTCGCGCGGTCGACGACGAGCTCGCCGATCTGCCGGCCACGCCAACGGAGCGGCTGCCGGATCGCGTGCGCGTCGGCGTGGCCCTCCGGCCAGGCGATGCGGCCGTCGTCGAGGACGAGCGCCGCGCCCGACGCGTGCAGCGTGTCCATCGTCGTCTTCACGATCGCCTCCAGCGACTCCTCGAGGTAGAGCGACTCGGAGACCGCCTGCGAGATCCGCGCCACCGCCTCCAGCTCGCGCACGCGCCGCTGCGCCTCGGCGTACAGCTTCGCGTGCTCGATCGACTGCGCGACCTGCGCCGCGATCGCGAGCAGCAGGTCGACCTCCTCACGGGTGAACTCGCGCGGCTCGCGCGTGCGGACGTTGAGCGCGCCCTCGAGCTTGTCGCCGCGGGCGAGGATCGGCACGGCGAGGATCGACTCGTACTCGTCCTCCGGCAGGTTCGGGAACGACTTGAAGCGCGGGTCGAGGTGGGCGTCGGCCGGCAGCATCACCGGCTCGCGCAGCGCGGCGGCGCTGCCGGTGAAGCCCTCGCCGCGTCGCATCCGCGGGCGGCGGGTCATCTCCTCGACGCGGGTGCCGTGCGTCGCGCGGAGCACGAGCTCGTCGGCGCGCTCGTCGTACAGGTAGACGAAGCAGGCGTCGGTCGCGAGCGCGTCGGCGACTGCGCGGGCGACGAGCGACAGCACCTCCTCGAGGTCGAGCGTCGAGTTGACGGCCTCGATCGTCTCGGTCAGCAGCCGCAGGTGCCGTTCCCTGGCGTCCACCTCGGGGACGGTAGCTACGGTGACGCGAGATGACGAGCTGGCTCCTCTTCTTCCACCTGCTCGGCGCGGTGCTGTTCTTCTCCGGCGCGACGGTCGCCGGCGTCGGACAGCTCGTCGCGCTGCGGCGCGAGCGGCCGAGCGAGGTGGCGCTGCTGCTCGGCGTCACCCGCTGGGGCGTGCCGATCGTCGGCATCGGCGCGCTGCTGACGATCGCGTTCGGCGCGGCGCTCGTCGCGCACATCCCCTACTACGGCTTCGACCAGGCGTGGATCGAGTGGGCGATCGGGCTCTGGTTCGCGGCGATGGTCGTCGGCGGGATCGGCGGCCGGCCCGCGCGCCACACGCGGGAGCTCGCCGAGCGACTCGCGCGGGCGGGCGACCGGCCGAGCGAGGAGCTCGCGCGGCGCGTGCGCGATCCGCTGTCGCTCGCGCTCTCGTTCGCGAGCGGCGCGATCCTCGTCGCCGTGCTCGCGCTGATGGTGTGGAAGCCGGGCGTATCCTGATGCGCCTCGCGGCCGTTCGAGCTTTAACAAAATGCTTACGAGAGCGTGGGGAATTTCCCCACAGACGGGGAATAGGTTCGCGAGCATGAGCCCACTGGCGAGAGAGTTGGCGGGAACCGGGGGCTACCTCGTCGCCGACTCGCGCGGGCGCGTCGTCGGCAAGGTCGAGTGCCCGATGTACGGGACGATGCCGGACATTCCCGACGCGCTCGCCGTCAAGTCGCCGTTCCGCTTCCTCTCGCGCAAGCGGCACATCGTGCCGGTCGAGTCGATCGAGCAGATCGACGGCTCGAGCAAGGTGATCGGCCTCCGCGTCGAGCGCGAGTCGATCCGCTCCTTCCTCTAGCAGCCGCGCCTCGCCTGGCGCGGCGGCGTCCGCGGGCGTAGGTTCCGCCTGCCGAGGCTCCATTCGGGGCTCGACCACGTGTTCGTCATCATGCTGGAGAACCACTCCGAGGACAGCGTCATCGACAGGCGCGCCCCCGACGGGAGCCTGCTCGCGCCCTACATGACGCAGCTCGCGCACACCTACGCCTGGGCGAAGGACTACTACGGCGTCACCCATCCGAGCGAGCCGAACTACGTCGCCTCGATCGCCGGGTCGACCCGGGGCCTGCAGGAGGACGACCCGACCTACCGCAGCGACGCGCCGAACATCGTCGACCAGCTCGAGGCCCGCGGCCTCGCCCGGGCCCGCCGAGGCGGGAGATGGAGCGCTACAGCGTCTTCAGGTAGCGCTCCATCTCCCACTCGGTGAGCTGGACGCGGTACTCATCCCACTCGGCGCGCTTGAGCTTCACGTAGTTGTCGAAGATGTGCGCGCCGAGCGCGGTGCGCACGACCTCGGACTGCGCCAGCTCGTCGATCGCCTCGCCGAGCGTCTCCGGCAGCGAGACGATCCCGCGCTCGCGCCGCTGCTCCGGGGTCAGGTGGTAGAGATTCGTCTCCATCGGCGCCGGCAGCTCGTAGCCCTTCTCGATCCCCTCGAGCCCCGCGTGCAGGAGCGCCGCGAACGTCAGGTACGGGTTGCAGGCCGGGTCGGGACAGCGGATCTCCGCCCGCGTCGCCTGCTCCGCGCCCGGCTTGTAGAGCGGGATCCGGATCAGCGCCGAGCGGTTCCGCCGCGACCACGCCACGTACACCGGCGCCTCGTAGCCGGGCACGAGCCGCTTGTACGAGTTCACCCACTGCGCGAAGACGCCGGCGAGCTCGCGCGCGTGCCGCAGCTGCCCGGCGATGAACGCCTTGCCGACCTCCGACAGGTTCCACTCGTCGTCGCCGTCGAAGAACGCGTTGCGCCCGTTCGCGAACAGGCTCTGGTGCGTGTGCATCCCGGAGCCGTTCTCGCCGAAGATCGGCTTCGGCATGAAGGTCGCGTAGACGCCGTTCTTCGCCGCCACTTCCTTGACGATCAGCCGGTAGGTGACCGTGTGGTCGGCCATCTCGAGCGCCGGCGCGTAGCGCATGTCGATCTCGTGCTGCGACGGCCCGACCTCGTGGTGGTGGTACTCGATCGGGATCCCCATCGCCTCGAGCGACGCGATCGTCTCGTTGCGGATCTCGGTCGCCGCGTCCTGCGTCGTCATCGCGAAGTAGCCGCCCTCGTCGAGCGTCTCCGGCCCGTTCGGGCTCTTGAAGAGGAAGTATTCGAGCTCGGGGCCGATGTTGAAGGTGTCGAAGCCGAGCGACTGCATCCGCTCGAGCGCGCGCCGCAGCACGTGGCGGGGGTCGCCGTCGTAGGGCTTGCCGTCCGGGGTGACGACGTCGCAGATCATCCGCGCGACCTTCGTCTCGCCCTGCTTGCCGGGGATGATCCGGAAGGTGGTCGGGTCGGGGATCGCGATCATGTCCGACTCCTCGATCGCGTTGAAGCCGGTGACCGACGAGCCGTCGAAGCCCATGCCGTCGTCGAGCGCGTCGCCGATCTCCTGCGGCGTCACCGCGAAGCTCTTCAGGTGCCCCTCGATGTCGGTGAACCAGAGCAGGACGGACTGGACGCCCTCCGCCTCGATCTGCTCGACGACCGCCCGGCGGTCGCCCTCGTCGCTCGTCGCCCGCAGCTTCGTCTCGACCTGCGCCATGCCGCCTCCTCTCGAACCGCTCCAGAAATGCAAAAGAGCCCCAGGCGCGGCCGGAAGCGGCGCACCTGAGGCCACGTCGCCTCGTGCTGCGGCGCAGCATACCGCGTTTCCGGGACGGTGCGACGCGGGACACCCACGGGATGGCGCGGAGCGAGGAGCAGGCGGCGCGGAACGAGGTGGCCTTCCGCGAGGCGAACGAGCGGATCGCCGAGCGGAGCGGCGAGCTGACGGCGGTCGAGGGGCCGACGCCGTTCCTCTGCGAGTGCGAGGACGAGGACTGCACCGAGATCGTGCGGCTCTCGCTCGACGAGTACCGGCGCGTCCGCGCCGAGGCGACGCAGTTCGTCGTCGCGCTCGGGCATCCGACGCGCGGCGAGCCGACGCCGCTCGCCGGCGCCGGCTGGGTCTGCGTGCACAAGGACGGCATCGACGGGATCGAGGGCGCGTAGATGGAATCGCGCGAGCGGCGTGCAGGCGAGAACGAGGCGCTCTACCGCGAGGTGAACGAGCGGGTGCTCGAGCTCGAGGAGCGCTTCGGCCTCGAGCGCCGCACGGTCGCGTTCATCTGCGAGTGCTCCCGGCTCGCCTGCAGCGAGCGGATCGAGCTGACGCCAGAGGAGTACGAGTCCGTGCGGGCGAGCCCGACCCGCTTCGTCCTCCTGCCGGGACACGAGGACACCTCGATCGAGCGCATCCTCGAGCGCACGGAGCGCTTCGTCGTCGTCGAGAAGCTGCCGGGCGGGCCGGCGGAAGCGGCGGCGCGCGAGGATCCGCGCAGCTAGAGGAGAAGCGGCCCGCGCAGGTGCGTCTGCAGCGAGGTCTGCCGGTAGCCGAGCTTCGCGTTCACGCGGCGCATCGCAGCGTTCGCGAGGACGTTCGCGCCGCGCAGCTCGCGCAGGCCGGCGGCGTGCGCCGCGCGTGCCTGGGCGAGCTTGAGCGCGGTCGCGATGCCGCGGCCGCGGTAGGCGGGGCGGACGCCGGTCATCGCGTGCTCGCCGATCGCCTCCGTCTGCTGCTCGAGGATCGCGTAGCCGGCGACGGTCGCGCCGTCGAGCGCGGCGAAGGAAAGGTCGCGCCGCACGTGGGCGGGCAGCTGCCGGCGCCGCCAGGCGTCGAAGTCGAGCGGCGCCATCGCCGTGCCGTCGCCGACGTCGAGCGCGGCCTCGACCTCGCGCGCGGCCTCGTAGACCGCCCGGTCGAGCCCCGGCTCGAGCCTCCGCAGCTCGCAACCCGTTCCTTGTGACACAGTGTCACAAGGAAGCGCGGCCAGGTCGAGCGCGACGCCCTGCATCTGCAGTACGCAGCGGTAGCCGCGCTTGCCGAGGTACGCCGGCGTCCCCGCGTCCTCTTCCGCCACGACGACGTAGAGCTCGCTGCGGCCGTGTGCTTCCGCGTCGGCGGAGAGCGCGCGGTAGAGGGCGGTGCCGACGCCGCGGCCGCGCGCGGCGCGCAGGACGCGCACGCTCGCGAAGCCGACCGGCCCCTCCGGGTCGACCCAGTCGCGGCCGACCGAGCCGACGCCGACGGGCGCGCCGTCGAGCGACGCGACGAGGTCGAGCCGCCAGCCCTGCGCGCGCGACTCGGCGAGCGCGACCGCCGAGAACGGGTGCTGCGGATAAATCTCGTTCCGCAGGCGCAGGTAGAGCTCGACGTCCGCGTCGGTCTCGACCCGCCGGAGCTCGATCACGGCAGCGGCCCCTGCAGCTTCAGCCACGGGGGCTCGACCCGGTAGCCGAGCCGCTCGTTCACCCGCTGCATCGCGTCGTTGCGGCCCTGCGTGTAGCTGACGAGCTCGCGGGCGCCGACGGAGATCATCCCGACCGCTTCAGCTTCCCGTGCCGCTTCGCGTAGCGCTCGCCGGCGCGGAAGACCAGGAGCCCGAGCGGGATCGAGACGACGCCGATCACGATCAGCGGCCAGACGTCGCCCCACGTCCGGCCGACGCCGACGCCGTCCTGGATCCCGTGCCGGATGCCGCGCAGCGCGTAGGTCGCCGGCGAGACCTTCGCGATCCACTGCATCCACTCCGGCAGCACGCTCACCGGGTAGTAGACGCCGGAGACGACCAGCATCAGCCCCTGCGCGATGAAGCCGAGCTGCATCCCCTTCTCGGGCGAGATCAGCGGCAGCACCGCGGTCATCATCCCGATCCCCAGGAACGAGACCGACGCGACCGCGATCAGCACGAGCGCCGTCCAGTAGTCCGCGTGCGGCGTGTGCAGGCCGAAGAAGGCGGCGACCGCGACGAAGAGCAGCGCGGAGCGCACGATCCCGTAGACGACGGCGAACGCGCCCATCCCGAGCAGGTGCACGCTGCGCGAGAGCGGCGCCATGAACGTGTACTCGATCGTCCCCTCCCAGCGCTCCCAGGCGACGGTCTCGGTCAGCACCTCGAAGAGGATCCCGAGGTAGGACCAGACGACGGCGCCGATCAGCAGCTGCATCGTCACGAAGTCGACGTCGATCGTGCCGCCGGTCGCCTCGACGCCCTTGGCGATGAAGACGATCGTCAGCGTGTTCGCGACCGTCCAGAGGAACCACGCGACCTCCCAGATCGCGTAGCGCTTGACGAGGTAGACGTTGCGCTCGACGACGCCGGCGAGCCCGACGAGCTCGTTGCGGATGACGGCGCTCGTGGTCTGGATGCTCATGCGAAGACCTCCCTGTCGTCGCCTTCCGCCTCGTACGACCGACCGGTGGCGGCGAAGAACGCCTCCTCCAGCGTCCCGACGCCGAAGCGCCGCTTGACGTCGTCCGCCGGCTCGAGGAAGAGCAGCCGCCCGCGGTCGAGCAGCCCCACGCGGTCGGCGAGCGCCTCCGCCTCGGCCATGTCGTGCGTGCAGAGGAGGATCGTCGAGTCGTGCCGGGCGCGCAGCTCGCGGACGAACTCCTGCACCTCTTGCTTCGAGCGCGGGTCGAGGCCCGTCGTCGGCTCGTCGAGCAGCAGCAGCACCGGCGAGGTCAGCAGCGCGCGGGCGAGCGCGACCTTCTGCTGCATGCCGCGCGAGAGGTGCTCCATCGCCTCGCCGCGCCGCTCGGCCGGGAAGCCCACGCGTGCGAGGATGCGCGGGATCTCGGCCCGCGTCTGCTTCGGCGTCATCCCGTAGAAGCGCGCGGCGTAGCTCAGGTTCTCGAAGGCGGACATCTTCTTGAAGAAGCTCGCCTCGACCGAGACGCGGTTGACGAGCCGCCGCACCGCACGCGTCTCCTTGACCACGTCGTGGCCGAACACGGCCGCGCTGCCGCCGTCCGGCAGCAGCAGCGTCGCGAGCAGCCGCACGAGCGTCGACTTGCCGGAGCCGTTCTGACCGAGGATCGCCACGCACTCGCCGCGCTCGATCTCGAACGAGAGCTGCTCGAGCGCGGCCATGCGGCGGCGATGCCCGTCGACGCGGCGGACGAAGTCCTTGCGCAGGTCGCGCACCTCGACGGCGTTCACGCGAGCGTCCCTTCCGGCTCGCGCATCCCCGGCAGGAGCAGCGTCGCGAGCGCGAGCGCCGAGGCGAGCGCGCCCGCCCCGATGAGCGTCGTGCGCGCGCCGACCGCGTCCGCGATCGGCCCGACGACCGCGAAGCCGAGCGGGACGAGCCCGACCGAGAGCAGCCAGTCGAGGCTGCGCACGCGCCCGAGCAGCTCGCCCGGAACCAGGCGCTGCAGCAGGGTGATCCAGATGATCTCGCCGACCGTCAGCAGCGCCTCGACGAGCGCGAACGCGAGCCCGGCCTGCCAGCCCGACTGCGCGAGCCCGATCGCGATCGTCGCCGCGCAGGACGCTCCCCAGGCGACGAGCATCACCGTCACGTTGCGGCGCGGGATCCCGATCCGGCTCGTCGCGAGCGCCGCGCCGATCGCGCCGAGGCCGCCGGCGGCGAAGACGAGGCCGAAGCCGCGGGCGCCCTCGCCGAGGTCGTTCTTGACGACGTACGGGACGAGGACGTCGAAGCTCGGGATGAGCAGCAGCACCCAGACCGAGGCGCAGGCGAGCGTCCCCCAGATCCAGGTCTGGCCGCGCACGTAGCGGATGCCGTCGCGCAGGTCGCCGAGCAGCGAGCTCTCGACTCGTTCCCGCCTCGCCGGCCGGTAGCGGATCGCGAGCAGCGCGCAGACGGCGAAGCCGAACGAGCCGGCGTCGAGCGCGAAGGCGCTGCCGGCGCCGGCGGCGGCGACGAGCACGCCGCCGAGCGCCGGCCCGGCGAGCGTCATCGCGAGCGGCCGCACGAACTGCTCGAGCGAGTTCGCCTGCAGGAGCAGCGTCTCCGGCACGAGCTCGGGCACGATCGCGCTGCCGGCGGGTCCGGCGACGGCGCGGCCGAGCCCGACCGCGGCCGAGACCGCCCACAGCTCCCACAGCCGGACCTCGCCGGTGAGCGCGAGCGCGGCGAGCAACCCGATCGCGGCCCCCGGGATCGCCGAGCCGACGATCATCAGCAGCCGCCGGTCGACCCGGTCGGCGAGCGCGCCGGCGAAGAGGACGACGCCGACGAGCGGCACCGTCCGCGCGATCCCGACGACGGCGAGCGCTGTCGGCGCGTTCGAGAGCGCGTACACCTGCCACGCGATCGCGACCGTGTAGACGCCGTCGCCGACGAGCGAGACCGACTGGCCGAGCCAGAGCAGCGCGTACTCGCGCGCCGCGAGCGGCTCGAGCAGCGCCGGCAGGCGGCGGCGGGGACGGACTACGGGTCTACCGGGTGCTGCTAGGTGGGACATTCGTGCTCCTGGATCGCGAGGAAAGAACCGGACGGGGACGTACGACGGCCGCTAGAAGCGGACGCGCGGCCTGTCACCCGTTGCGATCCGGAGCATCACGCCTGGCAAGCTAGCAGAGCCTCCCCGACCGCGCCAGCTCGACGCCGCCCGGCATGTCCGCTATAACTCGGGCACGCGTCGCCGCCGGAGGCGGCGCGGAGGCTATGGCGCCTCGTGACTCAGCAGGTGAGTCGCGGGCGCTTTTTTCGTGGTCCAACGCGAGGAGACGAGCATGTCGGAGATCGAGTTCAAGCACTACGTCGAGGGCGACCTCGACCCGCGCGGCGCGCTCGAGTGGGCGAACGAGGCGCAGGCGACGATGGTCGACCTCAAGTTCTGCGACCTGCTCGGCAGCTGGCAGCACGTGACGCTGCCGCTGCGCGCCTTCGACGAGTCCGCCTTCGACGAGGGGCTCGGCTTCGACGGCTCCTCGATCCGCGGCTGGCAGGGAATCGCCGAGTCGGACATGCTGCTGCTGCCGCAGGCGGAGACCGCGATCGTCGACCCGTTCGCGGCCGAGCCGACGCTCTCGCTCGTCTGCGAGATCGCCGACCCGACGACCCGCGAGGGCTACGGCAAGGACCCGCGCCGGGTCGCGCGCCGCGCCGAGGAGCACCTGCGCGCGACCGGCATCGCCGACACGGCCTACTTCGGCCCCGAGTGCGAGTTCTTCGTCTTCGACGAGGTCTCCTACGAGCTCGGCCCGAACGCGTCGCACTACGCGGTCGACTCGGCCGAGGGCCACTGGAACTCCGGCAAGCCGGGCGCCGGCTACACGATCCGCGAGAAGCAGGGCTACTTCCCGCCGGCGCCGCACGACACGCTCTCCGACCTGCGCACCGAGATGGTGCTGACGCTCGAGCGGCTCGGCATCCCCTGCGAGTTCCACCACCACGAGGTCGCCTCCGGCGGCCAGTGCGAGATCGACCTGCGCTTCCAGACGCTGACCCGGATGGCCGACCAGATCATGGCCTACAAGTACGTCGTCCGGAACGTCGCGCGCCGCCACGGCAAGACGGCGACCTTCATGCCGAAGCCGGTCTTCGGCGACAACGGCTCGGGCATGCACTGCCATCAGTCGCTGTGGAAGGAGGACACGCCGCTGATGGCCGACCGCTCCGGCTACGCGGGCCTCTCGCAGCTCGCGCGCGGCTACATCGCGGGGCTGCTCGAGCACGCGCCGGCGCTGCTCGCGCTCTGCGCGCCGACGACGAACTCGTACCGGCGGCTCGTGCCGGGCTACGAGGCGCCGGTCAACCTCGTCTACTCGCAGCGGAACCGCTCCGCCTGCATCCGGATCCCGATGTACTCGGAGTCGCCGAAGGCGAAGCGGATCGAGTTCCGCTGCCCGGACCCGACCGCGAACCCGTACCTCGCGTTCGCCGCGATGCTGATGGCCGGGCTGGACGGGATCGAGCGCGGCCTCGACGCGGGCGAGCCGGC